>CALAIY010000070.1 GCA_937922595.1 uncultured Verrucomicrobiales bacterium | reverse complement strand
CTGGGTCTGGAGCATCTTGCGGCGAGGTCTTGGAAGCAGCTTTCGCAGGGGGAGCGTCAGCGGGTGCTGATTGCGCGTGCCTTGATGTCTGGGTGCCGGATTCTCTTTCTCGATGAGCCTTGCGCGGGATTAGATCCTGTGGCGCGGGCTAGCTTTCTTACTTTTTTGACGAGTGTCGCTAGTTCTCACCGGGAGTTTCCTCGGATGGTGTTTGTGACGCATCATGTGGAAGAGATTGTGGAGGGGTTTACCCATGGGCTCGTTTTGGGGAAGGGTGCGGCGCTGAGTGCGGGGAAGCTTGAAGATAGTTTTTCGAGCGGTGCGCTTTCTGAGGCTTTTGGTGCAGCAGTGACTTTGCGTGGGCAGCCTGGTAGCTATCAGTTGAGTGTTCCCTGAATCTATTATTATGTTTAAAATTGGATATATTGCGGCTTGTCTGAGTGCTTTTATTTTGCCGGTGCAAGGTGAAGAGGATGAGATTCAGCTTTTTAATGGGAAGGATTTCACTGGGTGGGAGGTGCTGGTGGGAGAGGAATCGATTCCATTGGAGGAGCAGGAGATTTTTTCTGTGAAAGAGGGAGAGATTCATGTGTATCCCACTCAAAAGGGAGGCTCGAAGCAGCCGTTTGCGGGACTTGTGACGAAGCGTTCTTTTGAAAATTACCATCTGAAAGTGGACTTCAAGTGGGGGAAGAAGAAGTTTGCGCCTCGGGCGAATGCTGTGAGGGATGCGGGTGTGCTTGTCCATGTGATGGATGCGAATAAGATCTGGCCGGCTTCGGTGGAGCTTCAGATTCAGGAAGGGGATACCGGCGATCTGTGGATCATTGGTGCGCAGGCGAAATCGAAGATAGATGGGGCGAGCTTCACCTATTCTCCAAAAGGTTCATTGGTGACGCGTCCGGAAGATGTGAGCCGTCCTTACTCGAAAGTCTCGCGTTCGTATTCGTGGGAGAGGCCTGGCTGGAATATGGTGGAGCTTATCGTGCGAGGGGATCACGCGATTTTTAAGGTGAATGGGCGAATCGTGAATGAGGCGATCGATTGCCGAAAGGTGGAGGCGGATGGAAGTGTCTCGCCGCTGGTGAATGGGCGGATCCTTCTCCAGGCGGAAGGCTCGGAGGTGTTTTACCGGAATGTGGTGCTGCTGCCTCTGGCCGAGTGAGCGAAGGGAAGGGCGCGAGTGGCGCTAGCCTTTTCTTCGGTAGGCGAGGATGCCGCGTCCGATGGATTCGGCGAGCTTCTGGCGGTAGCGAGGATTGAGGAAGCGGCGGCGCTCGGAGGAATTGCTGAGGAAGCCGAGCTCGACGAGGGCGCTGGGCTTTCGATTGGACCGGAGGACTTTGAAGCCGCGGTATTTGACGCCTCGGTTGGTCGCTTTGGTGTCGTGAATGAGGTAGGCTTGGAGGAAGCGAGCGAGATTGAAGGAGCTTCGGCTGTAGTAAAAGGTCTCGATTCCTTGGGCGCGGGTGTTTCTAGCGCTGTTGAAGTGGATGGAGACGAAGATTGCGGAGCCGGAGGCGTTGGAGATGGAGCAGCGGGTGCTGAGGGGGATGAATTGGTCGCGCCGACGGGTCATCCTTACGGGCATGCCGTAGCGCTTGAGATACTTTTCGACGCGGAATGCGACGTCGAGGGCGAGGTGCTTTTCGTAGTAGCGCCCTTTGTGGCCACCTCGGTCGTGGCCTCCGTGGCCGGGGTCGAGGACGACGCGGGAGAAGCGGGCTGCATCAGCGGTGGGGGCTACCGCGAAGATGATGAGAGTGATGATTGCGAGGCGCGCCAATGCCATTTTGATGGGAAATGGGGCTTTGGAGTGAGTGGGCACGGGGCGCTAGGCGGGATGGGTTTGCTCAGGGAAGGGGGAGCGGGGGACGTTCGCAAGCAGAAACGGCAGTTTCTTTAAGAATTCTTAAGCTTTTTGGGAGCGAAGGATCAGCCTTTCCAGCCGGGAGGGCGCTCCGAAAGGCTGCGAACATTGGTGCCGCCGGGGCCAGGGCCGGTGGCGGGAGCGTCGGGGTCGCGCCAGACGCCGCCGGAGACGCGAACGATATTGGTATTGGATTGAACGAGGCGGGGAGGGTTGTTTTTCGGGTCTTTGTAGACGGAGCGGTCGAGGACTTTGCCGTTGGTGCTGATTTCGGCGTGGACGTACATTTTTGGGGCTCCCATGTAGAGGACGTGGAGGTGGTTCTCGGCGTCGGTGGTTACTTGGGGCTGCTTGTGGATGATGGCGCGACCGAGGGAGTAGGTGGTGAGGACGCGGTCTAGGCTCTCGTCTCGGAGGCGAAGGTAGATGCGGGATTTGTCGTATTGGGAGTAGGAGATGAGCTGATACTTGCGGAAGCCTCCGCCTTGGGATTCGGGGGCTTTGAAGGTGCGTTCCCAGAAGACGCGGCCATCATCGACATTGAAGCGTTTTAATGGGGTGCTGAGGTAGCGCTGGAGTGGGGGGAAATAGACTTGGGCGCGGGCGACATAATTGCCGCGGCGGGAGAGGGAGAATCCGCGGTTGAGGATGACGGGTTGGACGAGTTCTTCGCCGGGCTTCATGACGCGGCTTTCGGCGTTGATCCGGCCGCTATTGAAGGGGGCGACGTTGGAGCCATCGCCGTTTGTTAGATTAAAGCTGAGCCAGGATTGGCCGCCGGGGCCGCCGAGGACGAAGCTGGTGCCGGAGACGTTTTTCACGGTAACTTCGGCGCGCACGGGCTCATACATCATGAAGGTATCGCGTTTGAAGGCGAGGCTCACGCGGAGCTGGGCGTGGGCTGCTGCGGGGAGTAGGGCGAGGATCGCAAAGGTGCAGAAAATTTTGAGAAAACGGCGGGGCGTGGACATGGTAGGAAAAGTGCGTGGGGGAGTGACGATGGGGCTAGGGAGCCTGCCCGTCGAGGTCGGTTTTGAGGCGAATGCGGAGTTCCTCTGGGAGTGAGGCTGTAGCTTCGATAGTGGCTTTGGCGGCGTGCTTATCGTGGGAAGCCCATTCGGTGATGACGGTGAAGAGGGCAGTTTCTTGAGAATGTGAATCGGTGATTGCGAGTGCTGCCTGGAATGCTTTTGCGGGCTTTTGGTGCGCGGTGCGGAAGACAAATGCGCGGAGGGCTGAATCGCGGGGGCTCCCGGGATTGAGAGCGAGCGCCCAGGTAAAGGCGGAATCGGGGGCTGAGGTGCTCCAAGTGTAGAGTACTTCTTCGAAAGCCGTTTCTTTTTCGGATTCGGTGGTGAGAGTGGTTTTTGACCATTCGGCGGCAGCAAAAGGATGAGTGGTTGCCCAGTGTTTCGTGATTGCTCCGAGGACTTGGAGGCGGCTGCTGGTGTCAGCTACTGGGATTTCGGCGAGAGTGCTGATGGATGCCTGACGATCGGCCTTCGTGAGGGCGTGGGCTGCCGCGCTCAGCCGGATTGTTCCGGGGGTGCCGCGTTCTGTGAGGGCGAGCTCTAAAGCGTCCTTGGGACGAAACCGCAGGAGCGCTTGCCGGAAATTTTCCTGGAGATTTGAGCGCTCAGGGGATTCGGGAAGGGCATCAATGATGGCGCGCGCGTTCTGTGGATCGCGCTTTACCCAGGAGTGAAGGATTCCAAGAAGAAGGTGGTTTTGGTAGGAGGAAAAAGGGGCTTTGAGGGCGATGTGGAATGCGCTCTCTGTATTTTCTGGGGACGGGCGCCAACTTCCAGCGATGATTGTGGGATCGAGTGAATGCTGTGCTGCGAGATCGAGTGCTTTGGCTAGATCGATGGTAGCTGCGGCGTCGAGGGCTTTCGAAAGGGCGCTCGCATCGGCCTTTCCAAAGGCATCGTGCGCATTGGCTGCGAGTGTTTCCCAGCGTACTGAAGGATCTGGCTCTGCGGAGCTGCCTGGCACGGTGGCTGCGATACTTAGGAAAGCTGAATATAAATGGGCGCGCATTAGTGGACAGAGGGCTAACGTCTGGGGAGCTCAAACCTTGGTTCAGATCTCGCCAAATAAAAGGGTCGCAAAAAAAATCACCTTAACTGGGAATTATATTCCTTCTGGGGCGTCTGCTCAGGGCAATGGCATTTCCTCAAGTTTTCCAAAAACGAGCCTGGCATCCTGCTCCGTATCCGGGGATACTGATTTACCGTGCCCGATTCTCCCGAAACAGTGACTAGCCCTGCACCCGATTTTGATACCGTGGTGAAGGATTACTACACCGACATTTTCCGATTCGCCTACAGCCTCGTCAAAAATGAACCCGATGCCGTAGACCTTACTCAACAAACCTTCCTTAAATTTGCCCGCAAGGGGCATCAAATCAAAGACCACAGCAAAGTGAAATCCTGGCTCGCGACCACAATGAAGCGCGAGTTCTATAATAGCCTGCGCCGCGAAAAGGCTCATCCGAGCGTTGAGATCGAAGAGGCTGACCGCTTGGATTACGCTGAAGACTCCAAAGCTGTCCAGAGTATGGACGCGTCGCTTGCCATGGATGCTCTTGCTGGAATCGAAGATAAATTTCGCCTACCACTCTCACTCTTTTATATCCAAGGTCTTACTTACAAAGAAATTGCCGAGTCCCTGGAAATTCCTATCGGCACCGTCATGTCGCGCCTCTCACGGGGCAAAGATGTCCTTCGAGCCGCTCTTCACGTCAGCTAAATATTTTTATGTCCCCCGACGACACTCCCTCTCCGCAAGAACAAGAATTCGACCGCGCCTTTGCGGCAAAGCTCGCGGAATTCCCTGTTCCCGCCGATCTTGAAGCCAAGTTGCTAGCTCTTGGTAAAACGGTATTGCCTGCTGAAGATGCTGAGCCTCAGCTCGCCGAGATTATTCGTCCTAGCGCGTTTAAGCGGTACTGGCCCTTGGCGGCAGCTGCTACTGTGGCGCTCGTTCTTGGCGTCGGGTCGCTTATTATTCCTTCGCCGGTTGAATTCCCCGCCATCGCTGAGCAAGCAGACATGGGGGCGATTTACCGTGATCACATGGCACATTTTGCCAATGAGCGCTTTTTCCTCGATGCGATGACCGATAGCGCATCCGAAGCTCAGGCGAGCTTACGCGAATCAGGTGCTCCAGTTTTCGCCAGTGTTCCTGCTGGGCTTCAGCCGCTTGGTATGATGGGCTGTAAGTCTATCGATTGGAATGGCGGCAGGGTTGGATTGGTCTGCTTCACTCGCGAAGATGGTGAGATTGTGCACCTTTTCATCGCTGATAAATCAGGCTTTGCTGAAGCCGATCTTGCTAGTCTCACGAGCCTTGAAACGAGTCGTGGGCTTCAGACTGGGGGCTGGTCTGATGGCGAATATGTATTCATGCTGGTGGGCTCCGAGCCTGGTATAGAGGTGGCTGAATACCTTCCCGCAGTTTAAGACGGCTCCCTTGGAGGCGTGGTTTGGAGAGAGCCGCGCAGCGGCAAGGTGATTCGGGCTTTTGATGTTTTTGGAATCACCCCGCCGCGTGACGCTTTGTTGTAAGGGGTCTTATTTACGGATATAGGCCCAGACAAAGCCAGATGCTCGTTTTACGATGAATGGTGCCAGCGCACTATCGAGGGCATCTGCTTTTGCTAGATAGTCTTCCCAGGATTTTTTTTGTTCTTCGGTCCAGTTTTCCTCGTTATCGAAATCGAAATTAGCGGTAGCTTCATCGAGTATCTCATGGCCGGCTTGTGATTCGAGAAGTTTCTCTTTTGCTACAGATTCTTCCACTCCTTCGTTTGCTAAGGTGAGAAACTGTCGGTCCCCCACGATGATATCGAGCTTTTCGTCTCCATTGACATCGGCTACGGCGACTCGCCAGCTGACATTTGGCTGCTTGATGTGATCGGTTCCTACTTTGTCGGGAAAGCCATCGCCTTCTTCGGAGGGCTTCTTTGTGATCAGTGATACGGGAGCACTGAATTTGGGGTCTGTTTTTGTGCCGGTGTTGGTAAATAGATAGACATTTCCCCAGAGTGATCCACTGAGCATATCCATGTCGCCATCGCTGTCCCAATCAGTGAATACGGGGCCGCTGTCTCCACCTTCTACTTTGAGTAGTTCTCCATTTTCTGTTTTGAGCCATGTTGGCTCGGGATCGTACTTCACATTTCCTTTGGCTGGGTAAAATGCAAAAGTGCCAGCGGCGTTCCCTGAGACGATATCTAGGTTTCCATCGCCATTTAAATCGACTGGGAACGGGCAGCTCTTGAGGGTCTGTCCTTTGAGGGGCTTCTCGCCTTTACTCGAGTTCATCGCAAGAAGCTTCTTATCACTGCCTAGAAGTGTCTTCGGGAGGCTGAATTTGCCATCTTCAGATCCCCAAAAAATGTGCATGGGAGCATTGATACTGGTGGGCTTTCCGTAGACACCGGCACGATACGAGCCGGAGATAACGTCGAGATGTCCGTCTTTATTGAGATCCACAAACTGTGGAGTGGAGGAATGACATCACCAGACATCTGGAACTGCAGCAATCGCATCATTTGCCATGAGCCAGCGTCCTTTAGTTAGCGTTCCGTTTTCGGTGCGTTCGAATATTTGAATTCGTCCATGGTCGAATTGCCCTACGACGAGGTCTTCGCGGCCATCGCCAGTGACGTCGACCCAGGCTGGGGTGGCATAGCCTGGATCGGTAATGCTGATGGGCTGTCCGCCGGCTTTCATGCGGACGGGAGATTCAAATTGGGCATTGCCGGTGGAGGCCGCTGCAGATAGCGGAAGAGTAGCGGTTCCTAAGAGAATAGGAAGTGCGTGTAGTTGGTGGAGCGGGTTCATGAATGTATGTAGAAATGAAGATTATTTAGTGTTGAGCTTCTCTTTAATCAGAGCGTTGATTTCTTCAGATTTTGTTGTGGTAGCGAAGTGGGTGCCGTTTTTATCAATGAGGAGGTAGGTTGGGAATTGTGTGATTTTGAGGCGCTCGCTGATGGCTCCATCGGAATCGATGATGTTGAGCCAAGGAAGAGCGGCTCTTTTTGAAAAGAATTTCTGAAGAGTCTTTTTTTGATCGAGGGCGATGCCCACGATTTCGAATCCTTGTTTGGCGTAGTTTTTTTTGAGTTCCCCCAACTGAGGGAAAGCTTTGATGCAGCCTGCTCACCAGGTGCCCCAGAAATCGATCAATACGATTTTGTCTTTTAAATCAGAGAGATTGAATTCTTTGCCTTCGAGTGTTTTTCCGGAAATTTCTAAGTTTTCAATGGCAGTGAATTGGTTTGCCCTGGCGTTGGTTGCTAGGGTATCTATACCCGAATAGAGCCACTGGTTTTCCTTTTTTTCGAATGTGAGGGCGAGTGCTCGCTCGTCTTGATTTGATTTGATCCAGATGCGCCCAGGGGATGTGGGGGAATCTTCTTTAGGTGGGATGATTTTACTGCTGAAGATTCCGGGTTGGATAGCTTGATTGAGCTGGTAGAGGCTTTGGAGTGATTTGGTTCGGTCGGTGGACTCATTCAGGAGGCTGATTAATCTTTCCTTAAATGTAGCGAGTGCTTTTTTTGAGGGATCAGGGCCGTTGTCTGTAGTGAGCCATGTGGGGAATTCAAAAGTATCGAAGCCGAGGCTTGCGGGTGTGGCTGAGAGCTGGGTGCTATTGGGCGATGTTGTTGGAAATTTTTCGCCAGATGCGATCTTTGTGGCGATATTGATGAGTGCTTGCGAAATGTATTCTTCCTTGGCTTTGGGAGTCATGGATTCGAGCGCGCCTTCGATATTGCCTGAGGTGAGTTGGGAAGCGATTTCCGTGAACGCGCCTTGAGCGCTTGCGGGCGGCTCTGCTTGGAGTGGCGTTGCCACGAGAATCAGGGAGGCTAGATGGAGGAGGAGTTTTGGCATTATTGTGGCAGCGTAGAGTTCGTCGGATAGAGTCATACAGCGATGGGTAATGGGATATTAGCGACTCTTTTGTTTTTTTTGGCGTTTTTGGGAGATGGCTGCACAAAAAAACGGCTCCAAGTGAACTTGGAGCCGTTTTCGGAAATGAGCTGGATTAGCTCTTGTAGCGGAGGCGCTTTTTGTGGCGGTTCTCTTTCATGCGCTTGCGGCGCTTGTGCTTACTGATTTTGGACTTACGTCGTTTTTTGAGGGATCCCATGGTAATTGGTGGTTTGGGTGTTTTCTGAAATTTGGTTTTAATCTACCAGCTTGTTGAGCGGATACTCGATGATGCCGGTGGCTCCGGCATCTTTGAGCTGGGGGATGATTTCTCGCACTACGGATTCGCAGATCACTGTTTCTATTGCGATCCAACCTTCTTGGGAGAGGGGCGAGACCGTAGGGGAGAGCAGAGATGGTAGGACGCCGAGGAGCTTTTTCAAGTTCTTTTGCTCGATGTTCATCTTGAGGCCGACTTTGTCGCGGGCGTTGAGCGCGCCGGTGAGAAGGAGGGCGAGTTGATCGAGCTTTTTGCGTTTTTCGGGGTCTTTGTAGGCTTTGGGGTTGGCGACGAGGCGGGGGAAACTGGTGGTGAGGGTGGCGACGATGCGGAGGTTGTTTGCGCGGAGCGAGGAGCCGGTCTCGGTGATATCGACGATGGCATCGACGAGCTCAGGGACTTTCACTTCGGTGGCTCCCCAGGAGAATTCGACTTTCGCGGTGGTGTCGTGCGCGGCGAGGAATTTTTTTGTGAGCCCCATGGCTTCGGTGGCGATGCGCTTGCCTTCGAGGTCTTTGACGGTTTGGATTGGGGAGTCGTTGGGGACTACGAGAACCCAGCGGGTGGGGGCGCTGGTGGCTTTGGAGTAGGGGAGGTCGCAGACGACTTCTACATCAGCGCCGTTTTCCTCGATCCAATCTTGGCCAGTGATGCCGGCGTCGAGAAATCCATGGTCTACATATCGGCCAATTTCTTGGGCGCGAAGGAGGCGAAGCTCGAGATTGGGATCATCAACGGTGGGGCGGTAAGAGCGGGAGGAGACGTAGATGTCCCAGCCTGCTTTTTTAAAGAGCTTGAGGGTGGGCTCTTGGAGCGAACCTTTGGGTAGGCCAATGGTGAGTTTGCCTGGAATTTTGGAGGACGGGGCGTCGGGCATGGGGCGCGGGAGATACGCCGGGTCTGGCAGGGATTAAAGGAGTTTTTTAAGGGTGGGGGGCAGGCTTTTTAGAAAAACTTGCTGACTTCTTTTTGGACGTTTTGCTGGAATTCGGTGATGAAGCTTAGGATGTAGGCTTCGGGGGAGAGGGTGTCGTCGTTGATGAGGGGGGTGAGATCGATGCCGAATGCGACGCTTTGGGATTGGTCTACTGAGTGGCTATCGAAGAAGGTGGCGTTGGCTCGGCGGCGGCCTTCGACGGCTAGGTCGTAGCGTTTTCCGCCGCTGATTTGGGAGACGAATAGGCCGTTTAGTTGTGTTGCTAGCTCGGGGCGTGAGCTTAGGTCCATGACGATTTTTTTGTCGTCGGGCATCCAATCGAGGTCGCGCCAGACTTCGCAGCCGATGAGTTGTTTGGGGCGCTGTGCTTGGGGGAGCTGGCGGAGGGCTTTGATGAGGGATGATGCTACGGCGATGTGGGTGCTGTGCTTGTCGGCTAGGTTATGGGTATAAACGATTTCGGGTTGTGCTTCGGTGAGGATCTTGATGAGGTCGTTTTCGAGATCGTTGTTGTTGGGGTCTTTGATGTTGGCGCTGGGGAGGTGGAGTTGTGCCATGAAGCCGAATTGGCCGAGGCGGGCTGCTGCGCGTTGTTCTTCGGCGCGAATTTCTTGCATTTGTTCGTCGGTGACGTTGGCGAATTCACCGGTGCGGGCACTGCCTGCGCCGTTGGTGCAGGTGACTCCGCCGAACCATTGGTTGGCGTTTTCGTAGCATTCGAGAATGCCATGCATGGCCATGAATTCGAGGTCGTCCTGGTGGGCTCCGACGCCGAGGTGGGTGGTGCGTGGGAGGGCTTCGTTGTGGGCGTCGGGGATGTAGAGATCCGAGCCTTTTTGAGAGAACTGTTGGGATAGGTCGTTCATCGATTTAATTGGCGGAGGGTGCGGAGTCGATTAATCGAGTTTTGGAAGGGTGGCTGCGGCGATGGCTTGGCCGTGGCGTTTGGTTTTTTCATCTGGGGTTTGGAAGGCGATGGTCTTGGAGAGTTCGGGGAATTCTAGGTCGAGGACGCGGCGGGCTTCGGCCATGATGATATCGCCGCCTTTGCCGGAGCTGACTCGACCGAGGAGGAGGAGGTGGCGGAATTCGTAGAATTCGGAAAAGTGGGCGATGGTGTAGCCGAAGCAGATGCCGATGGTCTGGTAGATGGCTTCTGCGCGTTCATCGCCTTGTGCGACTAGTTCCTGGACGGCTTCGAGCTTTTCGGGAAGGCCTAGGTCTTGGCTGACTTCGATGCCAGAAAGGGGGAGGAGGCGGCCGACGCCTTGCTGGGAGAAATATTGCACGCCGCAGCCGTCGTCGCCGCTCCATTCGTCGGTGGCGACGCCTTGGCGGTAGTCGACGGGGACGAAGGCGAGCTCATTGATCCAGCCGGTGACGGAGCCGCTGGTGTTGATGTAGCCTGCGGCGAGGCTGGTGCCCATCGAGATGCCGAGTACTGCGTTGTCGTTGATGGCCATGGCTCCGGCCATGGCGGTGACGTCGCCGTCGTTTGCCAATTCGAAGGGAATGTCGTTCCACTCGGATTTTAGTTCGTGGAAGAGTGGGCGGATTGATTTCTGGAAGTCTTCAGGGCTGATGCCGCGGTAGAGTGAGCCGACGCGGGGTTCGTTGTTGATGTAGATGCCGGCGGCGCTGCCTCCGATGGCATCGACGCTTGGAAGGTGGGCGGCGGCTCGCTTGAGGCTGTCTTCAATCCCGGCTCGGTGGTAGGCTGGGTCGCTTTCGAAATAGGGGCTCCATTTGATTTCCTCGGAAAATACGACTTTGCCGTCGATCATGGCGGCGCATTTGCGGTCGCTTCCGCCGAGGTCGAATCCGAGGCGGTTGCCTTTGAGCGAGCCGACACCGCCGGTGGCGGGTGGGAGTGTTTCCGTGAGGTCTGCTTCATCTGCGTTGGTGATGGAGAAGGCTTTGTCGAAACAGGTGGTGCCCATGAATCCGTGATCGAAGGCGCGAGCGCCATCCGCGGAGTAGATGGCTTGTAGCTGCTCGACTACATCGGGGGCGTTGCTGATGCGGACGCTTGAGCCTCCCCAGGCCCAAAGGAGGAATTTTACGATGCGCTCGCAGTATTTGAGGGTGTCTGCTGCGGATTCGTCCGATGTGGGAAGTAGGCTAGTCTCGTAGATCCAGGAGGTGCCTTCGGGGCGATCTACGGCGATGCTTACTTTGCGGCTGGCAGGGGTGCTGGCTGCGGCTTTGCGGTATTCACGATTCCAAAGTGCTGCTGGGATGAATTCTGGGTCGAGCGGTGGCTTGCAGAGGGGAGTGGTCTGGATCATCGCGCATACTGTGGACTTTTTATCGGCTGGCAACTTTAGAGAGTGGAACTTAAGCCTGATCGCTTGGACGAGAGCTGGCACAGAATCCCTTTTTCTTGACGAAGTGTGGGGGGCAAGGGAGGGTGCCTGTTCTTATGAATACCCAATCGATACTTCGAGATACTTTTGGTTTCTCTGGCTTTCGCTCTCACCAGGAGGGGCTTGTGGAGGGGCTTCTAGCGGGGAGGGATGTTTTTGGGGTGATGCCGACGGGTGGGGGGAAGAGTCTCTGCTATCAGCTTCCGGCGGTGGCGAAGGACGGCTGTGCAGTGGTGGTGAGCCCGCTTATTGCATTGATGAAGGATCAGGTGGATGCGGCGCGAGCGAATGGGATTCGGGCTGCTTGTGTGAATAGTGCGGCTTCGATAGAAGAGCGGAGGGAGGCGGCGAGGGCTTACGGCTCGGGTGAGTTGGATCTTTTGTATGCTGCTCCGGAGCGGCTTTGTGTGCCGGGCTTTTTGGACAAATTGCGTGATTGCCCGCTGGGAAAACCGTCGTTTTTTGCGATCGACGAGGCGCACTGTCTTTCGGAGTGGGGGCACGATTTTCGGCCGGACTATCTCTTTCTCGCGCAGTTGAAAAAGGAGTTTCCTGGAGTGCCGATGGCGGCTTTCACGGCAACTGCGACGCATCAGGTGGCGGAGGATATCGAGCGACATCTTGAGCTGGAGAAAGCGGTGAAAGTGCGGGCTTCGTTTGATCGGAAGAATCTCTACTACGAAGTGCGGGCGAAAAAGGATTGGGAGCGGCAGATGGTGGAATTTATTAAGGCTCGGGAGGGTCAGTGTGGGATCATTTATCGCACCAGTAGGAAGTCGGTTGAAGCTACGGCGGAGATGCTGAAGAGGCAGGGGATTGATGCGCGTGCCTACCATGCAGGGATGGGAAATGCGGAGCGCTCGGAGACGCAGGAGGCATTCCTCCGGGATAACTGCCGAATTATCGTGGCGACGGTGGCCTTTGGGATGGGAATTGATAAGCCTGATGTGCGCTTTGTGATTCATGGGGATTTGCCGAAAAATATCGAAAGCTACTATCAGGAGACGGGACGAGCGGGGCGTGATGGTGAGCCTTCGCACTGCCTTCTTCTCTATTCGCCGGGGGATGGCTTCAAGATTCGGCGGTTTATTGATGAGATCGAAAATGAAGAAGAGCGAAGGCGTTCGTTGGATTTGTTGCGGGCGATGGAGAGTTTCGGCGCTCAGCCGCGGTGTCGGAGGAGAAGTCTCTTGGGATATTTTGGGGAGACGCTGGAGGCGGAAAATTGTGGTTCCTGCGATTTTTGTGATGGCAATTTCGAGAAAAAAGACGTCACCCGCGATGCGCAGGTGCTTCTTTCTGCGATGGCGCGTAGTGGCGAGCGTTTCGGAGCGGTGCACATCTGTGATATTGTGACGGGAGCAAATACCCAGAGGATTCGCGAGATGGGGCACAATCAGCTCAAGACTTATGGGCTGGGAAAGGGACAGCCGAAGGCTTATTGGCGTTCCTTACTGGATAGTCTCATCAGTGAGGGGGTGGTGGTGGTTCCTCCGGGAGATTATTCTGTGCCAAAATTAAGCGAGCGAGCTTGGCGGATCATGAAGGGGGAGGAGACGTTTGAGACGTTACAAGATCAGCGTGTTGAGCCGGAGAAAGCTGGTCGCTCACGGGCGACTGTGGAGGAGGATTTCGCTTATGATCGGGGGCTGTTCGAGCATTTGAGAGCGGTGCGGAAAGAGATTGCGGATGGGCAGGCGGTGCCGCCATTTGTGGTGGCGAGTGATCGGACGTTGCGTCAGATGACGGCGCTGATGCCTGAGACGGAAGCCGATTTTCTGAAGCTGCATGGGATCGGGCAGGAGAAATTTGAAAAATTCGGAGCCGCATTTATGAAGGCTCTGAGCGGGTATTTCTCGGAGCATCCTGAGGTGAAGGGGCAAAAATTGGAGGCACTTCCTGATGGTGGCGCTCCGCCTTCGAAAGACGGGATTAAGAAGCCGCTCAGCAATACTTTTTACGCGACGCTTGATCTCTTAAAAGAGAATCTCAGCCTCGCAGAGATAGCGAAAAAACGCGGGATCGGCCTGAGCACGGTGGAGAGCCATGTGGCACGCTTGATTGAGGAAGGCGAGGCGGTGGATCACCGGGCTTTCGTGAGCGAGGTGGAGGAAGAGGGGCTGCGGAAGCTTATTGCTCAGCATGGGGCTGAGCCGCTTAAGCCAATCTATGAGGCTGGGGGACAAAAATTTAGCTATGGGCAGATCCGAATCGTGATTGCGAGGATGGTGGCAGAGTAGCTGATCTGCGCACGAAAAAGGGCGCGGGATTAACCGCGCCCTTTGAGGAAAAATTGCTTTGAGCTTTCTTTTAGTTTGAACCAAGAAGGTCGCGCTGGAGCTGCTCGACGCGCTCGATGAGCTGGCGGTCGGCCTGGGAGAAGGTGAGACCTTCTGGGGAATTAGCGTTCAGGATGGTGTTCTTTTTGATCTCATTGCCGAGAGCTTGCTCGAGCTGCTGAATCTGCTCGTTGAGCGCGTGGGCTTTGTTGGACATTTCGTGGAACGCTTGTGAGATGCGGGCGTTGGTTTTTTGGATTTCAACGAGGCTGGACTGAAGTCCGTCGAGCGTGCTGGTGTCTGCGTGGACGGTTTTGAGCTTGGCCATTTCGGCGATGCGGCGCTTGAGTTCGTCGCGCTCGGCGGTGAGGGCGGCGTTTTTTTCGTTGGCGGCTTTGATGGCTGCGGTGTCGCCGCCTTTATCTGCTTCGGCTTTTTTCTTGGTGAGTTCTTCGAGCTTGGCTGCGACTTCGGCGAGCTGCTCGGCGAGTGCTTTTTTGTCGGAGATGAGGACGTCGCGCTCTTTTTTGAGTTTCTCGAGTTCCTGCTTCTGATTTCCGCTGGCTTTGATTTTGTTTTCAAGCTCGGTGGTTTTTGCGGCAGTTTGAGCGTTGGCAGCTTTCATTTTCTCGGCTTCGGCGGTGAGCTGAGCGACTTTGTCTTCGGCTGCTTTCTTGCCTTGGGCGAGGCGATCGCGCTCGGCTTTGAGTGTTTCCAAGGTGGTGGACTGATTCTTGAGGTCGCCTTCGAGTTTGGCGACTTTCTCTTCGAGTGATCCGATTTTCTTGGAGTTCTCTTCTTTGGTCTTGGTGAGTGCCTGGTTTGAAGAGGTGGCTTTGCTGAGTTCTGTCTGGAGCTTGGTGCGTTCTTTCTCGATGGCGGCGAGCTTTTTCTTGAGGCCATCAAGGTTCGTCTCGAGCTGCTTTTTATTATCGGTGAGCTTTGAGACGTTGCCTTCGAGGCTAGTGATGTCGTTTTTCAGCTTGGTCTCGAGTTCTCCAGCGGCGGCGAGCTTTTTGGTGAGGGATTCAGCTTTTACGGTGAGGTCGTCGCGCTCTTTTGTGAGGTCGGTTTTCGCGACCATCAGATTTTTGTTATCCGTCTCGACGAGCTTTAGCTGCTCTTCTGTCTTCACTTTATCTTCGTGGATCGAGAAGGCGAAGGCGAAGGCGATTCCCACAAAGAGAAGGCCGATGGCGAAGAGCCATGTGCTGATTGATGAGCTTTTCTTTTCCGGGGTGGCGTCCGGTGAGTCTTGAGAGTCCATGGGAATATGCGGGTGTTCGGGTGGGGAAAGATGAGGAAGTTTCTCTAAAAAGATTAGAATGGGCGTATATTTAAGTAAACCTTAATTTTTACAGCTGAGAAGAATTTACATTGCTTCGAGGTAGCGGGATTGTAGCGAGAAACTCGCGTTTTTCTAGCCTGCTTTACACTTCTTGTATTCGCTACTAGGATCGCCGTCCTTTACCGCCCCCATGTCCCTAGAGCGCACCCGGAATTTTTCTATTATCGCCCACATCGATCACGGGAAAACCACGCTGTCGGATCGGCTGCTTGAGCACACCCAAACGATCACTGAACGTGAGCAGCAAGATCAGCTTTTAGATGGGATGGATCTTGAGCGTGAGCGTGGTATCACGATCAAGTCTCATCCGGTGACGATGAATTATGTGGCGAAGGATGGGCTGACGTATAAGCTGAATCTTCTTGATACGCCGGGGCACGTGGATTTTTCGTATGAGGTCTCGCGGAGTCTTGCGGCGTGTGAGGGGGCGATTCTTATCGTGGATGCGGCACAGGGAGTGGAGGCGCAGACGGTGGCAAATCTCCACTTGGCGAATGCGCAGAACCTCACGATCGTTCCGGTGGTCAATAAAATCGACCTTCCTAATGCGGATCTCCCGATGGCGCATCGGATGCTGGAAGACATTCTAGCGATACCGGCGGAAGATGCGGTGCCGGCGAGCGCGAAGATGGGGATCGGGATTGAAGAAATTTTGGAAGCGGTGGTCACGCGGGTGCCTTCGCCAAAGGTGATTGGCGGGGATGATGGGCTGCTTCGCGCTTCGGTTTTTGATTCGCTTTACGATAGCTTTCGTGGAGTGATTTCTTATGTGCGGATGTTTTCCGGGACATTGAAGCGGGGGACTTCGATCCGGATGATGAGCACGGGGAAAATTTACGATGTGAAGGAGGTGGGTGTGTTTACCCCGAAGATGACGAAGCGGGATGTGTTGGAATCGGGGGATGTGGGGTATTTGATCGCGAACATGAAGTCGGCAGCGGAGGTGAAGATCGGCGATACTGCGACCGAATCACAGCGGCCTGCACCGGAGCCGCTTGCCGGTTTTAAAGAGATTCAGCCGATGGTTTTTGCCGGAATTTATCCGGTGAGTACGGATGATTTTGAGCAGCTGAAGCTGGCGGTGGGGAAACTCCAGATTAATGACGCGGCGTTCCAGTTTACTTCGGAGAGTTCTGCTGCGCTTGGTTTTGGTTTCCGCTGTGGATTCCTTGGTCTCCTTCATATGGAAATTATCTTGGAGCGTCTGCGCCGGGAGTTTAATATGGACATCATCTCGACTTACCCTGGGGTGATTTATGAGGTGACGAAGACGGATGGTAGCGATCTTGAGGTGGATAATCCGACGTTTCTTCCGGATGCTTCTCAGATCGAGGAGATTCGAGAGCCGATGGTGAAGGCGTTTATTTTGGTTCCGAATGATTATATTGGTGAGATGATGCAGCTCACGATGGAGAAGCGAGGCACGCTGATTAATACGGAGACGCTTGATGATACTCGCGTGATGCTCACGGTGCGGCTGCCGCTGAATGAGATTCTGGTCGATTTCAATGATAAGCTGAAAAGTGCGACGAAGGGCTATGGGAGTATGGATTATGAGCACGATGGCTACGAGCCTGCCAAGCTGGTGAAGATGGATGTGCTGATTAATGCGGAGCCGGTGGATGCATTTTCAAGTATCGTGCATACGACGAAGGCTCAAAGTCGTGGGCGAGCGCTTTGTGCAAAGCTCAAGGAAGTGATTCCGGTGCAGATGTTTAAAGTGCCAATCCAGGCGAGTATTGGTGCAAATATCATTGCGCGAGAGACGATTAACGCGATGCGCAAGAACGTGACGGCGAAGTGTTACGGCGGTGATATTTCGCGTAAGCGTAAGCTTCTGGAGAAGCAGAAGAAGGGGAAGGAGAAGATGAAGATGTTTGGCAAGGTGAACATCCCCCAAGAAGCGTTTATTAAAGTCCTTAAATCCGGCGACTGATTCATTTTTTATGTTCGATTTTTTAAAGCCCCGCTACGTCAAGGAAGGGAAGATGCTTCTCAAAGGGGTGAAAAAATTCCTCGACTATAAGGAGGATATTCTTTCTGAGGAGAAGCTTGATGGTATTCGAGAGGCGCGGGGGAAGTTTGTGGATGCGCTCAAGTCTCGCGATCGTGAGCAGTGCAAGGTGCTGGCAAAGGATCTTACGAAGCGCTGTGAGACGGCTTTGCCGATGCAGACTCACCCGGGGCTTCGGGAGAATGTGGAGGTGTTTTTCGTGGCGATCGCGGTGGCAGTGGGGATACGGACTTATTTTCTTCAGCCGTTTAAGATCCCAACGGGATCAATGCAGCCTACGTTGAACGGGATTGTCTCGACTCCTCAGTGGCAGCCGGATGAAACTGGGGAACTCCCAGAGCAGCCGGGGCTGTTTACGAAGTTAGGGCATTTTGTGTGGTATGGGAGAAATTACGTTGAGCTGAAAGCTCCGAAGGATGGAATCATTGTGGGTGGTTATGAGAAGACGATTGCTCGATTTTTTACGTTTACCTATTTCAAGTATGACGATGGGACGACGTTTAAGGTGTATTCGCCGTTGAATAAGTTGCTTGGAGATCAGTCGAGTAATGGCGGCCTTGAAGCCGGTACTGGGCTGGGGCTTGCGCAGGTAGGGAGGATTGAGATTCCACGGACGAGAAAGCGACCGGAATTCAGGATTTCTGGGAAGACGAAGATGGTGGGGAATAAGACTGTTCGGGAGCCATTCCGTGTGAAAAAGGGAGATGTTTTGGCTCGAGGGTATGTGGATACGGGAGATCAGGTGCTTGTGAATAAAGTGGCGTATCACTTTCGTTCGGCCAAGCGTGGTGAGGTGTTTGTCTTTACGACCAAAGGTATCAAAGGCGCGCAATCTCAGATGGATCCGAGATTTGGGTCGCAGCACTATATTAAACGTCTCACGGGTGTGCCGGGTGATGTGCTTACAGTGGAAGGAACGGATCTTTTGATTAATGGAGAGAAGGCGAAGGAGCCGGGGATGGCTCGGGTGATGGCGATGAAGGGTGGCTATGAGGGGTACGGTGATCCGAGGCTGCACCGGTCGCTTGGGCGCCCGCTTGTAGATAAGAGGCTTGGCGAAAAGGATTATTTTGCGATGGGAGATAATAGCTTTCACAGCTCTGATTCCCGATCATGGGGGGCGGTGCCGGAGAAGAATCTTGTGGGGCCGGGGCTCTTTGTGTATTTCCCTTTCGGGCACCATTTCGGATCAATTGATTAGATGGCTGCGGCGGTATTAGATTCGATTGCCGCCGCGCACGTACGTTGTGCCGAAATTACGCGTGCGAGCCAAAGTAATTTATGGCTGGTGAGCCGAGCGCTGCCGAAGGAAAAGCATGCGCTCTTCGCGAGTTCGTATGCATCGATGCGGGTGATTGATGATTTTGTGGATGATGAATTCATGGGGCTTTCTGCTGAGGAGCGTGTGGCGGCTCGAGGGGCGGCAGTGGGGAAGATTGCACTTTGGGTAGAGCAATCGCGGGCGGCGAAAGCGGGGACGTTTATTGGGGGGGAGGGAAGTTATGAGCCGGTGGTATTCACTGCGCTTCAAGATACTCTGGGAAGGAGTACGCTTGATGTGGGGCCTTGGGCTCGGTTGGGCGCGGCACTTACGGCGGATATCGAGGAGAAGGCGCTGCCGGGGTGGGATGAATTTTATGGGTATTGTGTGGGGGCGACGGTGGCTCCGGCGGAGATTTTTCTCTACGTATTGGCGTGTGAAGTTTCCGAAGGAGGATATTGCCATGATCGTTCGCTTCCGCTGGCTGAGGCGGGATACGAAATGGGTGTGTTTTGCTATCTCACACACATTGCTCGGGATTTGAGGAAAGATGCAATGGCTGGGGGAGATCAGCTGGTGACGATTCCGGCGACGTTGCTGGATGAATTTGGGGCGACGCCGGAGGTGCTGCGGGGGGAGCTTGCGGCTGGAGAGACTGTGCGCGGGGCGAAGGTGATCAAGGCGCTGGTGGCTCAGGCGCGTCCATTTCGCGAGCGATCTGAGGTGTATTTTACGGAGATTCTGAAGTCGCTCGCTCCGCGGGAGCGTTCTGTGCTGAAGGCTTTACTTGGGGTCTATTTCCGGATTCACGATATCATTGAGGAGGATCCGGAGAGGCCGCTGCGTGGAAAGGGGAAGGTGATGGGGACGACGGAGAAACTGCGGATTTTGGCAAAGGCGGGATTGGCAGAGTCTTTGCTGGTGAGATAGTAGCTGTGGGGGCTTAGGCGGAGAAGCTTTCGATGTCGCTACGGGAGATGGGAATGCTGGCTCCGCATCGAGGGCATTGAATGGTGAGTGGGTCGCCTTTTGTGAAGAGGTCGTCGAGCTCGGCGGTGCTCAGGGAGGTGAGGCTGGGGATGAAGCGGGCGGCTTCACAGCCGCAGTGGAAGCGGTAGCGGCGTGTTTCGAGGTGGGTGAGGGTTTCGCCGGAGGTTTCTAGGTTGGCGATTTTTGCGGAGTCGAGTGCGGCGAGCCATTCTAGGTCGCAGTCTGGCTGGGCGGCGATGAGGACGTATTCTTCGGGTCGGATTTCGAAGAAGCGGGCGGGGCGCTGGTCGCTCTGGGCGTGGAAATTTTTGGCAATGGTGAAGAAGTCGTTTCCTTCGATATCGATGATGCTGGTGCGGGATTCTTTGTCTTGCTCGATGACTTGGGAGTAGAGCTGGCCGGTGGATTGCTTTTTTACGCTATCGGCGAAGACGCGACCGGTGATGGTGCCGGCGGTGGAATTGCCGGTGAGGAAGATATTGAGGAGCGGATTCTGTAGGTTGGCAGTCCAGGCGGTGATTTCTTTCCAGGGGCGGGAGGCGACGTAGAGGGTGAAGGCGGCGAGGGCTTCTTTGAAGAGTACATCATGCTGCGGCTCGGGCTTCATTTCGTGCTGCATGAGGTGCAGGTAGTAGTCCATGTAGAGCGGACCGAAGGATCCGCGGACGAGTAGCGCATTGCGCTCGCGGACGAAATAATTACAGATCTCGATGAGACCTTCGTCGCCATCGGGTGCTGGCGGGACGGGGGAGAGGGGAAGGTTTTCCATTTGGAATACCTTTTAGCGGGGAGTCGGGAGATCACAAAACGCAAAACCCGGTGGGTGTGCGTTGGTGCTTAGACTTTGTGTGCGTGCGCAGGCTCTTAAGAGGGGAGGACGACTTGGGAGCTATCTGTGCCGCCGAGGGGGAATTCTTGCGAGATGGAGCCATCGTCTTCGGCGTCGGAGGCCGGGAAAGGGGGATGGGAGAAGGTGAGGGGGGCGACTTCGAAGGGGGCTGTTTCGCCGGAGGTGGATTTGCGCTCGTGATCGAATGCTCGGGCGAGGTCTTCGTTCATTGCTTCGATTTGTGCACGGCGCCAGTAGTGGATTTCTACGGGGTCTGGATGGAGGACATCGCTTCGGCGTGAGGCGCGTTCTTCGGGAGCTTCAGCTTTTGATTCGCTGCTGGGCTCTGAGGGAGGGGTGGCTTCGGCGAGCGGAATATCGATGTTTTCCGGGGGAGCGATGGGTGCTTCCTCAACTGCTGCCATTGCATTGGCTGCTTCGGTAGGTGTGGCGGGAAGTGCTTCGAGAGCTTTGCGTGCCATTTCAATGGCTTCGATAAGCGTTGCCCGAGCCGCTTCCGCTTCGGCGGGCGTCTTCGGCTGAGTGAGGTCTGGGCTCACATCGTTTTGTGGGAACGGGGGAATCTGGCTGGGCTCCATAAAAATATGTCTCTGCTAAGTGTAAAACACGGCAAGACTTATAATTACCATATCTTTCACGAGCGAGCGAGCCCTTTTTGTAAAATTTTTATAAACCGAGTATGGCGCTATGCGCTGGTGGTTTTATCTGCCTCAGGTGGTTTTTGGAAGGCGGAGATGAAGAGGAGCGCGGCGGCGATGCAGATGCAGGAATCGGCGACGTTGAAGAATGGCCATTGCCCGTAGAATGGGAGAATTACGCCGATGAAATCGACGACGTAGCCTCGAAGGATGCGATCGAGGAGATTGCCGAGGATGCCGGAGGCAAGAAGGGCGGCGGCGATGCGAGAGGTGAGGGTAAGGAATTGCCCTTTTTTTGCGGCAATGGCTAGGTAGATCAGCGCTGCGAGGGCGACGATGGTGAAAATGACGTTGGCCCAGGATGTGCCGTTGAAATTTCCGAAGGCGATTCCGGTGTTGTGAATGCGGACGATGTTGAAAAAACCTTCAATTAGGGTCACCGATTCGTAGCCGGTGGCTGAGGGTGGCTCGAATTTTCGGACGATGAGTTCCTTCGTGATGAAGTCGAGGACGAAGAGAGGGAGGGTGAGGATGAGAATGAGCTTCATGCAATCGCGGTGTCACAGCGTGGGCAGAGCTCGCTATCATCGGCGAGGGGGATCGAACGGCGGCAGCGTGGGCACTCGGAGTGGGTGGTTTCCGCGACAGCGGCGGATGGGGTGTCGGCGGTTTCCACGGTGAAGTCGGAGAGCATGAGGAATTCGAGCGCGGTGTCTTTTTCGGCAAGGATGGGACGTGCGGGGTCGTTTTCCGGGAGGCTGAAGGTGACTTGGGCGCGCTCGCGTTTCTTGATGGCTCCGGATTTGGTGGCGGCGTCGATGGAGACTTGGGCGAGATCTCGGGCGCGGAGTAGCTGTGCGATTTTTTCGGATGCTTCGGTGCCTGCATGGGCGGCGTCGGCTTCGGGGAATTCGCTGAGGTGTACGCTTTCTGTATGGCCAAGAAAGCGCCAGGCTTCATCGGCGGTGTAAGCAAGGACGGGGGACAGGAGGCGGCAGAGGGAATCGACTACGGTGTGCATGACGGCCTGCGACGCGCGGCGGCGTGGTGTATCTATGGCGTCGCAGTAGAGGCGATCTTTGGTGATATCGACGTAGAGGGCGCTGAGATCAGCTGAGCAAAATTGGTTTACCGTATTGAATACTTTGCGGAATTCGTATGCTTGATAGGCGTCGCGGCATTCGGTGGTGACTTGATGGAGGCGCTCGAGGATCCAGTGATCGATGGCGGTGTAGGCTTCATTGGCTGGTGTGTCTTTCTCGGGGGCAAAACCATCGGTATTTGCGAGGAGAATCCGCAACATATTGCGTAGGCTTCGGTAGCTATTGGCGGTTTGCTTGAAGAGGTCTTCGCCGAAGGGTACTTCGTTTTGCCAATCGACGGAGCTTACCCAGAGGCGCACCATGTCTGCTCCATATTTATTGAAGAAGTAGGCGGCATCGATGGGTTTCCCTGCTTTTTCGGCGGCGGATTTGGAGATTTTCTTTTTGTCTTGATCGACGACGAAGCCGTGGGTGAGGACTGTCTTGTAGGGGGCCGCGCCGCGAGCTGCGATGGAGACCATGAGTGAGCTTTGGAACCAGCCGCGGTGTTGATCGGTCGCTTCTAGGTAGAGATCGGCGGGGCAGTGGAGCTCGGGGTGGGCGTCGAGTACGGCGACGTGTGAGGTGCCGGAATCGATCCAGACGTCGAGCGTATCGCGGCAGCGGGTGGTGCCTTCTTCGAGGCCGAGGGCATTGGCCCACCAGGCATCGTCCTTATCAAACCAGAGATTGGTGCCGTCTTTTTCAAAGAGGTCGGCGGTCTTGCGTGCGAGCTCGGGGTCGATGAGTGCTTCGCCATCGGGAGAGTAAAAGATGGGAAGGGGAACGCCCCAGGTGCGCTGGCGTGAGATGCACCAGTCTGGGCGCGATTCTACGGTGCCATGGATGCGATTGCGACCCCAGTGGGGGAGCCAGGAGACGCTATCAATTTCTTTGAGAGCGGTCTCGCGGATGGCATCGATTTTGATGAAGTACTGCTCGACGGCGCGGAAGATGATGGGGGTCTTCGAGCGCCAACAGAAGGGATACTGGTGCTTGTAGTCCTCTTGTCCGAGAAGGACGTTTTTTTCTTCGAGGAGCGCGATGATGGGTTTGTTGGCCTGGAAGACGTGAAGTCCTACGAGGTGTTCGATTCCGACTTCGTCGGTGAATTTTCCTTCGTCATCTACGGGCGAAAGTACGCCTAAGTCGTGTTCCTGGCCGGCCATGTAGTCGTCTGCGCCGTGGCCGGGGGCGATGTGGACTGCGCCAGTGCCGGCGTCGGCAGTGACGAAGCGTCCAGTGATGATCTTTGAGGTTCGCTGGATGAAGGGGTGTTGTGCTTCGCCTCCGGCGAGATCGGAGCCTTTGGTGCTGGTGTGGGTGGTGGCGTTTTTCTGGGAAAAACCGGTTTTTGCGGCGAAGTCCGCGAGGAGTTCACGGCCGATGATGAGTGTTTCCGAGCGACCGTCTTCGTGGGTGAATTCGCCGCGGACGTATTCGAAATCGGGGTGGAGCGCGATCCCGAGGTTTGAAGGAAGGGTCCAGGGAGTTGTGGTCCAGATGACGAATGATGCTCCATCCTCGGCACCGACGAGGGGGAATTTGACGTAGACTGCGGGGGATACTTTATCTTCGTAATCGACTTCCGCTTCGGCGAGCGCGGTCTGTGCGCCGTAGGACCAGAGGACGGGTTTCTTCGAGCGATAGACGAGGCCTTGCTCTACGAATTTAGCAAAGGTGCGTACGACATCCGCTTCGTATTCCGGATTTAAAGTGAGGTAAGGCTTATCCCAATCACCGAAGACGCCGAGGCGGCGAAAACTCGTTTTTTGGATTTCGACGAATTTTTTGGCATACGCTTCGGAGCGTTCACGGATTTCGACTGGGCTCAGCCCGCGCGATTCCTTTACCACTTTAAATTCAATTGGGAGTCCGTGGCAGTCCCAGCCTGGGACGAAGGGGCAGTGGTAGCCGGCCATTGTTTTGGATTTCACTACGAAATCCTTGAGCACTTTGTTGAGGGCTGTGCCCATGTGGGCGTCGCCATTGGCGAATGGAGGGCCGTCGTGGAGGAGGAATGTTTCCGCGCCAGCGGCCTTCCGAGCGTCGGTGATTTTGCGATAGAGGCCGTCTTTCTCCCATTCTTCAAGGCGCGCAGGCTCGCGGTTTACCAGGTCTCCCCGCATGGGGAACTCTGTCTTGGGAAGCTGGAGGGTGTGTTTGTAACCGGATTTTTTCGCGTCGCTCATGGATAGTCTGGGGGCAAGAAGCGACGAGGCTAGCACACGATTCAAGCTTTTCGCGCAAGATTGGACAAAGAAAGGCAGAGTTGTAACGTCGTTCACCAAAATGGCAGACACTTCCCCGCCCAAACAGACCTCAACTTCCCCGATGAACGCTCTTCCCATCGTCTCTCTTATCGCCACTTTTGCTCTCGGCGGCACTGCAATTTTCATGGCCGTACAAAACCGCTCGGATGCGCAAAAGCGCCAAGGGCAGATTGAAAATCTCGAAAAAGTCGTGCAGGGCACGCAAGAAAGTGCTGCTGCGACGGCTGCGCAGCTCGAAGAGTCCGAGATGGAGAAGCGGCTTCTTGCAGACGCCGTAGGTACGAAAGATCTCCGGCTTGCTTCTTTGGAGACTGAACTCCAGGCCAAAACCCAAGAGGCTGAAGCTTTAGGCAATCAGTTTGAGAAAATTCAGAGAAACCGCACCAAGCCTTTCTCGCCAGTCCAGCGCCGGATCGCCGAGGCTCCGGCAATTGCACGTGTCACCGAGTATCTGCCCGATCTCGGCTTCATCGCCATCGATGCGGGGCGTGGAAAAGGCCTCGAAAGTGGCATGGAATTCCACATCCGCCGCGACCGCTATCTTATTGGCAAAGTCACGATCGGCGAGACGATCGATGAAAAAACTGCGATCGCGAACGTCGCGGGAGGCTCGATACCCGAGGGGTTTACCATCGAGACCGGCGATGAGGTGATTCAGTATTTGAAGTGAGCTATCTATTTGATACTCTAATGGGGAGGCGCTGTTATTGTGCTTTTGTGTATTATGAAAAAGGTTAAATTGCGTTTCATCCCCATTGGGCTTGCTCTTATCGCTGGAGGAATTGTCACCTTTCCAGCATGGAATTCGGGGCAATCTCAAGAAGGCGGGAAGAAGGACAAGAGTATCAAGCCAGTTGGCAGAGAGACGCTCTCACTGGCTAGTGAAGATGCTGCGGCTCAAGAAAAACGCGTTTCCGAGCCCATCGGTATCGACATTTCGGGAGCAATCACTCCTGTGGACTCGATCACGCTTTGGCGCGAGCGACCTGAAGTGGTGCATTCTGAAGAGGTCGAGATCCCCGGAATGATGATCGGGAATCGGAGTGAGGCAAAGCTACTACTACCGCTTCCCGGGGGGGAAAGTCTGGAGGTCGCTCGGTGGTTTGAAAGTCGCCACGGAAGTGGGCAATTTAGTATCTCCGGAGAAATCGGAGGGGGGGAGAATGGTCTTTTCTCGATGGCACGTTCTGGGGACTCTGTCTCCGGAGTGATCTCTTCGCCGAGCGCCGCCTATGAATACCGGGGTAGTGTGGGAGGATCCTTTTACGTTGCTGAGATTGATCGCTCCGCGCTGTCTTCGTGTGGGGGCTGTCTTGATCCCGGTACTGCTGCTGCGAGTGGTCGAGCTTCTGCCGACTATGAAGCCGATGAGGTTCCGCAAAGCGATAATCCTCAAGGTGCAGATGACGAAATTGAGACGATCGATATCATGATTGTCTACACCGATGATGTAGAACGTAGTGCTGGCGGCCAATCCGGTGCAGAGGCCGATATCTTGAGCACAGTCGGGCTTTCGAATCAGAGGTTCCGCACGAGCAATGCAAATGTAAGGCTACGAGTCACGACAATGCGGGAGGTCGAGTACGATGAAAGAGGCGATGCCAGTGCCGATCTCGATGCGATTACCCGTGAGGATGGGGTGATCGATCAAGTGCAGGCGTGGAGAGACGCTGACGGTGCAGATCTTGTTGCTATGAGTGTCGCTAACATGGACAAATACGCGGGGCTCGCATGGCTTGGCGGAAATGCGAACGATTCGGAGTTCGCCATATATAGCGTCACACTGCATAACTCGCTTAATTGGGCGTTTACTCACGAAATCGGGCATAACTTGGGATGTAACCACGACCGACAGAATTCCGATGGCGGAGGATTTCGAAATTATTCTTACGGCTATCGCTTTAAGGGCGCGGGTGGGAACACCTACCGCACGCAAATGGCCTATGATCCAGGCATACGACTTGATCAATTTTCGAACCCCGATATTCAGTTCGATGGCCGCCCAACGGGGAGCAGCGGTGAAGATAACGCTCGCTCCATTCGGGCATCTAGCAAAAACGTTGCCGCATTTCGTGAGAGAGCCGTCGTGTCCGGCGAGGGGCCGACGATCGATAAAATTACGGTCGTGGAGAATTCATCGGTTAGTTCCAATACCTTTGATGGCGAAATGCAGCCGGGCGAAGATGTGAGAATCTCGTTCGACGTGGTGAACCCATTCGATATTGAACTCACCAATGTCCGGCTTCGTGTATCTGCTGTCGATGAATTTATCGAAGTGGTGAGTTCATCGAGTGGCGTACCAGATATGGCTGCGGGTGGCACCGTTTTTATGTCCCAAGCAATTAGGCTTCGGATCTCAGGGGAGGCTCCAAGGAATTTTGAAACGTCTATCAGAACGGCCTTCACTTCTGATCAAGGAACCTGGACTACTACGGCGAACCTTTTTATTATTCCGAGACCGATCGACCTTCAGATCGCTAGCTTTACTATTAATGATAAAGGCACCAGTGGACGAGTTGGTAATGATAACGGGATTGCCGAGCCTGGTGAAGAATTTGATTTTCGGATTAACGTTGTAAACCGTGGAAGCTCCGTGATGACGGGTTCTGAAGGGACGTTGCGGTTTGGCGACAATTGCGTTCGCCGCAAGGACAATGATGATGCGCTGCGTCTGTTCTCAATTGCTGCCGGTGCCGAGCGGGCATCGAGTACTTACCGGGTGATCGCGAGTGATTGTCCGAGAGGGACACGGGTTCCTGTGCGGGTGGACGTAGTATCTGAAGAAACGGGAAGTTATTCATTCGAAAAGGTACTCGTACTCGGAGAACTCGCTTTGGGCGCTGCCGATGAGCCTATTACCGTGGTGAACAACAAGCCAGTGCGTGTGGGTGAGGTGCTCTTGCTCTCGCCGCGAGTGAAAAATACAGGTGATGCAATTGCTACCGATGTGACTGGAGCGATTATCGAACTCGATGCTGGGCTTCGTTCTGAATCGGATGTCCCGCTTGAGTTCGGAACGATTAATCCCGGTGCGGAAGTAGGGCCTTCACGGGCGAAGACGATGAGTATCACACGCTATGCTCCGGTAGGTTCTGAAGTTGGTTTCATGATGGAATACCAGTCAGAAGGAGAAGTGTGGGTGATTCCTTATGGGCTCATGGTTGAGCCTCCATCCACTCCACCAATGTCTCCGGAAGTCGACTTTAAGGCTGAAGGCGGACGGCTAGGTGTCATGATTCCGCAGACCCACAATGGAATGGCTTACGCTCTAGAGTGGAGTGCAGACATGGCTTCATGGGAGGCGTTCGGAGACTCTGAAGTGGGCACAGGTGATGCCCTCTCGATGAACCCTGAATTACCAGAAGCCGCGGTAGGCGCAGCGAAGATCTTTGTGCGAGTCGTCCGGACAATGCCAGATCCTGCTTAGACGGGTAAGAAGCTGGCAGCGGTCTTTGCATCCATTTTTGCGACCGCGGATTCCACGAGGCGGAGTGCCGCTTCGTAGTCCCGCAGGTCGAGAATGCTCGTGTGGGAATGGATGTAGCGTGCGGGGACTCCGATCACCACACAGGGGACGCCCGCATTCGCGAGTGTGGTCGCACGAGCGTCGGTTCCTCCGCTTCGGCGCACGGTTTGTTGGAAGGGGATCTTTTCGTCTTTCGCGACCTGGCTGATGAAGTCCGCAAGGGGGAGGCTCATCATCGCGCTCGGGTCGTAGAGGCGAATTTGAGCGCCGCCGTTGAGCGCACCCTGGCGCTCAGATTTCGGGAGCCCTGGCGTATCGTCTGCAGGTGGTCCTTCCAATATAATCGCCACATCAGGCTTGAGAATACGAGCGAGAACGGCAGCTCCACGGGTTCCGATCTCTTCTTGCACCGAAGCTCCAAAATAAGCCGCGCAGGAGAGTGGCTCCGTTTTGCTTGAGAGTGTTTTACCCGCCTGCGCGGCAAGAGCACATCCAACACGATTATCGAAGGCCTTCGATACATAGCGATCTGGATGGGAAAGGGGAGTGAAATCGCTTTCGGGCACGATCGAGTCACCGAGCTTGATCCCTAGGCGATCCGTCACGTCATCGGCAGATTCCGCTCCAACATCGATGAAAAGCTTGTCGATTGGGATCACTTTATTTTTTGCGTCTGCTCCCAGGAAGTGTGGAGGCTGTGATGAGACGATGCCGATGTGCTCTTCGCCACTCCGTGTTCGTATCCGCACCCGCTGCGCCAGCAACGAATGGCTCCACCAGCCGCCTAAAGGCAGAAACTGCAAGAATCCATCCGGCGTGATGTTTTGCACCATGAAGCCCACTTCATCCATGTGGGCGAGGACAAGCACCCGAGGGGCGTCGTTTTTCTCCGAGGAGTTTTTAAGTCGGCACGCTAGGCCGCCGAGGCGATCGCGCTCGAATTCGCCGCAGCCCTCCAGTGCCGCCTCGAAGACTTCCCTTACCGGGCCTTCGGCACCGGGTGCGCCATGTGCTTGGGTGAATTTTTCGAGGAGGGAAATAGCTTCTGAACGCATGGGACAAACCATCGCGAAGCTGGCCTGAAGTGAAAGAGGAAACATGGTGCTCTTTGACAGCCTGCTTTCCACCCTCTACGAAATCACACTATGTCCGAACACACTGTGAGCACCGCCGAGCGCGTTGGCACGATTCTTCTTGCCGCCACGGTGGGAGCCATCGTGACGACACTCGTCGCCCACCCCCTCATCGAATCTGCCTTGGGCGAAGAATGGCGCGCAGGTGGGGGCGATCCATTGGTTGAATTTCACGCTCAAGAAGCATTTCTCCCGGCAGGAGAATATCCCGCTGAAACCGAGCAACTCCTCAAGACCCTTCCCATTAGCTCTACCGTTTACGATCCTCTCGCAGTCATCGCCTCAGATTCTGGCGAGTAGCGACTTCCATTTCACTTTTAAATTTTTACATTTTTATGTCTCCCTATATTTGGCTCTTCCTCAAAATTTGGCCCGCTTGGATCGCCGCGACTGCCCTCGGATTTCTTGTGGGTTGGTGGATTTGCTCTCGCCGATCAGCTTCACGCCATGCGCGTTTGCTCAAAGACCTGAGTAACGCAGATAAGCGCGCAGAATCAGCGAAAGCCGCAGAAACTAAATCGCGAAATGCCCTCGCAAAACGCGACCGCCGAATCGGCGAGCTTGAGAAAAACACCGTCTCTAAAAATGCCGTCGCCGAATACCGGCAGCGCGCAGATGCTGCCGAGGCCACTTCTCGCGAAGCAGAAAAAGCGCGTGAGACTGCCGAAATGAAGGTTGGGCGCCTCGAAAAAGGCATGGTTCCGAAATCAGACATCGTGGCCGCCGATCGCCGCGCCGCAGAAGCAAAGTCCGCCATGGAAGGGCTAAAACGCCAGATCGGTGATCTTGAGCGCCAGCTCCGAGCTGCTCCCAAGCCGCGCGTCGTCCACGACCTTGCAGGCTTTTCTCACGAGGAAAAATCCAGCCTTGAGCTTGCCCGAGGTGAGATTGTAAAGCTCAACAACGAGATCGATCGCCTTCGCACTCTCACCGATGCCCACGTCGGTGCTGCCCGCGGTGCGACCGATCGCGTGAAAGGCGAAGCTGAAAAAATCAAGGAAGAGAGGGACGCCGCCCGCGCGGAAGTCCACGCCATGATGAACCAGCCGACTCCAGAGAAGCCCGAGAAAAAGCCGCTCCCTGAAGACGTTAACGAACTTCAGAAAAAGCTCGCTGAATCCAATGATGCACGAGACCGCCTTCGCGGTGCACTCGACGCCGTCACTTCCGAACTCGATGCGCTCAAGCTAGAAGCCAAAACCGGTCCCGTCGACATGCGCGAGCACGTAAAGCTCCTCGCCGAGCGCGATAGCTTCCGCGCCCAACTCGACCGCATGGAAAAACCCCCAGCACCCAAGCCCGAGCCCACAGCGCAGCCCGAGCCCACCCAGCAATCTGAGCCGTCGCGCGACCCCGAACCTGAAAAATCGTGAGCTTCCTTCGCCGTCCCGAGCTTTGGGTTCTTGCGGTGATCGCCGCAGTGGCCGCCTACTTCGCCCTGCGCGCTCCAGCACCTGACGCCACCCCACCGCTCAAGCCCCACGGCTCGATCACGAAACTCGCCGTCACCAAGCTCACGCTCACCCGCGACTTCGGCAATGCCCGGCTCGATATCGCCTTCACCTACGACAACCGAGGCGGTGCCGAAATCACCCTCGCTCCACCCGCCGTGCTCTTGCTCGCTGGCGAAGAAAACGTCCCGCCATTTTTCCTGGTCGGAGACTTCCCCGATCCACTACCTGCCGACCGCCGCACGACCGGCACCGCAAAATACTGGCTCGAGCCAGAGCACTTTGCCCTGCCCATCACCTTCGAAGTAATGGGCGAATCCATTGCCCTCAAGACTTCCGCAGATTTCGACATCAAATCGCTGGCGAACGCCGAGCCCACCACCCTTACACCAGGAAATTGGTAGCGCCCCATGCCAGCCACCCTTCTCATCGACATCTCGAATAGCGCCGTCAAAGCCACCTCCACCGATGGCCACACGCTCGGAGAAAAACGCACCCACCCCACCGCCGAATTCAATGCCACCTGGCTAGCCGCCCTCGCGGGCGAAACTGCCGCCACCCATGCGGTCGTCTCCTCCGTAGTCCCGGAAAAGACCACAATCACCCGAGAAGTCTTCGGAAAATCGCTACTCGAAGTTTCCTCAGAAATTGAGCTCGGAATCTCCATCGATTACCCAAAGCCCGCCACCATTGGCCCGGATCGTCTCGCCAATGCCGCCGCCTTCGCCGCCATTCACAAAAGCCCCGGCATCGTCGTCGATTTTGGCACCGCCGTCACCTTCGATATCCTCGCGGAAAACAGCACCTACGTCGGCGGCGTCATCGCCCCAGGACTCGCCGCGATGACCGATTACCTCTACCAGCGCACCGCGCTCCTGCCCCGAATCGATCTCTCCGAGCCTCTCCAAGTCATAGGGAAATCCACCCATGAAGCCATGCTCGCCGGAGCCGTAGTCGGCTATCGCGGCATGGTAAAAGAAATCATTGCTGAAGTGCGCGCGGAAGTTGGAGCCAGCAGTTTCCCCGTGATCGCCACCGGAGGATACGCCGAACTCATCGCCGCCCGCGTCCCCGAAATCAATTCCGTCGATCCCGATCTTACTCTGGAAGGTCTCCGCATTATCGCTACGCTCAACGCGTGAATAGCGACCAGGAACTCCCCATCTCAATCGGCATCGACTTCGGAGGCACCTCCGTGAAAATAGGCCTCTGCCGTGGTTCCGAAGTCCTCGAAAAGCTCGAGCCACTCCCCACTGAAGACTACCCCGGCTCCGCCAATCTCATCGCCGCCATGGCCGAGGGCGTAAGCAAGCTCACATCCCGCCATCAGGGAATCAACGCCGTCGGCGTCGGCATTCCCGGCTTTGTCGATTGGACCACCGGCCGCATCCACGAGCTCACCAACGTCCCCGGCTGGATCGACGTCCCCTTCCGCGAAACACTCACCGCCGCCACCGGCCTCATCGTCACCGCAGACAACGACGCCAATTGCATGACCTACGCCGAATTCAGCCACGGAGCAGGGCAGGGGACAAGCAATATGCTCGCCGTCACCCTCGGCACCGGCGTCGGTGGCGGAGTCATCATCAATGGCGATCTCTACCGCGGCTCACTCTTTGGAGCCGGCGAAATCGGCCAGATGAGCATCTCCTACAATTCTTCCCGCCCCGGAAGCTACGGCAATACCGGCGCACTCGAAGAATACATCGGCAACAACGAAATCGCCGCCCGCGCCAAATACCTCTACCAACTCGAAGACCGAGAAGTACCCGCCGCCGATTGCACCCCGCACGCCCTCTCCCTCGCCGCCGCCTCCGGCGACGAAACTGCCCTGCGCGTCTGGGACGAAGTCTCCACCGCGCTCGCCTGTGGCCTTGCGAACTGCTCCTGGCTCCTCAATCCCGACGCCATCGTCATCGGCGGCGGCGTCGCCAAAGCCGGCGACCTCCTCTTCGGCCCCCTCCGCCAAAAAATCCGCAGCCAACTCGCCGAGACCTTCTCGAAAAACCTACGCATCGAGCCCGCCCAATTCTCAAATGACGCCGGCATTATCGGCAGCGCCGCCATGGCCGCTCACGCCGCCGCCGCCAAATCCTAAATCATGAAAACCGGTATAAGAGGGCACGTCATCGACGCTCCCGAATTCGGAAAGCTGCGAAGTCACCAAGACGGAGCCGTAATCTTCGACCCTCAAACCGGTCTCATCACATCCGTCGGCAATTACCAGGACGATCCCGAAATCACCTGGCTAGAAACGAAAGCCACCCGCCCGGTCATCCTCCCAGGCCTCATCGACATCCACGCGCACCTCCCCCAATACCCCGCCGTCGCCCGCACCGAATCAGCCCTCCTGCCGTGGCTTGAAAAACACATCTTCCCCCTAGAGCGCAACTTCCGCCAGCCCGCCGCCCGAGCAATCGCCGACGCCTTCTTCGCCGAACTCCTCGCCAACGGCACCACCACCTCCATGCTCTACACAGCCATCTGGGAAGATAGCTGCGAAGCCGCCTTTGCCGCCGCCCAAGCCAGCGGCGCCCGCGCCATCATCGGCAAAGTAATGATGGACGAAGGCACCTATTCCGACCTCGAGCCCGCCGAAGCCGCCGAGATCTCCATCCAGCAATCCCGCCGACTCGCCCAGAAATGGCACGGCGCAGCCAATGGACGACTCCACTACGCCGTGAGCCCACGCTTCGCCGTCACCTGCTCCGCCCGGCTCATGAAAGACGCCGCCAAATTAGCCGAAGAAACCGGCACCTACATCCAGACCCACCTATCTGAAAACCAAGCAGAAATCGAATACGTAAAACAGCGCTTCCCCCAATCCAAAAATTACACCGACGTCTACGCCCAAGCCGGCCTTCTCAACGCAAAAACCATCCTCGGGCACTGCATTCACCTATCCAATCAAGAGATAACCACCCTCGCCGAAACCAATACCAAGATCGCCCACTGCCCCGGCTCAAACTTCTTCCTCAATAGCGGCCTCTTCCCCATGGACAAACTCCGCGCCGCAGGAATTCCCATCGGCCTAGCCTCCGACGTCGCCGGAGGACCCGAACTCTCCATGTTCGCCGTCATGCGCGACGCCGTAAACATGCAGAAAGCCCGTCACTTCCAAGACCGCAGCATCCCGATCCTCACCCCCGCCCAAGCCCTCCACCTAGCAACCGCCGGCGGAGCAGAAGTCCTCTCCCGCCCCGATCTCGGCCGCCTAGAAAAAGGAAAAACCGCCGACCTCGCCATCATCGATCTCGATAAAGCACTCCCCCTCCAAGGTCAGTTCACCCCACCACCCACCGCTCCAGAAGCCATCGATACCCTAGTCTACCGCGCCAATGCCACCGCAGTCGCAAGCGTGATTGTGGGAGGAAAAAAGATCATTTAAGCCCAGTAATTCAGCAGAGCGCAATAGCACCCCCACAAACCTGGCGATCACCAGCATCGCCTCATCGTTCCGCATCACCCGATCCCAGTCCCTCGCAATCGGCTCAAGCTAAACCAGCCTGCCGAACTCTCTCCCCCAGCCACCGGCATTTCGATGAATGCCCCAGGATCAAATCCATCTCCCAGCGTCCGTCGCAAGAACGCCTCGCTCCCCAGCGCCACTCTTGGCTGCCCCCATCGCGATTTACTGCAGGCAGTGAATTCCAGGATTCGCCAGAGCCTCTCGTTTTGTCTCTCCTTGATCCTGTGAAATCCTGTCCATCATGTCAAGATTACTACCTGGGCTCTTCTTGGGTCGACTAAGCAACATTCTTTCTGTAAAAGTGGACGTTCTTTAGGATGTTTTTGGTGGTGTGTTAGTTTGGATTCGGATTTAGAGATGGGTTGGGTTTAGGTAGGCTTTCACAAACTGATCGGAATTCGATCGTCTCCAGGCATCGCGATTCGTTCCGTTTCCGTGAGCGGCGTAGGTGGTAGCATAAGGAAAATCGCATTTCTGGCCTATGGGTGGATAGGGATAGCAGTAATCATCGATGTGGGCTCCATCGATATCGTAGCGCCATACGACATCGGCAATTACGTTCAGGGTGTATCCAGGGATCACCGGGATCGAGCCAAGGTTTTCCTCGGTAGGTCCGCGCGGCAGAAGGGCGTTTCTTTAGCAGATGGTTCGCCGGATGATATTTCCTGGCTGCTACTGCAGGGCGAAATGGATTAAACCACGCATGAAGCTCAAGCCCGCGCTCATGGGCTCCGGCAATCGCAAATGCTAGCGGATCGTAGCCAGGGGAGCCCTCAACCCAACCGAGCGCGAGCTACTTGCCCGTGCGATGGCGAAGCTGCCCATCGGCGGCGAAATTGTGGTCGCAGTCAATTACGATGAGGGCGGAGACACGCTTCTAGAGACGATACGGGCGATCTTTGGCGAAAAGGAGCTTACTGTGGCTCGATTCTAAAATCTCACCGAGTCCCGGGACAGGGGAGGGGGGCTGGAATGACATTCTGCGTGCTTCGATAGCCGAAATCGATCATTCGCCCAGTCCATGAAATAGTGTTTCAGCGCAATGATGTTGTGCCAAAACTTGCTTCATTCTTTCAAATGAGCTAAAATGGACGAAACGCACGAAAAGGAGATTCACCATGATTACATTCTCAGCGAATGACGCAAAAAACAGATTTGGAGAGTTGATCGATACTGCCTTGCAAGAGCCTGTTTCCATCACCAAACACAACCGCCGTTCAGTCGTGGTGATGTCTGAATCTCAATACCAAAATCTTACGCACACGAAGCACGAAGAACTGAAGGAAGCGGTGACCGCCGGTTTTGACCAGCTTGACCGGGGTGAGGTTTCCAAACTCACTGCGGATGAAATTGCCGAAGAGGTGTTGCAGGAATATCTTGCTGAAAAAAGCTGATTGATGGGCGATTACGTTCTATCGCCGTTCGCCGAGGACGATTTAAGGGAAATCAACCGCTACACCATCCGCAGGCATGGTATTGAGCCGTTCCGCACATACCGAGCCTACATCAACAAAGGCCTAAAAGAGCTTGCCGAAAACCCTTTGAGACCGCGCACCAAGTCACGCGACGATCTCGTCGAAGGGTGTCGCAGCTATCACGTTCAGCACCACTATATTTTCTACCGCATTCGTGAAGGGCAGGTGGAGGTTGGCCGGGTGCTCCACGGGGCGATGAATTTCGAAGACCATCTTTCGAAGGGGCTATTCTAAATGGAAGAGGCCGAAAAAAACTCGATATTCTTCAAAACGCCGGCGGTAGAGCATCGCTAAGACCGCTTCCGCTCAGCATTTCGGCCTTGGATATTTCGCCCTAAAGGCGCGGCGCACCCGAGGCGTGTATTTCGATCCAGAGAATTTCCGATCATAGCGCCGGGGCGGCAGCTTAGCCGATTTTCTGAATTTGCTACTCAACATGGAGGCGTTTGTAGCAGACCGGCGTTCCATCCGTCAAATTTCGCTTCTCTAAGTCCACATCCTTCGACGCCTCCTCGTCGAAAAGACACCGCTCAGCGATGTCTGCCGTGCAGAGGGCATCTCACCGGCCCAGTTCTACACCTGGCAGAAACTCTTTTTCGAGAGCGGTGCGGCCGCCTTCGCCCCCGCCAAGCGTGGCGAGGACGCGAACGAAGCCCGCATCCGCCAGCTCGAAAGTGAACTCAACCGCAAGGTCCCCGTCATCGATGAACTCGCGCAGGAACTCGTCGAGGCAAAAAAGCCACTTGGGGGATCGTGAAAGGCCAGTGGGTCGAACCCGACATGCGCGACGGCATCGTCGCCTTCATCGAGTCGATCCACACGCGCACCACCATCCCCCGCAAAACCCTCGTCTCCTGGGCATCCCTGCGCCGCAACACTTACTACGAATGGCGAGACCGACTCGGCCAGCCCAACCGCCACAACGCCCACCTCCCACGCGGCCACCATGCCACACCCACAAAAAGAAACGCCGTCATTACCTACGCGCGCACCCAACTACACAAAGGCTACCGCCCTCAGCCCCTCCACCGTATATCGGATCCTCTCCGCCGAAGGCCCCCTCGGTCGAGCTGGAGTCAAAACCAAAAAAGGCACCGACTTCCAACAACCCCTCACCCGCCCACGAACACTGGCACACCGACTTCACCTACATCAACATCGGCGGCACCTTCCACTTCCTATGTGCCGTCCTCGACGGCTACAGCCGGCGCCATCCTCGCCTGGGACATTGCCCCCACCATGAACCCAGCGCAGACGCGCAAACCGTCCTTCAGAAAGCGCACGAAGCCTACCCCGAAGCCACCCCACGCATTATCAGCGACAACGGCAAACAGTTCGTGAGCCGCGAGTTCAGCAGCTTCCTGAAAACAGCCGACTACACCTACGTCA
>CALAIY010000069.1 GCA_937922595.1 uncultured Verrucomicrobiales bacterium | reverse complement strand
GGGTAGATAGGATTGAGGATTGTCCGCGTGGGCTGCATGTGGCGGCGACGAATCTAACGCGTGAGCGGGTGGAGATGGTGGCGGAGGGGCCGCTGGCAGATTTTCTAGTGGCGAGCTGTGCGATGCCTTTTGTTTTTTGTCCGCAGGTGATTGGTGGGGCACACTATTGGGATGGGGGAATTACTCATGATGTCCCGCTGGGGCAGTGGATTGAGAGTGCGGAGATTGAGACGGTGGTGGGGCACCGGATTACGTGGAAGGGGGAGGGGGCTCCGATGAGTGGGAGGCTGACGATTTCGGATGCGTTCAATCTTTCGCATCGTTCGATCTGCAAGGAGGGGATGCGGAATCTGGAGGCGAAATTGGAGGCGGCGGGGAAACGGCTTGTTTTGGTGAGGACGCGGGGGCCTGCTCCGGGAGTTTTACTGCCAGTGGCGCGGCGTAGGGAGATTTACCGGGCGGGCTTTGAGTCTGGGCTGGAGGCTGGGGAGAGTATCGGTGGGGCGTCCAAGATACGGATGGGGGTGGAGTGAAGTGGAGGTTGCGGGATTGTGGAGGTGTCGGAATTGTAGGGATGGAGGTAAAAAGGGATTCGAGAGATCCGATTGTAGTTATTGGTGCTGGTCCGGCTGGGTGTACGTTTGCCGCGCTTCGCGCGTTGCGAGGGGATCAGGTCGTGGTTTTTGATGATGAAAAGCGCCCTTCGATGTTGGTGGGTGAGTCGCTTGTGCCGGCGGTGGTGCCGATTTTTCGTCGCCTTGGTGTGGAGGATGCTGTGGCTGGGGTGGGGACGCATAAGCCGGGGGTGTCGTTTGAGGCTGCTGAGGAGGGCGTGATTCATTTTAATTTTAAATCGGTGGGTAAGTTGTTACCGAATTATTCTTATAATGTGGATCGCCCGGCGTTTGATGATGTGCTTCGTCGGCGTGCGGAAGAGCTTGGGGTGCGGTTTATTTCGAAGCGGGCGATGGTGGAGGCGGGTGATGGGGATCGGATGCTTCTTGGGGCGGATTCTCGTGATGCGGCGGGTATTGCGGAGGATGCTGAGCCTTTTGTGATTGATGCGACGGGGCGTGCGCGGGTGGTGGCGCGGACGCTAGAGATCCCGACGGAGAGGGGAGAGCGAAATGATGTGGCTTACTTTGCGCATTTTGAGAATTTCGAGGATGTGGCGGTGGAACCGGGGCAGGTGATTATCACGGCGCTTAGGGATGGGGGCTGGAGCTGGCGAATTCCGCTTCCAGGAAAGATGTCTTGTGGAGTGGTGCTTTCGAAGGCGCGGGCGAGGGAGCTGGGTGAGACTCCAGAGGATCGGCTCATGGAGGTGTTGCGATCTGATCCACATTTAGAATCGGTCACTCGGGAGGCTCGACGCGTTAGTGATGTTGCTGTTTATACGAATTATCAGCTGATTGCGGAGCGTGCTTCTGGTGCGAACTGGGCGCTTCTTGGCGATGCTTTTGGGTTTGTCGATCCGATGCTTTCACCAGGACTTTTTATGGCGCTGGAGAGTGCTCAGATTTTAGATACTCAGCTTGAGGCTCATGGGGGACGCACTGCGGTGGCTTTCGAGAGCTACCAGGCGGAGGTGATGGACTGGCATTGTGGGTGGAAGGAATTGATCGCTTACTTTTATGATGGGAGTATTTTCAGCCTTCATGCTGCGGGGAAGCAGGTCACGGAGATCCTAAATGGTGGGTTTATCCCTAAGCGGATTGAAGCGCATATGAATTACCATATTGCGTCCATGGCGAGCGGTGGGAGAACCCGATCCCGGTATAGCCGCGGATTGCTTCGTTTCATGCGAAAGCATGGGATGTGGAATGTGCCTGAGCCGAAGGTGTTTGCTGTGCGGTAGGATGATGGGCAGTCTGGAAAAGGGCGTTTTTCTGCGTGACAACAATCGCTCGATTGCTTTGGGATTCGTGTGTTAGCTTTGGGGATGCCTCCGACGCGAGACTATGATTTTACCTGCCCTGTGTGTGGCGAGACCGTTCATGCGGGGGCGCTTGCTTGCCCTCATTGCGGTGCTGACGACAATTCTGGCTGGCGCGAGGATGCTGATGAGGCGGATTTTGAGACTGGTAATGATTTCGATTATGAGCGTTTTGTCGCAGACGAATTTGGCGCGGGACCGGGGAAAATGGCTCGTCCTGCATTTGGGTGGTTTTGGTGGATCGTGGGCGTGATCTTGGCTATTGCTTTCGGCGCGATCATCTTCCGTGGTTAGCGATTTCAATTTGAGCCTCCCCAAGAAAGTTCTCTACAGCACGAGTGCCCGCATCGGTGGCACTGGTCTTGATGCCAGTGGCCTTCAGGGGATGCTTGCGGCTTATCGGGAAGGGATTCTTGAGACGGCGATTGGGTATGCGAATCAGCAGGCTGAAATTCCGAGATCGAAGATAAAGTCGCTGCGGGCGGCGCCGGTTCGTGCGCTTTCGTTTTTGCCGAGTCAGAAATATTACGCGGCAAAAAAATGGTATGCGGATCGCTCTGCGGCTCGGCTGGTTCGCTCTGGTCGGTATGATTTTGTTCACAGTTGGTCTGGCGATTGCCTTTATGCGCTGATGGAGGCGAAGCAGCGTGGTATTCCAAGCGTGATCGACATTCCGACGTGGCACCGGAATAAGTTTCGGAAGAAACCGTTTATCACGAAGAGTGAGCGTGAGCGCCGTGCGCTGAAGGGCTCTGATGCTGTGCGTGCGATGTTCCGGATTAGCCGGCAACGGGTCATTGCTGAGTATGAACTCGCGGATCGCATTCTCGTTCCTTCTCGCTGTGCGGAGGAGACTTTTCTCAAGGCGGGTTTTTCCAAGGAGAAGCTTGCTTACGTCGCACGGGGTGTCGATCCAGATTTGTATGCTCCGGCTAGCTCCGCGCCGGATCGTTTCCGGCTTGTTTTTACTGGCGCGCTTATCGAGCGGAAAGGAGTGCACCATTTGCTCGATGCTTGGGAAAGGCTGGCGTTGAAAGACGCTGAACTTATTCTTCTTGGCCAGCCTCATGGTGAGATTAAAAAACGTCTTTCTCAGAAGAAGCCGTCGAATGTAAAAGTGCCGGGTTTTGTAAAAGACGTGGGATCCGTATTGCGTAGTGGCACGGCTTTTGTCTTTCCTAGTGAGTGTGAGGGGTTTGCCAAAGCGACTCTTGAGGCTGCCGCTACCGGACTTCCTCTCATTGCGACTCGTGAATCTGGTGACGCCATCGTCGATGGCAAAACGGGGCATCTCATTCCCGCAAATTCTCCAGATGCTCTCGCGGCTGCTATTGAAGATTTTTATAACAACCCCACTAAAGCTGCCGCACTTGGCGTCGCCGGGCGTGAGCATGTGCTCGCTAATTTTACTTGGGATCACTATCGTGCCCGAATCCTGGACGCTTACCGAACGCTCGCGTGAAAATCCTGGCTCTCCAACTCAAGCGTATCGGCGACGCCGTGCTCACCGCTCCCGCTCTTGCGGCGTTGCGTGCTGAGCATCCGGGCGCGCACATCACGCTTCTTCTTTCGGGTGCGGCTGGAGGCCTCGGGAGTGGATTCACTGCCGCTGATGACGTCATTACCTATCGCTCGGGGAAAGCCAATATCGGCATTTGGAGCGACCTCGTCACCGGCGGTTTTACCCACGTTTACGACTTTACGGGCTCGGATCGCTCCGCGCTTATGGCCGGGCTCACCCGCGCCTCGGTGCGCCGTGGGTATGCGCGCCATGCTCGGCAAGCTCGTGGCTACACCCAGCGCATCGATGCTTCTGTGCGGGATCTTCACACCCTGGAGTACCATCTCGCGCTCGTCGATTGCCCCGCTGTCGCGGAAACTGGGTTTAGCCCGCCGACCTCTCCTGTGCCTGCGGCTCCCTACGCCGTCGTCCACCCCGGCACTGCGCGCGCCGAAAAATACTGGCTTCCCGAGCGCTGGGCCGAAGTCATCCGCACGCTGAAAACTCCCGTGATTCTTACCGGAGCCGATGGGGATGAAGAGCGCGCCCACATTGATGCTATCGAGCGCGCGCTCGATGGTTTCCCCATCCAAAATCTCGCCGGAAAACTCTCTCTCCTCGAAACTGCCGCTCACATCGCAGGCTCCAGCCTCACCCTCAGCGTCGATTCCGCCGCCGCGCACTTCGCCGCCATGGCTGGAGTCCCGCAAGTCACGCTCTACGGCCCCACGAATCCCTACCACTGGCACCCTCGTCACCCTCGCGCCGTCCTCCTTCAGGCCGGGCACACCGCACCGCTTACCCCGGAATCGCTCCTCCCGAAAGCCAAAGGCGCACCCATGCGCGAGCTATCGACGGACACCGTCATCCGTGGTATCGCCTCACTCTCCCAAGCATGAAAAAAGTTTCCCGAAAAGACATGGCCAACATGTCCACCGGCGAGTTCGTCCAGGCCGCTAAAGGCCCCTACCGCGAACTCCTCAAATACCTCATCCCCTACAAAGGTCGCTTCGCCCTCGGCGTCCTCTTCGGGATGCTCTACGGCCTCACCAATGGACTTCTCCTCCTCGTCATCCGCTACACGACGAATCGCGTCCTCCCCGATGGCAACAATTCCCTGCTCAATGGCGACACCTCCAGCGCCATCCCCATCACCGACATTATTTGGATCTGTGCCGCCATCCCCGCGATCATGCTCATTCGCGGCCTCTTCACCTACCTGAATGCCTACTGCATGACCTGGACGTCCCTCCGCGTCCTCTCCGATATCCGGGTGAAACTCTTCTCTCGGCTCATGAACCAATCACTGGATTTTTTCGGGAAACGCAAATCTGGCGACATGATCCAGACCGTCTTTAACCAAACGCGCATGGCGCAAATGGCGCTCACCACCGTCGCCTCCGACGCCGTGAAGCAGCCCTTCGCCATCCTCACCTCCCTCGCCGTCCTCTTCTACATCGATTGGAAATTCACCGTCCTCGCCCTCTTCGTCTTCCCCCTTTGTATCTTGCCTGTCATCGCCGTCGGCAAAAAAGTCCGCAAAGCTGGAGGCAAAGAGGAAGAAGAAGCGGGGATGCTTATGGTAGTCATGCAAGAAGCCTTCGCCGGCTTCCGCGTCGTGAAATCCCACGGCCGTGAAGACTACGAAATCGAACGCTTCACCAGTGCCAACGACAAAATGATGGGCTTCATCATGCGCTGGCGCAAAGCCCTCGAAGCCGTCGGCCCCGCCGTCGAAGCCGTCGCCTCCATCGGCATCGCCGCAGCCCTCGTTTACGTCTGGAAAAACGACCTCTCCGCCGGCGATTTTATCGCGCTCAATGGCGGCTTCGTCATGCTCTACCCGCCGTTTAAATCGCTCAGCCGCATCCACATCCTCCTTCAGAAATGCCTCGCCGCTACCAGCAAAGTCTTCGAACTCATGCACCAGGATCTCGACATCGCTGACGCAGAGAACGCCCCACCGCTCAAAGACGTCCAAGGCCAGATCACCTTCGAAAACCTCTCCTTCCACTACAAGAAAGGCATCCCCGCCGTCCAAGGCATCAATTTCACTATCGAACCTGGGAAAAGCTACGCCCTCGTCGGTCCAAGTGGAGCAGGGAAGACCACCCTCTTCTCCCTCCTCATGCGCTTCTACGATCCCAAAGAAGGCCGCATCCTCATTGATGGGCATGATATCAAAGGCGTTCAACAAGCCTCCCTCCGTGATCACATCGGCATCGTGAATCAGGACACCTTCCTCTTCCACGACACTATCTACAATAACATCCTCTACGGCGACCCCACCGCCACCAAAGAGCAAGTAGAAGAAGCCGCCCGCCGTGCCCACGCTCACGACTACATCCTAGAGCAAGACAAAGGCTACCAGACCATCATCGGAGACAAAGGCGGCTCCCTCTCCGGCGGGCAGCAACAGCGCCTCTCCATCGCAAGAGCCATCCTCCGCGACGCCCCCATCCTCCTTCTAGATGAAGCCATGTCCGCCCTCGACACCGAGAGCGAGCAAAAGATCAAAGAAGCCTTAGATACCCTCAGCAAAGGCAAAACCACCATCGCCATCGCGCACCGCCTCAGCACCATCCTCAACGCCGATCAAATCGTAGTGATGGAAAACGGCCAAGTCCAAGACCAAGGGAGCCACGCCGAACTCCTCGACCGCTCTCCGCTCTACCAAAAATTGTATAACTTACAATTCAGCGCCGGGATTTAGTATTGGAGTGGGGGAGGCGAACTTTGGTTCGCTGAAGAAAAATTACTGGTCTTTCGTCTAGCGAAAACTAGTGGGTTGACCGTTTCGAGGACGCGGAGGATGTTTTGTGAGTTATGAAAATTACGATTATTGGATCCGGATACGTTGGCCTTACCACCGGGGCATGCTTTGCGGAGGTGGGGCATGAGGTAATGTGTGTTGATAATAACGAGGAAAAAATCAAGACGCTCCTCGCTGGGGATATTCCGATCTATGAGCCGGGGCTTGAGGAACTCGTGGTGAAGAATGTGGCTTCCGGGCGGCTGAAGTTTACAACCAACACCGGGGAGGGCGTGAGCCATGGTGAGGTAGTGTTTATTGCGGTACCCACGCCGCCACAGCCGGATGGCTCGGTGGATCTTCGCTTCATCGAGAAGGTGGCTCGCGAGATTGCTGATGTGATCGAGGATTACAAGGTAATCGTGGATAAGAGCACCGTGCCGGTAAAAACGGGGGAAAAGGTCGCTGAGACGATCTCTCGCTATAAGCCGAATGTGGAGTTCGATGTTGTTTCGAATCCTGAGTTCCTTCGTGAGGGGTGCGCGGTGGATGATCTCTTGAAGCCGGATCGCATTGTGATTGGCGCGAATAGTGATCGAGCGATGGCCGTGATGCAGCGTGTGTATGAGCCGTTTGTCGCTCCTGTGCTTGCGACGGATATTAATAGTGCGGAATTGATCAAGCACGCTGCGAATTCCTTTCTGGCTCTCAAGATTTCCTACATCAATGCGGTCTCAGTGATCTGTGAAGCTTCGGGTGCGGATGTGGAGCAGGTCGCAGAAGGGATTGGGATGGATAAGCGCATTGGGCGCCATTTCCTCAATGCGGGGCTCGGCTATGGAGGAAGCTGTTTCCCCAAAGACCTCAAGGCTTTCATCGCGATTAGTGAAGAGCTTGGGCAGCCGTTTAATCTGCTTAAGGAGGTGGAGACGATTAATGCGGATCAGCTGGATCGCTTTATCAAAAAGATCCGTGAATCTCTTTGGGTGCTCGATGATAAGAAAATCGCGGTGTGGGGGCTAGCTTTTAAGCAGAATACGGATGACCTCCGGGAGTCGGTGGCGATTCGTCTGATCGAGCAGCTTGTGGCCGAAGGCGCCAATGTGGTCGCTTACGATCCGAAGGCGGGAGAGAATATGCGGCGCACCGAGCTTGGTGAGAAGATTACCGTGGTGGATGATCCTATCTCGGCAACTGAGCAGGCTGAGGCTCTGATCATTGCTACCGAGTGGCCAGAATTTCAGACCGTCGATTTTGCGAAGGTGAAGGAGAATTTGATTGCCCCACTGATCTTCGATGGTCGCAATTTGCTGGATCCGAAGTCGATGAAATCCCATGGCTTCTCCTACCACGGGATTGGCCGGGGGCGGAGCTAGCGCGCTGCCTGGAGGACGGCGTGGAGCTTTTCTTGGAAAGCCATCGCATCGGCCTCGGATGGGCGGTAGCCGGGCTCGTCGGGATCGAAGCCGAGCTGGCCTGTCTGGTCGAGATACCAGCGGGCTTTTTTGGCGTCGGAGAAG
>CALAIY010000068.1 GCA_937922595.1 uncultured Verrucomicrobiales bacterium | reverse complement strand
GATCCAGAGGTGGGTGCCGCTGGGCTCAAAGACGATGGCTTTGGGCTGGGCGATGGAGGTTTCCCGTGAAGGATTGGAATCGAGATGGTGGGCGGTGGTGATGCCGCTGGTGAGACCTATCTTAGTGACGCGGTTATCAATAAAGTGGCCACGAAGGGCAGGCTCGAAGCGGATGTGAGTGAGGGAATCGGTATTGGTGACCCAAAGCTCGGCGGTGCCGGGGCGGAGCGCTGATGCAAACAGGTTCGTCCCGACGTCGCCAACGTATCGTGTGAGTGTGAGGGTGGTAGCATCAATCACGGCGATATCATGATCGAGGACATCGTAGCTAATTTCGGGATGGTCGTCGGTGACGATGAGGCCGGTGTGCGGGGCGGCGGGGAGATTCGGATTGGTGGGCGCTGGGGGCGCGGGGGCTTTATAGGCGGGGAGGATGGTGGTATTGTTTCCAGACATCTGGGCGGCAACGTAAAGAGTGCCGGTGGCAGGATCGGTGCAGATGGCACGAGGAAAGAGGGCTTCGAGGGCAAGTTCGCCGGTGCGCTCGCGGGTGGTGGGATCGAGGGCGAGGAGCGCGTTGTCGCGGGCGGCGGTGACGAAGGCGCGACCGGCGAGGAAGGCGATGTCGGCGGGTTCATCGCCGACGTCGATGTGGGCGATGGCCGTTTTTCGCGAGAGCGAGACGATGGAGATGGAATCGGAGAGTTCATTAACGACCCAGACTTCGTCGTGATTCTCGGGGTTTTGCGCGAGCGAGACCGGCTCAAGACCGACGGGGATTTCGGCGATGAGGAGGGGCGCAGGGACGGCGGGATTGGAGATATCAAAAACGGAAAGGCGCCCGTCTGGAGTATTTAGGGCGAAGAGCTGGGTGCCATCGGCGGAGATGCGGACGGGATGCGTCTGGCGGGCTTCGAAGTGGGAGTAGGTTTCCTGGCCGACTGCGGTCGTGATTGCAGCGAGGGTGAAGAGGATGAATCGTAGCATTGTTAGAATCGCCACAAGAGGGCGGCGCGGAGGGTGTAGCTTGGGCTTTCGGAGGTGAGGCCGGTGCCGACGCTGATACGGAGAGTGGTGTTTTCCTGGAAGTCGTAGGAGAGGGAGCCGATAGCTTCGTGCTCGCCGGAGGATTCGAATTCGCCGATACATTCGGCGCCGAGGGCTATTTTTTTGGAGATAGGATGGCGGGCTCCGATTCCATATCCCCAATGAGTGCGGTCGCCTTCGGGGAGGGTGGCGATGAGGTTTCCCACGATCTGGGTTTTACCGATCTGCGTTTCGGCGGTGAGGCGGCCGATCCATTGGTTGGCGTGGTGATTATGGATTCCGGAGTGGCCGCCGGAGGTGGAGGTCGTCGTGGTCTCTTCGCGCGTGACGACTTTGCGGCGCTCGGATCCGGTGACCGTTTGCTGGCTGGTGGATGAGGAGGTGCTGGTGCTATGGCTATCGGCGATGCCGCCGTGTTTTGCGCCGTGGCGCTGCCCTTTAGTTTGAGGGCAATCGAGATCGAAGAGAGGATTGCAAGTTGGCTTGGTGGGTTCCGTGGGAGTGGTGGATTGAACCGGCTGGCTTGTGGTGACGGTGCGTGAGGTGGGCACGTCTTCGAAGGTGGTGGTTTCCGTGACGGTGGTGCGAGTGCGCGTTTCGCGGAGATCGCGGGCGAATTGGTAGCCGAGGGAAAGGCCGAATTTCACGGGGGAATCGCCATGGGGGTCGCTGAGTTGGACGGTAAGGCGGGGCGTGACGGAGCTGTATTCCCAGCTGCCACCGCCTCCCGTTTCCGCGAAGCGGACATCGGCTCCAATACCGATGCGGGGAAGCGGACTGATGAAGAAGGAGACTTCGGAACTGAGTTCATCGCCGGTGGAGAAACTCTCGAAATCGAATCCGGAGAGAAGATAGCCTTCGCCAGGGTGGCCGATTTCGAAGCTTTCGAGGGCAGCAAATTCGGCACCGTGGTGTGCGGTCGCGGCGATGGGTGCGGCGGCCGCCAGGCGGGTGATGATAACGAGTGCGCGCATGGGCTAAAGACGGCGGCGGCGGAAGCAAAGCCCTAGTGCGATCGCAGCGAGAGCTGCGGAGCTGGGCTCGGGAACGGCTGTGAACGTGGCATCGAATCCCTGGCGGAGCTGTCTACTAAGTAAGACTGGATCGAAGGCTCCAGGCTGGTGGCCAGCGATATTGATGGTATAGTCGCCGGCAGCAAGAGAGAGCGTGCGCTCAATACTGGAGGAGGCGGCGGCGTTGCTTTCGTGGGCGACATACTGAAGCTGATCGGCCCAGAAGGTCTCATCACCATCATTGTCCCAGCGATGGCCACCGGCTGGATCTTGGAGACCGAGCTGGCCATTTTCCGAGAGAATTTCGAAGCCAGACCAGAGGGTGAAGGCGGGGACGAGGGCGTCGCCAGCTTCGATGAATTCACCAGGGTTGTTCTGATCTGGAACCATCACTCCAGAGGCGGCAGCGATGCGGATGGTGAGATCCATGGGCTCGGAAAGGGTGAGGGCAACCCATTGGGTGAGGTGAGTCCACCCAGTCTGATTACCGAGGGCGGGATTGTCGCTAGCGAGATTTGGGTGATCCCAGGAGTAGGCGTCGGTATGGGAGATGAGGCTGGCGACCTGGCCGGTGCCGATGGCGTAGTAGTGGTCGTAGCTAAAGGTCTCGACGCCGGGAATGTTTCCGGCATCGCCGGGGGTTACGAAGGTGGAGGCGAGGGCTGGTGTGGCGAGAATGAGTGGGAGAATAAGTTTCATTGGGAAAAATTGGATGAAAAAGGGTCGGGGAAACTGCCGCCGAGAAGTGGCGGGAGTTGGGCGTAAGCCGACGCGATGAAGGCGACGGGTCACGAGATCACGCTGCCCAGAAGTGGGCAGACGGAGGAACGCGGGTGC
>CALAIY010000067.1 GCA_937922595.1 uncultured Verrucomicrobiales bacterium | reverse complement strand
TGAGGTTTTTTTCGATCTCTTTGGTGGCGGTGGCGACGAGTGTGGCCATGCGTTTTTTGGCGATCTGTTGAGCCTTTTCTAGCATGGCTGGAAGGAGCTGGCGCTTCACGCTAGGCTTGCTGAGGACGCCATCGATCTCGCCGGGGCGTAGTGGAGGCGCTACGAGGCTGCGATCTGTGGAGAGGTCTTTTAGGTTGTGATCGACGAGTATTCTTACTGGTGTGGGGGGGAGGAATCGGTCGGCGTGGAGTGCGGGGGGCGCGATGCACTCGGCGACGAAGTAGACTTCTAGGAGGAGGGCGTTTTCCCCGGATTCTTCCCAGACGCCAAAGGTGCAATTGCCGGCTTCGGAGGAGAGTAGGAGGTCCAGTGCGCCTGAAATTACCGGGTGATCACTGGTGAGGAGATCGAGGTCTTCGCGGGAGAGGGCGGTGGTGCGATCGAAGGTGGCGGAGAGGCCTTCATCGGGGAGGGCGGGGAAGGTATCCGTGATGAGGTTTCCTGGAAGGAGGCAGTAGGTGCGGTGGGAGAGGTCTTCGACGTGGAGGCCGAAGTGATCGAAGATGCGAAGGAAGTAATCTTCGAGGTTGGTATCGGCATCGCGAGCGCGGATTCGAGCCAAGATGGCTTCGACGTTTGCGGCGGGAGCCGAGGAAAGAGCGAGGAGGCGATCCTGGCCTTTGGCGAGTTTTGCGGAAATTTCTTCGCGAAGCTTCTTGGTCTTGGCGATTAGCTTTTTTTGGTTGGCGGGGGCGAAATCGATGTCGCCGAGTTTCGTGACAATTTCCCCAGTGCCACCGGTGTGGTGGGTGAAGGCATCGAGGCCTTCGTGATACCAGAGGGCGGTGCTCTCCTCGGCGGTATTTTTGAAGTAGGGGACGTAGAGGTGGATCGTGGAGGTCTGGCCGATGCGGTCGAGACGGCCGATGCGTTGCTCAAGAAGATCGGGGATCGCAGGGAGATCGTAGAGGACGAGGTGGTGTGCGAATTGGAAATTCCGTCCTTCGGAGCCGATCTCGGAGCAGACGAGGACACGGGCTCCTTCGGGCTCGGCGAAGTAGGCTGCATTGCGGTCGCGCTGGAGAAGGGTGAGGTCTTCGTGGAAGAGGCCGGTTTTGATATCGAGCGTTTTGCCAATGCGTTCGACGATGCTTTCGGCGAGGGGGCGAGTCTTACAGATGACGAGTAGCTTTTCGGTGTCGGGGAGCTCTTCGAGCAGGCTGACGAGCCATTTCACCTTTGCTTTGAGATCGGCGAAGGTGCGTGCGGTCTCAGGATCGATCCCGGAGCCTTCTGGAATGATGGCTTCTGGGTGGGCGAGGGGGATGAGGTGGGGTTGCCTGCCTGGGAAATCGTTGAGTGCGGCGCGGGTGTTGCGGAAAAGGACGCGGCCGGTGCCGAAGGAATCGATGATTTCGCCGATTACTTTGTCGCGGGTGGTCTCATCTCCTTTGGCCAGAGAATCGAGGTGCTCGGTGACGCGGGGGGATCGTGCGGCGAAGAGTGTGCGTTCGGCAGGTGAGGGGAGTTTTCCCTCCAAGAGGTTGTCGATGGCGGAAGCGACCTCGGTGTAATGCTCGGATTCTTCGAGGAACGCGGGGAGATCGGAATAGCGATCGGGATCGAGTAGGCGGAGGCGGGCGAAATGGCCTTCGGGCCCAAGCTGCTCTGGAGTGGCGGTGAGAAGTAGGACTCCGGGTGTCTTCCCTGCAATCTCGGCGACGAGTGAATAACTTGCGCCGGGAGCTTCCGGTGACCATTCGAGGTGGTGTGCCTCATCGACGATGAGTAGATCCCAGTCTGCCTCGGTGAGTTGGATTGAACGCTTCGCGGAACTAGTCGCGAAGGTGGTGGAGCAGAGGATGAGCTGGCTATCGAGAAATGGGTTTGTATCCGGGTCGTTGGCTTCGATCGCGGTGCAGCGCTCTTCATCGAAGAGGCTGAAGAGGAGATTGAACTTACGCAGTAGCTCTACAAACCACTGGTGCAACAGAGGCTCAGGCAGGAGAACAAGGATCCGATCCGCTTTTCCGAGAAGGTGCAGACGGTGAAGGATGAGACCTGCCTCGATGGTTTTTCCGAGTCCCACTTCATCAGCGAGGAGGACACGGGGCTTGAGTCTTCCGGAGACTTCCGCTGCAATTCCCATTTGGTGGGGGAGGAGATCGACTCGACCGCCAAGGAATCCACGGACCGGCGATTTCATGAAGCGTGCTTGCCGTAGCAAGGTCTCTACTCTGATATCGTAGGTGGGAAGTTCATCAATTTGACCGCCCATGAGCCGATCTTCAGGCTTGGAGAAGCTGATGGTGTCGGAGAGCTCGGCTTCGGGTACTTGGCGACCGCCGCAGCGGTATATAAGAAGGCCGTCATCGGTGTGCACGCTTTCTACGGAGAATTCTTCGTTCTCGTGAGTGCGAATCACATCGCCTTCGGCAAATTGTACTCTCCTTACTGGCGCTGAGTCTGGCGCGTATTGACGGTGCTCGCTGGCGGCGGGAAAGAATATCTCAAGGCGACCGAAGGCTGCTTTGAGTAGGATGCCGAGGCCAAGTTCGGGCTCGGTATCACTTACCCAGCGCTGTCCGGGGACTGGCTTTTGTGTCATGCGGGGCAGGAGAGGTATGGGCGAGACATGGACGTTGTGCCTAACCTTGGAAGCGGGAAAAAGAAAGCGGAAGACCGAAGCGGAGCACAGAAACAGCGTCTCGTTTCGTCTACTATCTCCCTAGGGCGCCGCGTTCGTTACTGAAATGTAGATCTCAGCATTTTCCTCCGATCCATTATAAATCCGCAATGGGTTATCCGGAGTGATGGCGACGAGCGCTGCGGGGAGTTTTTTCGAGAGGGCTCCTCTGGGGGGTGCTCCTTTAAGTGTTGCTGCCTTATTAGTGATGGTGTCGCGCGAACTCAGGTAAACGCCTTTTCCCGATTCCAGGTGGAGAAAGGCCATCACGGCACCGGCGGCACCGACTGAAATCACACGTTCTCCTCCAGGAAGAATGTTTGTGATCTTAGGAGCGCCGGGCTGTGCTTTCTCGTAGGCGGTAGCGGTGCTTCTCTCGAGGTGGCGTGCAAAGAGATCGGGCAGGATTCCAAGGGTGAGTGAGCCTACGACGCCCGTGATGAAGGCGGCGGCGGTGAGTTTGGATACCGGAGCTTCGGCAAGTTTTGCGCGAAAAGTGGCGATTCGGGAGGCCGCAGTCGGTTTAGGGTAAGGATTCACAATAGAGAAAGGTGTGACCACGGTCACGATAACTGTTGTAATGAGTGGCCATTGTAAAATATCAAAGCCTGTTAGTCACCCCCATTTTGGTACCGGTTTTTCTAAAATTTAGAATCAAATGTGATTTTTTTCTTGTATCTGAAACAAAGTCTGAATATGGTGGGTCTCATCTGAGTTCCAACCACTCTCACTTTTACAGTTGTTGCCATTAAGTTGGTTCTTCTGACTTAACCGAAACATTTCCCAAACATCCCTTCTTACTATTAATATTATGGCCGACGAAGAGCTCCCAGAACTGATGACCGTCAAGGAAACCGCCGAATATCTGCGGATTCCTCTCCCGACTGTCTACTACCTTGTCCAGCGTGGGCAACTCCCTGCAATTCAGATCGGCGGACGCTGGAGGATTAAGCGCAGCTTGCTCGACCGCGATATTCTTCGCAATGATGAGGCCGGTCAGCCAACGGTGCTTGTTGTCGATGATGATGCGGCACTTCAGACGCTCTTTAAGCAGTTCCTCAAGAAGGCTGGATTCGGACGAATCGTTGTGGGCACTGGAGCTGAGGCGCTTGCGCACTGTGAAAAGCAGTCTTTCGACCTTGTCTTCCTTGATCTCAAGCTTCCCGATATCTCTGGTGATGAGCTCTACACGAAGCTCAAGGACATCAATCCTGATGTGCCAATCGTCATCATTACTGGCTACCCTGATAGTGAGATCCTCTCGAAGATTCTTAGCAGCGGACCGGTCACGGTGATCAAGAAGCCGATCGAATTCGATCAGCTCAACCGCACGGTGAAGCAGCTCGGGCACAAAGGCACCGAAGCTAAATAAAAAAATTCAATTCTGGTTTATTGGTTTTAGGGCGCATCGCGAAAGCGATGCGCTCTTTTTTTTGCTGCTGGGCGCGCGCTTTACGGCTGAGTGCTGTAGGTGGCTTGGATTGAGCTGCCTTCGTTTGTTGGGATGATGATGAGATTTATCGTCTGGCTTGCTGCTGTGTCTTTTCCGGTGAGGATCGATTGCTCACGTTTCCCATTTTTGGTCACGCCCTGCGTGGTGACGGTGAAGCCGATGTCTTCGAGGAGTGGCTTGTAAGTGTTGAGCACTTCGCTCGGTGAATCGGTGGTTTTGAGGGAGAAAGAGCCGCTTTCGGTGCCGTTGATGGTCGCTTTGAAGGTGCCATTCACATTGGTAGCCCCGGGATATGCGGGCACCCAATCTGGGATCGAATCAGGAGTCTGCTCGCCGGATTGGAAGATCGAGTCGCCTTCGCCGTCGGTGATGGAAATTTCGCCGTTTTCGGCTCCCGAGAAATCGATGTTTGTGATCTCTTCGGTTCCGTCTGCATTTACTTTCGTGTAGGAGAATTTTCCGCTTTCGATTTGGGCTCGGTCGATTGTGATCGTTTCTCCGGTGCTCTCTACTTTCACTTGAAGGATGCCTGAATCTGAATCGGATTGCACAAGCTCAAGATCAGGGCTGCTCTGTACGACGAGAGCTGCGAGCGCCATTGTGGGGTCTTGGATGAATTCAGAGGTTTTGTTGACTAATTTCGATATGAGGATTCCTCCTGCTACGGTGCCGATGAGGAGAAGTCCGCCACAGCCGATTCCGACATAGGCCATCGGGTGGAGCCCCTTTTTGGGATTAGAGACGTCGGGTGGGTTGGGTGGTGGGGTCATGTTCATCGAGGATTAAATTACCCAATCGTTGGCGGGATTACCAGCTTGATTCCCGCTTGCGGGTGCGGCCAGTGCGGCGCATTTAAGCCGCGTGAAACCGATTATTCCTATTCTCAGTGTGCTCGCCACGATTGTCACAGTGGCTTCTGCGGAAAAGCTTACGTTCTTCATTGGGACTTCGGCAGGAGGCGCTTTGAAGAGCGAGGGGATTTATCGATCTTCGATCAATCTTGCTACGGGAGAGCTCGTGGATCCGGTTCTCGTAGCCAAGGCTGAAAGTCCAAATTTCCTCGAGATTTCCCCCGATGGAAAGTATCTCTATTCTGTGACGCGTGGTTCGGATGGTGGCAAAGTGGTCTCTTTCGATATTGCTGAGGATGGCGAAGCGTTAAAAAATACGGCTTCGCTTCCCAGCGGTAAAGGGCCATGTCACATCGCCGTCAGTCCGGATGGGCGCGGTGTGTTCGTGGCGGATTATAGTGGAGGCGCTGCGTTTTCCTATCGAGTGGATGAGAAGGGGGCGCTCGCGACTGCGGAGTCCGAAATCAAGTTTACGGGCTCAGGGGCGGATCCTAAGCGGCAGAAACGGCCGCATTGTCACAGCGCGACCGTTTCGCCCGATGGGCGGTTTGTCTATTTTGCCGATCTTGGCACCGATCGCATTATGATTTATTCCCTCGCTGGAGAAGCGGCAACGCTCACTCCGGCTGATCCGCCTTTTGCGAAGCTTCAGCCTGCTGCTGGGCCGCGTCACATGACTTTCGCTCCCGATGGGAAAACCGCCTATGTCATCAATGAACTCGATAGCACGATGACAGTGTTTACCCAGGATCCCAAATCCGGGGCGCTCACCGAGAAGCAGACGATCTCCACACTCCCAGGTGATTTTAAAGGAACGAGTAAATGCGCTGAAGTGCGTGTCCATCCCACGGGTGAATTTCTTTATGGATCGAACCGTGGGTTTGATTCCATCGTGGTCTACAAGGTTGGTGCTCAAGATGGAGGGCTGTCCTACGTCGAGCATGAGACCGAAGGAATCGAGTGGCCGCGTAATTTCAATCTCACTCCGGATGGGAAGTGGTGCCTGGTCGCGAATGCGAACGGCGATAACATTAGCGTCTTCAAAATCGACATTAAAACGGGCGCGCTTTCTGCGACCTCTCACAAAATTTCTGTAGGAAAACCGATGTGTATTCGTTTCCTCGCGCTTTAATCAAAACATGGACGAACTCACCCACGAAGAAGCCCGCGTCTTGGGCTGCCTTATTGAAAAGGAAATGGCGACACCGGAATACTATCCGATGACGGTCAATTCTCTGCTCGCCGCCTGCAATCAAAAGACCGCGCGCAATCCCGTGGTGGCCTACGATACGCCTGATGTAGAGGTGGCGCTCGAAGGGCTTCGCGATAAGCGCTATTGCGGGCTTATGCACCAGAGCGGAGCTCGTGCTGCGAAGCATAAGCACCGGATCGAAGATGAATTTCCTGATTTAGATAAGCCGCAGCGCGCGATTCTTGGGCTCCTCTTATTGCGGGGGCAGCAGAGTGCCGCAGAGGTGCGTGCCCGCAGTGAGAGGCTATGTGTGATCGCGAATAATGAGGCGGCGGAAGAGGCACTCCAAGGGCTGATTGATCATCAGCCCCAGGGGCTTGTGCAGCGGATCCCATCGGGTGGAGGGCGGCACACGGTGACGTACGTTCACCTCCTCTGTGGGGAGCCCGAAATCAGCGCAAGCGCTGCATCGCCGGCTCCAGTAGCAGCGCCATCATCGAGTATTCGCGAAGACGTCGCGGATCTCCGAAAAGAACTCGACGAACTCCGTAAGGAATTCGATGCGTTTCGTGAGAATGTCGGTGGGTGATCGAATTTAAAGCCCGGCGGCTGCGAGAGCGGTCACCGGGTTTTTGATCGAGTCTTTCTTTTCCTTGTCGGTTCCGGCGATGAGTTCGTCGCGGAATTTCGAGATGAAGGATTCGGTCGGCCAGGAGCTGGCTTCACCAAAGGCGCAGATGGTTTTCCCATCGATCTGGTAGGCCACGGACTCCAGTGTATCGACGTCTTCTGGGCTTGCATTGCCCTCGACGATTCGGTCGCTGAGCTTCTTCATCCAGAGGCTTCCCTCGCGACAGGGGGTGCATTGGCCGCAAGATTCGTGGGCGTAGAAATTATTCAGATTATTGAGCACCCAAGCCATCGAGCGGGAGTCGTCCATCACGATCACGCCGCCCGAGCCAGCCATCGAGCCACAGGCCATCATGGTATCGAAATCCATTGGGATGTCTTCGATACCGATCTCTACTTCTTCATCGCCCTTCTTGATTTTGAACCTTTCATCCGCGCGCAGGACTTTGGCAGATGAGCCTCCAGGAATCACGGCTTTGAGCCGGCGCCCGTTGCGGAGGCCGCCGCACATGTCGTTGATGAGCTCGCCCATCGTTACTTTGCCCACTTCGATTTCGTAGTAGCCGGGGTTTACGACATCTCCCGAGACGCCGACGATGCGGGTGCCGGTGTTTCTCGGTGTGCCGAGTTTCGCATATTCATCGCCGCCCATCTCCATGATGTGCTTCACGTGGCAGAGCGACTCGACGTTGTTTACAATCGTCGGGCACATGTAGAGACCGAGAGCTGCAGGGAAGTAGGGCGGCTTGATCCGTGGGTAGGGGCGTTTGCCCTCAAGTGATTCGATAAGGCCTGTCTCTTCGCCACAGATGTAGGCTCCGGCGCCGCGGTGGACGTAAATCTCGAGATCGAAGCCAGAGCCTTGGATGTTTTTCCCGAGGAAACCCTTTTTGTGGGCTTCGCCGATCGCGGTCTCCAAAATCTTGGCAGCTTCGGGGAATTCCTCGCGTACGTAGATGTATGCGAGCTTCGCACCCACTGCGAAACACGAAATTACCATGCCTTCGATCAGCTGATGCGGATCCTGGTGCATGATGTAGCGATCCTTGAACGTGCCAGGCTCGGACTCATCCGCGTTGCAGATCAGGTAGACCGGTTTCGTGTTATTCGGCGGAATGAAGCCCCATTTCACCCCTGTGGGGAAACCGGCTCCACCGCGACCACGTAGCCCAGACTTCTTCACCTCATCGGTGACTGCTTTCGGCTCCCAGGTAAGCGCCTTCTTGAGTTGATCGTAGCCGCCCTCGCTCATGTATTTGTCCATCGACGTGTCCCAGCCTTCGCGGTCGACGTTTTTGAAGATGAGTCTGTGCTCGCGGGCGTGGGGCTCTTTTCCGGCCTTGTAGGTGATTTGGGACATCGTGTGTGTCGAGAAAATGCGGGGGACGAGGGGTGGGCTCAACCCCTATTTGTGAAAATTTTGTAGCCATTCAGGTACCTGAGCGATTTTCTGCATAAAATCGCAATTAAAACTGAACCTGTTACAACCCTTATGATAGTGATAATAAATAGAATTCGACCTACCCCCAAAGCCGACTCGCGAGTCTCTGGTAGTGATGTTCATACCGCGAAGCGGAGCGAATTCCCCGATCACACATCCACGGCTCCTTCGCCCCCTACTGCAGACCTACTCCCTTACGCTAGATTAGCGGGAACCTTCAAAGACCTCTTCGGGTGCCCGCTATCCACCGGAGTTTTGACCGGCTTCATCAAAGAAGCTTCCTTATTTACCGATGAAACGATCCCTCCCCCAGCGTCATATCTCAGCCTTGGCTCTCCTCTTACCGACCTCTATTCTGGCGGAACCGATCATCTCTTCTTGGTACACCGAGGACGGCGGGAGTTATGCGCGCATTTGGCAGACGATTGAAGACGAGACTTCTGAAAAAGGTGGGGGAGCTACGACTTCCGTCACCACCTGGGATGCTGCAGACTTCGATGACAACCCTCGCGTAGGTGACCAGCCGAAACCCGTCTATGCCGGGGTGCAGGGCGTTTCTTACTCAAGTGATTTTGTCTACATCAAATCTACCGGCCTCGCGACGAACACGATGGGGCCGTGGTATAGCAACTTGGAAAAAACGGGTCTCTTCCCTTCCTTCCCCGGCAACGCGGCAATCCTCTATCGATTTCCCCGCAGCACGACTTACGGTGCCGATTACATAAGCCCGAAAAACACTTCCGGCCTTGGCACAAACGGCCTCGCCGTCGATGGCGTCCCTATCTTCAATTCTAGCGACGGCATGTCATTCAACGATGCCGGAGTCTGGAATCGCGACGCCTATTTCAACGAGGGGAACACCTTCGATGCAGGCAACGCCCACCAAGCGATGGAGAATTTCCACTACCACGCGAATGCTCCCGCCTTGAGGTTCTCGCTAGGGGATAACATCGCCTATGATCCCACTGTTGTTTACCGTGATGGGAATACGCCCTATAGTGAGGCTCCTGATGGCGAGCACAGCCCGATCGTCGGGTGGATCAATGATGGTCTCCCGATATATGGTCCGTACGGATATAGTGATCCGGAGGACGCTACGAGCGACGTTCGCCTCATGGTTACGGGCTACCAGATGCGGGATGGCACCAATGGATCCTACGATCTCCCAGCAAATGGCCGCAATCTGCTCCCCCAATGGGTGGTAAATATCGGAGGGAAGTCGAGCACCGCCGCTGCATCTGATGGGCCTGATGTGAGCGAAGATTTCGTTCTTGGAAATTACATCGAAGATTACGCCTACAAAGGCGATCTCGGCCTCGTACTAGGCACCGACTTCGATCTGAACGAATATAACGTCCGCTACTGTGTGACGCCGGAGTTTCCCGAAGGCACCTGGGCTTACTTCACCTGTATCCTTGCCGACGGTACGCCAACCTATCCGTATAATGTAGGGAATAACTATTTTGGAGACAATAGCCTCGCCAGTGGCATCTCTGAAATTCCGGACACCGAAATCATCACTACTGTCTTCGAAGGTGGGGCAACGAAGTCGCCGTCTGCTGTCTCCCAGGAAGTCGGTAATGAAGTGACGATCACCTGGGATGGCTCCGAAGGTGGTATCTATCGATTTGAAGAAAGCGCAGATTTATCAACCTGGTCGGAAGGGGAATCCTTCACCGCAGATTCTTCGGTGATTTTGCAATCCGCCAGCCCGGGTTTTCATGGGTTCTTCCGCATCGTGCAGATCGGTCTTGCGGACTATGATGATAATGAGTTCAGCTCCGCAACCGGCGGCGGTCCGGGAGGGCCTGGAGGCGGTGGCCCCCCGATGTAAAGATGGAGATCCGCATATTTAGCCTCCTGTTTTTTGCACTCACCGTTGCGGCGAGTGCTGCTGATCTCCATGTGGAGATCGGCTTCCGCTTTGGTGGGAAGCCTCTTCTCGCCGACTCGCTTCGCTACGAGACTTCCGCAGGGGAGGCTTTTTCGGTGAGTCGGTGTAGCCTCCTTTTGGGGAGCTTTGCCCTTCGGGAAACTGATGGGAGCTGGGTGGAAGTCCCAGATCAATTCGCTTACTTAGATCTCGCGTCCAGGCGCACCCGTTTTTCTCTAAAGGATATCCCGGAGAATAGTTACGAAGCGCTCCGCTTCACTGTCGGGCTCGATGAAAAGGTGAACCACAGAGATCCCGCGCAATATACTGCCGCACACCCGCTAAATCCGAATCTGAACCGCCTTCATTGGACCTGGCAGGATGGCTACATCTTCATGGCGCTCGAAGGTAGATATCGGAAGAAGGGCGGAACGCTTGGTGGCTACGTCTACCACTTTGCCAATGACGATAATCGGACCGAAATCGAACTCTCTTTTCCAAAGAGCATCAAAGGTGACGCCCGGGGAAGACTCGCCTTCGATCTTCAACCACTCTTCAATGGCGCGCGGCCAATCACCTTCACCGCCTCGGGGGATTCCACGCACTCCCACAAAGGCGACCCAATTGCTGCTGCGCTGCGCACAAACTTAGCGACCCCATTTTCAATTGTTTCCCTAGAAGGAGAAAGCTCAATAGTTCCCGCACAAAAGGTCGCTCCGCTGTATCTTCCTGCAGAATCAAAAGGCTATCGGTTTAAGATGGCAGGAACATTTCCTAGACCGCCACTCCCGCTAGATAATCCGCTCCTGAATGGGCGGGTGGCACTAGGGGAGCAACTATTCAACGACGCATCGCTATCGCAAAACGGTCAAATCTCGTGCGCATCGTGCCACCAGAAGGAATTCGCATTTTCAGATCCGAGGCAATTCAGTATGGGAGTGAATGGTAAATCGGGAAGCTTCCATTCGATGCCACTCTTTAACCTCGCATGGAAATCTTCCTTCTTTTGGGACGGTCGAGCAAAGTCGCTTCGCGAGCAAGTGCTTGAGCCACTCCAAGACCCGAATGAGATGGGCTCAACGCTCGAAGATGTCGTCACGACCGTTGAGCAAAAATACCCGGATGAATTAGACGCAGCCTTCGGCTCTCCCGATGCCTCAAGCGAGAAGGTAGGGCTAGCCTTAGAAAGCTATCTCCTTACCCTCACATCCTACGATTCAAAATTCGACCGCGCGATGAAAGGCGAGGCCACATTAGAAGAGGATGAGCGGCGCGGCTTCGAACTCTTCTTCACTGAATACGAACCACGCTCCCGAAAGTACGGTGCCGATTGCTTCCACTGCCACGGCGGAGCCCTCTTCAGCGACCACGGCTTCCACGACAATGGCCTAGCCCCAGGAGGAAAGCGCTTCGCAACACCCTCACTAAGAAATCTCGGCCTCACCGCCCCCTACATGCACGACGGCCGCTTCGGCACACTCGAGGAAGTGGTCGAGCACTACAATTCAGAGATCCACCCTTCGGAAACTCTCGATCCCAACCTAGCAAAACACCCCGCAGGTGGCCTCGGGCTCAGTGCGGAAGATAAGGCGGCGCTGGTCGCATTCCTCAAGACGCTCGATGATCCGAAATTTTTGGAGTGAAGAGTCGTTTCACGACTTTTGCGACTCAAGGATCCCAGATATTGATCTCTTCCGGATTTAATCGCCAGTGTCTCTTCTGTGCCATTTCAAAATTTGGCTCCCCGTCCGAGGACTTCATCATAGGCTTCCTTCATCTGCAGGGCAGCAATCTTAGGTGGCAATGCGCCTACTCCCGTCCCTAATCCCGGGATTGCGACTGACCGAATTTTGGGATCCAAGGTGTGAGCCATAGAGCTGGTCATGATCGCCTTCATCGCAAGATATGCGTTGATCGTCTGCCTCAATCTCATTGGGATTCGCATCGTGGGAGCGGAGATCAGCCAGGGGATTTTCTCATCGCCCGTCTCGATAATGAGAGCTTCCCCGACAAGCAGTTCGCCAAGAGGTCTCGACCGAATGATATCTTGAAGGCGCGTGTGTAGATCCCACCCGAATCGATGTGAAAGAGCATAGTCAAGACCCCCGTCCATAAATCCAAATGAGTTGGCCGGACTCACAATGGCATCTACCTCCAGATTACAAATGTCCCCCTGCACGACATCCACTCCGGATTCACCAGCGAACGCTTCTAAGAAGGCATCGCCCAATTCGCTTTCAAGGTGGCTCAGGATAATTTTGATTTTAATGAAAGTGGGGGATAATAGTTCCCCGTTTGCCTTGGATATCCGGAATTGATTCCGGATATTCAAGGCAAATGTTTTTGCGAAACCTTTTTGATTCGATCGATTGCGAAGAGCGGAAATGAGAGTCGATGAGGTTATACATCATTGGAAAGCGCCGGGTGTTCCCTTTTTGTCGTTCGTGTCGGGGGATAGCGGCGTCGGCGTGAATGGAATATCTGCTCGAGTTTTTGCCGAGTTTTGAAAAAACTCGACGAGGTCTTTGCTCACGATTTCACAGCGGAAATAGTATTGGAGGGATCGTCCCAGGCTGGCGCTACCTTCTGCGAATTCGGTTACCTGTTTTATTCGCAGAAGTTTCGGCTGGTCGTCAACAATCGAGACAGAGAGGAATGGTTTGCCGAAATAGTCGAGGATTTAGCAGGGCGTCGAGTTCTTCGTTTACCTTGGCGGTGGACAGGTGAATTCCAAATACTGTAACAATGAGTGTGAGGAATATCTTTTTAATGGCGTTGTTTTTAGGACGAAGGGGCTTCGCGGACGGGGCTGTGATCTAGGTGGATGTGCTGAATGTCGTCGGCGAGATTACTTTCGTTTTGCGCGTTGGAAGCGGGAGTGGAGGGGTGCTGCTGGGACGGCTGACGGAAGGCTGGGCTCTTTATCGGGTGGGGTGGGTTTGGTTTGGGCAGGAGTTTTTGTGGGAGTTGTTTTTTGCTTTTTCTTGGGGGTTGAAGTGGCTTTCTGGGTGGTGGATTTTTTGGGGAGTTTCCAGCCGGTTCTGGTGATTAGGGCGTCTGTTAGGAAGGTGGCTAGGAGGAGGATGAGGAGGGGGAGTTTTAGGGGGATGGGTTGGCGGGTGGGGATGGGTTG
>CALAIY010000066.1 GCA_937922595.1 uncultured Verrucomicrobiales bacterium | reverse complement strand
GAGGAAGTCTCCGGGCGAAGAGAGGGGGGTGCCTCCGGAATCTTGGGGAACCAATTCGATGGTCACTGGGTAGATTCCCGGAGCTACCGCAGCGTTGGCAGAAAACGTGAAGTCTACTTGGAGAGTTTGTCCGCTGAGGATCTGGATCCCATCGATCGCAATGGTGAGCCCTGACGGAAGGCCCAGAAATTCGGTGAAGAAGCCCGCAATCTGAGGGACGATGGAGGGGGCGATCGGAAATGATTCCGTCCCGGAAACGCTCGAGCCGGTGGCGAGGGTGTAGTCGGATTGGGAGACGCTAAATGTGGCGGAAACTTCGGCGGTGAACCCGGTGGGATCGGTGGCGCGAAACGTTAAGGTCTCCTCGATGGTCTGTCCTGGGGGAGCACCTAGCGTGGCCACTCTATTTGCTCCGATTGTGACGGTGATTAGGGAATTCCCGGATACTTCCCACGACCCAGAGCCCGGAGCTTGCTTGTGTTGCTTTGAGGTAATCGAGGGCAGCGATGGTGCCCTTCGGCCTCAAGCGGAAAAACATCCGGGGGGCGGATGCTATCGGGAAGTTTAGAACACGCCGCTGTCCACTAAGAACGGGGGCTTGTGGGACGCCAATCCAGGGTGCCATTTCGCCGGGAGTATCTGCTCGCTGGAGCAATACGCCATCGGCAGGATCTTCCCATGAGGCATCGAAATCGAGAGTGTGGAAGTCTAGCCGGAAGCTTTCATTCACTTCATTGGGAATTTTATTGGACTGACTTTGCGCTTTTGAAATGGAGGCTGCGATGATGGCTGCAGCTGATGCGCAAAAAGTAAGTCGCTTGATGGCGGATGTATTCATCTGTGCAAATGGTGGGACGAAAGGTTGTGCGTTCGCCAGGATGATATTTTTCGCCTAAAACGGGTGCGAAAGAGAGGGCTCCTCTCCCCACTTTTGCGATCAATTCCGACGGTGATTTCGATCGAGCCATTGCGGGGGAAAAGCAATGATACTCGTGCACTTTCATGGGGGCGGGTTCCGTACACAAGAAAGGCGTCTCAACCCGTGAGGGGAAACGCCTTTCAGGTCCTGCTTGTACCGTCTGAGGAGATAAGCCACGTTCCCAATTTCAATAAAGGGCGGGCGCCGCCCAGTTAATCTCAGCCTTCCAGTGAAGGCCCGACATCAACTAACGGGCTAAGCGTCCAAATACGTAACATCGGTCCGGACTTTTGATCCTCTAAATAACGAGTACAGAAGGAGATTCTTTGAAGATTTAAGGCCTATCTTGTGGTGGCTCCTGTTTTTTGGAGGAGCGCTATGATACGGGCGTGAACCTTGTCGGCTTCCTCTGTTTTTAAGGTTTTTGCGGGGTTCCGGTAGGTGAGGGTGTAGGCGAGTGATTTGCGGTTTTCGGGGAGGGGGAAGACGTCGAAGAGGGTGTGGCCGACGAGGAGGGCTTCGTTTGCTTTGGCGAGGGTCTGATCGATTTTGGAGGCGGGTGTTTCCGCAGGGAGTTCGAGGGCGACGTCGCGGGTGATGGCGGGGAATTTTGGGAGTTCGGCGAATTGCACGTTATTCCCGGTGGCGGCGATGAAATCGGGGAGGTTGATTTCGGCGGCTAGTAGTGGGGTGTTGGCGGGGAGATCGAGTTCGCGGGCGTGGGCGGGGTGGAGCTGGAGGAGCTTGCCGATGGTTTTGCGGTTTACGCTGATGGAGGCTCCGAGGATGTAGGTGTCGGATTCGGGGGCGTTGCGATCGGGCTTGATGGCGATATTGGCGCGGGGGGCGATGGCTTGGAGGTGGCCGATGAGATCGGGGAGGCCGAGGGTGGTGGGCTTTGCGGTCCAGCTGGTGGGGGAGGAGTCGCCGGCGATGAGGAGGGCGAGGTGGGCGGTCTCTTCGCTGCGGCCTCCGCTGGCGAAGATGGTGCCTGCTTCGAAGAGGCGGAGGCTTTTTGCGCCTTGGCGGACGTTGCGGGCGGCGGTGGTGAGGAGGCCGGGAAGGAGGCTGGGGCGGAGGTGGGTGAGGTCGTCGCTGAGGGGGTTTTTCAGGGGGATTGCTTCAGCTTTGTGCTGGAGGATGATGGCGTGGGGGAGGTCTGCGGGGCCGGTGAGTTTGATGTTTTGGCATTCGAAGAATCCGCGGGCGGTGAGGGTGCGCTTGATTTCGAGGGTGGCGTCGTAGGTGTGGTCGGCTGGGCTGGGGGCTGCGGGGATGGAGCGGAGCTTTGATGGGATTTTATCGAGCCCGTAGACGCGGGAGATTTCTTCGATGAGGTCGACGGGGCGGGAGACGTCGAGTCGGAAGGTGGGAGTTTTCCAGCCTTCGGTGGTTTTGGTGAAGCCGAGGGTGGTGAGGATGCGATCGATTTCGGGCTCGGGGATTTCGGTGCCGAGGAGACGGGCGACGTGGGCGGGATCGAGGGGGATGGTGGTGGTGAGATCGGGGGCGGTGCCGGTGGTGGGGAGGGTGTCTTCTGCGGTGCCGCCGGCGAGCTGGAGGATGAGCTGGGTGGCGAGGGCGGAGGCGCGGGGGGCGGCGGTGGGATCGGTGCCGCGCTCGAAGCGGTAGCTGGAATCGGAGCTGAGGGCGAGCCTACGGCTGGTGCGGCGGATGCCGGAGGGGGTGAAGTAGGCGGCTTCGAGGAGGATTTCGGTGGTGGTATCGGTGACGCCGCTGTGGGCTCCGCCCATGATGCCGGCGAGGCATTGGGGGGCGGCTTGGTCTGCGATGACGAGGTCTTGGGCTTTGAGGGTGTGCTCGGATTCGTCGAGGGCGGTGAATTTTTCGCCTTCGGTGGCGAAGCGGATGGTGAGGCTGCCGGTGAGCTTTTGGGTGTCGAAGGCGTGGAGGGGGTGGCCGAATTCGTGGAGGACGAAGTTGGTGATATCGACGATGTTGTTGATGGGGCGGAGGCCGATGCTGGTGAGGCGCTCTTGGAGCCACTCGGGGCTGGGGGCGACTTTGATGCCGGTGATTTTACGGGCGGTGTAGAGTGGGCAGGCTTTTGGTGCGGAAATGGTGATTTCGCTAGGATTGCTTGGGGAAAGGGGGTTGCCGGAGGCTACTTTTTTTAATGGTGTGTCGGTGAGGACGGCGAGTTCGCGGGCGACGCCACGGTGGGAGAGTGAGTCGGGGCGGTTGGGGGTGATTTCGAGCTCGAAGAGGGTGTCGGTGGGGACGAGTGGGGCGACGGGGGTGCCTGGGGCGAGGTCGCGGGGGAGGATCCAGAGGCCATCGTCGGATGAGGAGGCTCCGATTTCATCGGCTCCGCAGAGCATGCCGAGGGAATCGATCCCGCGGAGTTTTCCTTCTTTGATTTTGAAGTCGCCGGGGAGTTCTGCGCCGGGGAGGGCGCAGGGGACGTGGTCGCCGACTTCGTAGTTTTGCGCGCCGCAGACGATTTGGCGGAGGGTGCCGCTGCCGTCATCGACCTGGCAGATTTTGAGTTTATCTGCGTCGGGGTGCTTTTCGGCGGAGACGATTTTGGCGACGACGACTTTTTCGTGGACGCCACCGCGCTCTTCGATGCCTTCGACTTCGATGCCGGAGAAGGTGAGGAGATCGGAGATTTCTTCGGTGGTTTTACCGTCGAGATCGATGTGGGTTTTGAGCCAGTTGAGGGAGACGTGCATGGCTTAGGAAAACTGGGAGAGGAAACGGGTGTCGTTTTCGATGAGGTGGCGGATATCGGGGATGCCGTAGATGATCATGGCGATGCGCTCGAGGCCCATGCCGAAGGCGAATCCGGTGAATTTCTCTGGGTCGTAGAGGCGATCGCCACGGGATTGGCAGACTTGCTCGAGGACGGCGGGATCGACCATGCCGCAGCCGGCGATTTCGATCCATTTGGCGGTTTTGCCGGCGGCGTGGAGCTTGATATCGATTTCGAGGCTGGGTTCGGTGAAGGGGAAGAAGTGGGGGCGGAAGCGGACTTCGGTGTCTTCGCCGAACATGGCGCGGAAGAAGTATTCGAGGGTGCCTTTGAGATCGGCTAGTGAGACGTCTTCGCCGATGAAGAGGCCTTCGAGCTGATTGAATTGGCTGAGGTGGGTGGCATCGATTTCATCGCGGCGGTAGGCGGCGCCGGGGGCGATGATGCGTACGGGCGGTGCCTGGTCTTCCATGGTGCGTACTTGGACGCTGGAGGTGTGGGTGCGGAGGAGGCGGCCGTCGCCGAAGTAGAAGGTGTCTTTTTCGTTGCGAGCGGGGTGGTCTTCGGGGGTGTTCAGTGCGTCGAAGCAGTGAAATTCGTCTTCGATTTCGGGGCCGGTGGCGAGGGCGAAGCCGAGGCGGCGGAAGATGGCGATGGAGCGATCGAGGACTTGGGAAATGGGGTGGAGTGCGCCGGTGGGGATGGGGGTGCCGGGGAGGGTGACGTCGATTCCTGCGACGGCGGCGGCATCGGCGGCGGCTTGGAGGGCGGAGGCTTTGGCGTCGAGCGCGGAGGTGATGGCGGTGCGGACTTCGTTGAGTTTTTGGCCGGCGGCTGGTTTCTCTTCTTTGGAGAGGTGGCGCATTCCGGCTGCTGCGGCGGTGAGGCGTCCTTTTTTGCCGAGGTATTCGATGCGGAAGGCTTCGAGGGAGGCTTCGTCTTCGAGTGGGGTGAGTGCGATGAGGGCATCGGCCTCGATGGTGGCGAGTTCTTCGAGCATCGGGAAAGAGGGAGAAACGGAGAGATGAAAGAGGCCGCGCCCGGATGGGGGAGCGGCCTCTTGGAATTTTTTTGTGCGAGGCCTGGCTTAGGCTGCTGCTTCGTCTTTCGACGTGAGGGCGGCTTTGGCTTGGGCGACGATTCCAGAGAATGATGTGGGGTCGTTCACTGCGAGGTCGGCGAGGACTTTGCGGTCCAGCTCGACGTTTACGAATTTGAGGCCTTCCATGAAGCGCGAGTAGGTGAGACCTTCGTTGCGGGTGGCGGCGTTGATTCGGGCGATCCACAGTTTGCGGAAGATGCGCTTTTTGACCTTGCGGTCGCGGTAGTGGTACTGCTTCGCTTTGCGGACGGCGTCCATTGCGTAGCGGTAGTGTGTGGAGCGGAATCCACGGTAGCCTTTCGCCATCGCGATGATGCGTTTGCGGCGCTTGCGGCTGGCTGGGCCATTGGTTGCTCTAGGCATTTTGTCTTATTTGGTAGATGGGCTGTTGTGTTTTGTTTCCGACCGGCCGTCTCACCCTTCTGTAAGGAGCGTTTCCCCGAGGGGAAGTGGTGCTCCAGGCGGCGCGGTGGTTTCCACCGGATGGTGGAGTGCTTCTTCTTCTCTTGCTTACTTGAAGTTTGAGAAGGGCATGCCGCGACGGATCGCTGGCATGTCCGCTGCTGAGACGAGCGTTGCTTTCCCGAGATTCCGCTTACGTTTGCGGTTTTTATTCTCGAGGAGGTGACGCTTGCCCTGCTTGCGGCGGAGAAGCTTCCCGGTTCCGGTAAGCTTGTAGCGCTTAGCCATCGATTTACGGGTTTTACTTTTTCCTGCGGTTCTAGCCATGGGGCGCGAAGTCTAGTGGGTTTGTGGGGGATCGCAAGTGGTTTTGGGGGTGTTGAAGGGGTGGTATTTTCTCAATGATGAAGAGAAATCTTCAGTTTGTCTCATTTTTGAGTTGCGGATATTTAAGATCTCTTAGATAACAGAGGCGTGAGCCGAACACCCGACGTCCTAGCTGCTGATAAAGAGCGCGCCCAGCTTCAAGCTTGGCTGAAGCATTTTCGCGCTCTTTTGGCGCAGATTGATGAGGCGGCGTTGATCTTGCAGGCGGCGCCGGATGAGGGGCCTGGGCCGACGATTCTTTATGCGAATCGGGCGATTGCGGCGATGGTGGGGAGGAAGCGTGATGAGCTTGAGGGGGATCGCTTGGATGCGCTTTTTTCGGGTGATGATTTGGCTCGGTTTATTGAGCGTCTTCCAGAGGTGGCGCGCCGGGGTGGGCTTTATCGGTTTACGGGGGCGATTACGAATGCTGAGGGGGAGCTGGTGCCGTGTGCAGGAATGGTGCGTGGATTTCTTGGGCTTCGTGGGCAGCCGCTGAGTTTTGCGGTGACGCTGGCGGCGGTGAAGGAGCCTGAGGTGCGTGAAGTGGAGGTGGAGAGAGTGGTGGAGGTGGCTACGGAGGAGGCAGATCCTGCGGTGGCGCGCCGTGATGGGCTGGAGATGGTGGGGGTGATTGCGAGCGGGATTGCGCACGATTTTAATAATCACCTTACGCCTGTGCTAACGAATCTTTCTTATCTGGCGGAGCTGGATGGGCTTCCGGAGGAGGTGAAGATTTCGATTTCGGAGGCGCTTCAGGGGGTGGAGGAGGGGAAGCGTCTTGCAAGGCAGCTGCTGGATGCGGCGAAGGATCGGCCGGGTGAGCGGAAGGCTGCGGATATTCTTCCGGTGGTGGAGAAGGTGGCGAGGCTGGGGACTACTGGATCGAATGTGACGCAAGAGGTGGTGTGTGAGGGGGATCTTCCTGCGGTGGTGATTGATGAGACGGAGATTGGGCAGGTCTTTCATAATCTTGTGGTGAATGCTTGCCAGGCGATGGAGAATGGTGGCTCGGTGAGGATCGAGGCGACGACGACGATTTTCGCGGGTGGTGGTGATGTGCCGGATGGCTTGCTGCCGGGTGAGTATGTGGAGGTGTCGGTGCGTGATCGTGGCTGTGGGATTCCGCAGGATAAGATTGAGGGGATTTTCCAGCTTTTCGCGACGACGAAGGAGACGGGTACGGGGCTTGGACTGGCGCGGTGTCGCTCAATTGTGCTGGGACACGGGGGGGCTATTACGGTGACTTCGAAGGAGAATGTGGGCTCTACTTTTACGGTGTATCTTCCGGTGGCGGCGCGATTGGATGATGGGGAGGTGCCGGTGGCGGCGCCTTTGGCTGAATCTGCTGATGGCGATCCGGAGGAGGAGGTGCCGATTGAGCATGCGTGTGGTCCGGTGCTGATTGTGGATGATCAGGAGTCGATTCTGAAGGTGACGGGGCAGATCTTGGAGAAGTTCGGCTATTCGGTGACGGCGGTGACTTCGGGGCAGAAGGCGATTGATACTTATCAGAAAAATTTCCGGGATGGTGAGCCTTATGTGGCGGTGATTTTGGATGTCACTTTACCGGGTGGCTTGAATGGAATCGAGACGCTTGAGGAGATGCGTAAGATTGATCATGATGTGCGCGCGGTGTTCTCTACGGGTTATCATTTTGAGGAGCCTTTGCTGACGGAGCTTCGTCGTGGTGGCTATGTGGGGGTGCTGCCGAAGCCGTATAAGGTGGATCGGCTTGCTCGGTGTGTGGCGGATGCTGTGCGGGCGGCGCTGTAGGGGCTGTAGGGGCTGAGGCTATTTTTTCCGTCCGCCGGTGAGGACGGAGATGGTGGAGGAGCGCCAGCCGGGGGCGCTGATGGTGCCGGTGGCTTCGTATTCGAAGAGTTTTGAGAGGGGGGAGAGGATGAGGCCGGGGGCTCCACGGAGATTCATGGTGGCGCGGAGGTCTAGGGAGTTTTCGATGTAATTGATTTTTCCGGAGGAGCTGAGGCGGAAGGCGTTGGTGAGGGCTTCGAAGGATTCTAGGGTGATGGTGCCGCGGGTGGCGGAGATGGCTGCGGTGGCTTCGCGGGAGATGCTGTAGCCGGTGCGGCCGCTGCCGGGGGTGACGGCGGTGAGGAGGGGGGAGAGGGGGCCGAAGATGGGGATGGCGTAGATATTGCCGTTTTCGAGGGTGAGCTGGGCGGTGCCATCGATGCTGGCGGCGTCGCGGGTGCGGCCGGTGAGGGAGAAGGTGCCGGAGAGGGCTCCGCCGGTTTCATTGGCGGAGCCGAAGGTGCGGGTGATGTCGCGGAGGCTGATGCGGGTGAGGCTGCCGGTGGTGGTGTAGGGGGGGGCGGCGTCTAGGCCTGCTCCGAGGATGGTGGTCTCGAGGTTGATGGTGCCGCCGAAGAGTTTTCCTGATGTCTTGGAGTCTATCTGAGAATCGAGGATGTGGACGGTGGTGGTGGCGTTGTCTACGGGGAGGTCGCGTTCGGCGAAGCGGATGATGGCGGCTTCTTTGCCGGTGGCGATTTCGACGGTGAGATCGGTGGCGGGGGTGGTGTCTTTTTGAAGCCAGCCTTGGACGGAGACGTCGGCTCCGGCGGGGAAGGTGACGGTGCGGAAGGTATTGCCGGGGGTGGCGGTGCCGGTGAAGTTCATTCCGATATTTTGTCGGAGGATTCGGATGCGGCCTTGGGCGTTGTCGAATGTGAGGTCGGTATCGAGGAGATCGAATGTGAGGGGATTGGTGTCGCCGCTGATGATTTCGGCTTCGAAGTCGGTTTTTTCTTTTTGGCCGATGTCGTAGGTGCCGGTGAGCTTGAGGGTGGGGGGGCGTTTAAATTGGAAGCGTGAGAGTGTGTCTGAGAGTTTTTCTGAGAAGTAGGCGGCGGTGGTCTGTGGGTGGGCGGTGCAGATGGCGGATTCGATGGTGATGATTTTGGGGATGGTCTCATTGATGACCTTGGTGGCGCGGAGGGTGCCTTCGGGGCGGACGGCGATGGCGTCGGTGTAGATTTGGATGCGGTCTTTGGTGTAGAATTTGGATTCGAAGCGTTCGACTGGGATGCCATTGAAGCGGAAGTCGCGGCCTTGGATGGTGGCGGTGGTCTCCCAGGTGTCGGGGTTGTCGCTGGGGCCGTGGCCGGAGGCGTCGATGCGGAGTGAGCTATCGGCGTCGATGCCGACGCGGCGGAGGAATTTGCGGGTGCCTTCGCGACGGACGAAGGGGATGAATACTTGGGGGTCGAGCTCGAGGCGGGCGTTGTAGCGGAGTGGTCCGCCGGGGGTGCCGGTGACTTGGAAGCCTGCGGTGCCGCTGCGGTGCTCGATGAGGGCATTGCGTACGAGGTAGCGACCGGGCTCGTAGGCGAAGTCTGCGCCGAGGCCGGTGAAGATGGTGCCGCGGCTGGCGAAGCGTCCGGTGCTTACATTTCCTGCGAAGCGTGCGGGGAGGCCGGGGGGGAGTTTTGCGCTTGCGCTGGGAAGTAATAGATGGCCTTCGAGGAAGAGATTGATGGGCTCGTAGGCGACGAGTTCGCCGAATTTTTCGGAGCCGAAGAGTGCGCTGATGAGGGAGGGGAGGTCGATGCCGGAATTGATGGTGAAGGGGATTTGATCGTTGGCTCGGGTGTGCTTGGCGAAGGCGGTGAGTTCGCCGAGGGGATCGGTGATTTTGAGGGAGCGGAGTTCGGTGCCGGTGGGGGAGTAGGTGATTTCGGCGTGGATGGATTGGGCGGTGTATTTTTCGTAGTCGAGTGGGCCGGAGGTGAGGAGGATTGCGGCGCGGAGGGAA
>CALAIY010000065.1 GCA_937922595.1 uncultured Verrucomicrobiales bacterium | reverse complement strand
TTGGTGGCGAGGGTGAGGAAGTAGGAGGGGGCTTTTTTGGGTTTTTTGCGGAGGGCGTTTAGAAAGATGTGATTTATGAGGCGGATGGAGGTGGGGGGCTCGGGTTGGGGGATGGGGGGGTGGCCTTGGAGGATGGCGGCGGTGCAGGCTTGTGCCCAGAGGTTGATTCGGAGGAAGTGGTGGTTGGTGGGGTGGGGGCTTGTTTGGATGGAATTGGGGAGTGCTTTTTGGGAGGCTGTGGTGCCTATGGGGATATGGCCGGATTCTTTGCGAATGATGTGGTGGGGGATATTGGGGAGGGCGTTTTTGAGGTCTAGTTGTAGGCGTTTCTTATTTGTTTTTGCGGGTGATGAGATACGGCTGGATCTGATGAGGGCGCGGCTTGGGGAGAGGGGAAGGGTGTGGGTGAAGTGGGTGCCTTGGTGGAAATCGATGAGGCCGACGGTTTCTAGGTCGTAGGTGAAGGCGTCGGTTTCGATTTCAACTTCGGTGTATTCTTGGATTAGTTTTGGTGTGGCGTGGTGGGGGCGGGTGTCGATGATGTATTTGGCGGTGATATTTCCTTTTGGTGTGGGGATTTCGAGGAAGTGGGAGCCTAGTTGTGGATTTTCTGCCTTGGTGTCTAACATGAGCCTGTCTTTGGGGATGCGTTCTCTGGCCCAATCGTAGAAGGCGATGGAGGGGATCATTTCATAGGGGGTCTCGGGGGTGTCGTGGATGATGGCGCGCTGGGGGCTTGAGATGCGCCAGCGGTTCCATCGATGGGTGACGAGATCTTCGAACCCGTGGGGGGCGGTTTTCCAGAAACACCAGGTGGCGTCGTTGGTGTAGGTGGGGCGTGACTCGATGATGAGGACGCGTTTTTTGGTGCCGAGGCGGGCGGCGAGATTGAGCCCGGCGTATCCGCCGCCGAGGATGGCGATATCAGCGTCGGGAATCATTGGGGGGAGTGGATATGGTGCGGTTAGTTAGTTAGTTGGTTCCGCTGCTGCTTTTGCGTTTAAAATTACTGCGGAGGTGGTATTGAAGGCAATGATTCCTAACCAGGCGTAGCCTATGATGTGGATGAAGGTAGGTTCGCCGGTGGCCCATGCTGCATAGGTGATGCAGGCTGTTTGAAAGAAGAGACCGGTGCGGCGGCTGGGAAGCCATTTTTGCAGAAGGCCAAATTTGGTGCAGGCGTCACCTGCGAGTGCGCTTATGAGTGTGATTTCAGCGATGGCGAGAGGGGTGAGGGCGAGGCTGAGGAGGGTGATCCAGATGAGGTGTAGGTCGCGTAGAGGAATGATGCGAAGGAGTAGATCGAGGGTGCCGGTGAAAAATAGTAGGCAGGTGAGGGTGGTGAGGGTGTATGCTTCGGAGGATGATTGGCCGGGGTGTTTTTTGCGGAGCTCCCAGGGGCGGGTGGATGGTTGGTGGGCTGGGGAATTGGCGGGCTCGTCGGGATCGGTGATGGTGTGGGGAGTTTCCTGCGGAGCTGATGGTGCAATCAGTGGGGCAAAGAGCTTGGCGGTGGCGGTGAGGTAGCGGCTAGACATCGGAGGAGGTGTCGGGAGGGGTGGCGCTGGGACTTAGTAGCGGAGCGAAGATAGACCATTGGCTCCAATGACGGCGACCTATTGTGACGAGGGTATCTGCCCAGATTTTCAGTGAGGCTTCGGGATCGCTTCCAGGCGGGAGGGGGGCTTCGACTCGAAGCTGGTAGCGTCGGCGGCCGGTGCGGATGATGAAAAACGGGTAGGCGGGGACGTGGGCGCGTGCGGCGGCGGCGAGGGGGACGATGGGGAGGGCGATGCGAAGTGCTGCTATGTCGGCGAGGGCTGAGGAGTGGCCGGGTGGGACGGTGTCGCCGCTTATTGCGATGATTTCGCCGGCGCTGAGGGCTTCGTGGAGGTCGGCGGCGAGGGAGGTCTCGGTGGAGAGGTCTGCTTCATCTACGGTGAAAACGGGTTTTCCTAGGCGGTGTGTGAAGGCGGGATTGGCGACGGAAAAGCTGCCCATGCGGGCGGTGAGGAGTAGGGCTCCTGTGGGGGCATTTGCGATTTCGTGGTAGCGCTCTAGGCCTACGATGTCCCAATCCATGCAGTCGCCTCGGGTGTCGGCGTGCAGGGTGTCTGTGGCAATCCATGCGCTTCCGAGGAAGACGCGTGGGGTGCGCAGAAATGCGCGGAGCCAGCCGCAATTGAGGAGAATTCGTAGATTGGCGGTGGCGGCGCGCCGCTCTTTTCCCCGAGTGATGAAGGAGAAGGTGGCCGCTGCGGCGACGAGGACGGGCTCGACGTAGATGGGGCTACGCGAAACCGCCCAGCTGAAGATTTGTGCGCTGGTGGGCGAGGAGGACAAGCTCGCACTTTAGGCGGGCGGCGGTTTTGCGAAAGCGGGAAGGTGGGGGGGCTTAGCAGCAGTCGGTGTCGGGGCTGCAACAGTCTGAGGCGACGGTGGATGCGTCGTAGTCGGCTCCTTTGGTCTCGCGTGGGTGGCGCTTTACGGTGCGGGTACAATCGAATTCTTCGGCGTCGGCTGCGGGAATTTCGGTAAGTGGGTCTACGAATTCGAACATATCAGAGTAGGGTGCGCGCTTGTAGAGATCGTAGGTCTTTTCGCAGACGGCGTAGCGGTGGCCGCGCTCGTAGGCGTGGCCATCGTCATCGAGCACTTTTTTGAATGGGCCTTTGTAGATTATGGCCTGATTGCGCTCGATGCAGGGGCCTTCTTTTCCCTTGTAGGCGCATACCGTCATGGATCGGAATTCGATTCCTTTTACTGTCTGCCAGGGTTGTTTATCGAATTTTACGATTTCTACGCCATGGAATCCGGCGTCTTCGAAGGCTTGGAGGAAGCCTTGCTCGTGGAAGGCTCCGGAGATGCAGCCGGACCAGAGGTAGTCGTCGTTCTGGAGCTCTTTAGGGACGAGTTCGTCGCAGACGATGTCTGAAATGACAGCGCGACCGCCGACTTTGAGGACGCGGTAGATTTCTAAAAACAGCTGTTTCCGAAGGTCGTTTGTTACGAGGTTGAGGACGCAATTAGAGACGACGACATCGATGGAATCGTCTTTGATCATGGGTTGCTCCTTACGAAGGCGGTCGGCAGTGGCTTCTGCGGCGAGGTAGTCGTTGGCGTTGGTGATGGGGGCTTTGGCGAGCTCTGCTTCGAGGAGATTGAGGTCGAGTGCGAGATCTTGAATGCGGCCTTTTTTAAATGAGACGTTTTCGTGGCCGATATTTTTACCGACGATTGGTGCATTGCGGTATGCGACTTCGAGCATGTCATCGGTCATGTCGACGCCGATTACTTTGCCTTCGGCTCCGACGACTTGGGATGCGATGAAGCAGATTTTGCCAGTGCCGGATCCGAGGTCTAGTACTGTCTCGCCAGGCATCACGTACTGTGATGGGTCGCCACATCCGTAGTCGCGCTCGATCACTTCGGAGGGGATGGCTTTGAGATATTGTGGGTCGTAATCGACGGGGCAGCAGAGGGCTTCTTCGCGAGCATTTGCGCCGGCGGCATAGCGCTCGCGGACGGCTTCTTCGGTGGGCATCGTGGACATGTGTGGGAAAGGGGAGTGGGGAGGGGGGAAGTTATTCCGAGACGTCGGTATCTGAGGAAAGTCCGAGTGCCATGAGGACGTTTGCAATACGCTCATGCGGTTTACAGCAAAACGGTTTTTTGGGGCGAGTGACGGTCCAGTTGTTTTCTGCGGCGGCTTTTGTTAGTGCCGAGCCTGGGTTCACACAGATGCCGTGTTCGGCACAAGCGAGCAGGGGGAGGTCTACATATCCATCCGTGTATGTGTAGGAGTCTGGGAAAGGTTTTGGTGCCGTAGGATTGAAATTCGATCCGAGTACGGCCTTCATGCGGGGCAGCTTTGCTGCGCGCTTATTGTTCTCCCCGTCGATTTCGGGAAATGCCATCATCCCTGATTTTGGCACCTCAACGAGTGTGCCGAAGGAATGATCGAAGCCGAGGGCGTCGCCGAGCGGTTTCACCCAGAATTGTGGACTCGCGCTATTCAAAATGAGCGTGCGCCCCGAGCGCCGGTGCTCTTCCACAGCTTCCCGAATTTCGGGATAAAACATTGGCGGAAGCACTTTTTCCACGAATACCGCCACATGTTCTTCAAGTCGCTGCGGGGACATTCCGGTGAGGTACGTCAGGAAAATGCGTTTCATTTCCCGTGAGCGCAGAAGCTTAAGTGCAGCAAAAGGCGCAGCGAGCATAAACGGCAATAGCAATACCCGCCGCCATGGCTCAGCGCGGAGGATATAGTTCGCAAAAAGAAGCTGAGTATCCTGAGCCAGCAGGGTGCCGTCCAGGTCGAAAAAAGCATAGCGGGGGCTCTCGGACATACGCGTTCCTTGCCCCTGTGCTCCGCCCGCCGCAAGGGATCTTGCATCGCGCGGGCATAGCTCTACCCTGCGCGGCCATGGCCGATTCCTCCCCAGCGACAGTCCTCAGCAGCGCCACCCAGCGCTGTATTGATGCCCTGAAAACCGCCGATTCCCTCGGCGACGATTTTTCCCACGCCTGCGATCTGCTCCTCGGTGCGCTTCGCGACGGGAAGAAGATCCTCGCCTGCGGTAATGGCGGCAGCGCCGCAGACGCCGCTCACTTCATGACCGAACTTCTCTGCCGCTACAAAGACGACCGCCCGTCCCTCCCAGGTCTAGCGCTCACCAACGACGGCAGTTTTCTCTCCGCCTTGGCAAATGACTACGGTTACGACCAAGCCTTCTCCCGGCAAGTCGAAGGCCTCGGTAATTCTGGTGATGTCCTCGTGGGCATCTCCACCAGCGGAAACTCCGAAAGCGTTAATCGTGCGCTCCGCACCGCTCGAGACAAAGGCCTCGCCACCATCGCCCTTCTTGGCCGCGACGGTGGTGCCGCCGCCGGAATCTCCGACGTAGATCTTGTCGTCCCCTGCGAAGAGACCGCCCGCATCCAGGAAGTCCACGGCCTCCTCATCCACGCCTTCTGCGAATATATCGACAGCACCCTTTTTAACAAATAACACCACCCGCACCACAAGCACTCTATCATGTCTACTAAAGCACCAATCACCGTCGCTGTCACCGGAGCCGCAGGCCAGATCGGCTACTCCCTTCTCATCCGCATCGCCTCCGGACAAATGTTCGGACCCGATCAGCCGGTGAACCTCAATCTCATCGAAATCGAGCCCGCCCTCGGAGCCCTCCAAGGCGTCGTCATGGAGCTCGACGACTGCGCATTTCCGCTCCTTCAGAAAATCACCCCCACCGCCGACCTCGCCGAAGGCTTCTCGGGCGCGAACTGGGCACTTCTCGTCGGCTCCGTCCCCCGCAAGCAAGGCATGGAGCGCAGCGACCTCCTCGGCATCAACGGCAAAATCTTCGTCGGCCAAGGCCAGGCTATCGCCGAAAACGCCGCAGCAGATGTCCGCGTCCTCGTCGTAGGGAACCCCTGCAACACCAATTGCCTCATCGCCATGAACGCCGCCAAGTCACTCCCCGACGACCGCTTCTTCGCCATGACGCGCCTCGATGAAAATCGCGCCAAATCCCAGCTCGCACAAAAAGCCGGCCGCCACGTCTCCGAAATCACCAATACCGCCATCTGGGGCAATCACTCCGCCACCCAATACCCCGATTTCACCAACGCCAAGATCGGCGGCCAGCCCGCCAGCGAAGTCATCACCGACCAAGCCTGGCTCGAAGGCGACTTCATCTCCACCGTGCAAAAGCGCGGTGCCGCCATCATCGAAGCCCGCGGACTCAGCTCCGCCGCCTCCGCCGCCAATGCCGTCGTCGATACCGTCGTATCCCTCACCAATCCCACGCCCGAAGGCGACTGGCACTCCGTCTGCGTCCCCTCCGATGGAAGCTATGGCGTCCCCGAAGGCCTCATCTCATCATTCCCCATCCACACCAAAGCAGACGGAAGCTACGAAATCGTCCAAGGCGTCCCCGTAAGCGATTTCTCCCGCGCCAAGATCGACGCCTCAGCCGCCGAACTCGCAGAAGAGCGCGAAGCCGTCGCCGCCCTCCTTTGATCCCCCACCTGCCAGAACCTCCCAAAACGAAATCCCTCGTCGCCGTCTCCGGCGGCAGGGATTCCGTGGTTCTGCTCGATATGCTCCACCGCGCCGGAGCAAAAAAACTCATCGTCGTCCACCTCGACCACCGCCTCCGCGGCAGCGCCTCCACCACCGACGCCCGCTTCGTCCAGAAGCTCGCCCAAAAATACGGTTACCCCGCGCACATCGCGCGTGAAGACGTAAAAACGCTCGCCGCCCACCAAGGAATTTCCCTAGAGCTCGCCGCCCGCCGCGCCCGCCACGCCTGCTTCGCCCAAGCCGCCCACACCCACCGGACCAATCGGATCTACCTCGCCCACCACGCCGAAGACCAGGCCGAGACCATCCTACAAAACCTCCTCCGCGGCACCGGCCCCGCCGGCCTCTGCGGAATGTCCGGGGAGACCCCCCTCAAAATAGGCCGCCGCACCCTCACCCTCCTGCGCCCCCTCCTCAGCACCCGTCGTGCCGAAATCCAAGCCTACGCCGCCGAGCACCAGCTCAAGCACCGCGAAGACGCCTCCAACACCAGCCGCGCCCACGCGCGAAACCGCATCCGCCACGACCTCCTCCCCGCCGCCGCCCAGGCCTCCGGCCGCGACCCCATCCCCGCCATCCTTCGCGCCTTCACCCACCTCCGCGAAGACACCCAATACCTCCAGGAAATCACCGCCGAAAACGCCAAAACCGTCCACCTCCCCGAAAAAAAGCTCTCCGCCCCAGCCCTTCGCGCCTGCCCAAGACCCATCGCCCGCCGCCTCACAAAAGCCTGGCTCCAAGACGCCGGAATCTCAGGCATCACCGCCGCCCATATCTCCAATATTATCGCCCTCGCCGACCCCACCGCCCCCGCCTCCACCAATCTTCCTGGCGGAAAACGCGCCCGGCGACGCGCCCGAGTCCTCTTTATCGACTCACAATCACCTAGCTACGAATAACTTTACGACAGTGTAATGGAAAATATGAAAATTGCGGTAGCTAACCGCTTTTATGGGAGATAGTTTCAAAAAATCCATCATTTTGAAGAAAGCCACCCTCTATAATTCATCGTTCTTCGCGCACCTCGCCGTGCTCGGGCTCCTCCTGCCCGTGCTCGCTCTCGCGTGGCGCTCCGATGGGACTGCGGAAGGCACACTCTTCGAGCTCCCCCTCGCGCTCAATCACATCGCTCTCGCCCTCGGCCTCACCCTCTGGGCCTGCGGAGCCGGGCTTCGGCGCCTCAAGCACCGAGCCCAAATCCCCATCGCATTCCTGGGAGCCTCCACTCTCGGAAGCCTCTCCGTCCTCGGGCTCGATTGGGGCTCCGGCCTGGCCATACTTGGAGCCATTCAAGTAGGAATGCTCGCCATAGCACCCTGCACCCCCTGGCGCGTCGCCGGGCTGCTCGTCACCGGACTCTTCGGCCTCACCTACGGCCAATGCTACGCAGCCCTCGGCTACACCCCGCTAGAGCTCTTCAGCACCGGCACAGCCGTCGTCAGCACCGGAGTCCTCACAGCCACCTTCGCCGCCTGGAATACCCGCCGCCTTGCCGCAGCCTAGGCCTACCTCGCCAAGAGGCTCAAACCTGCTTTAATTTCCAGATCGTAGCCGAGCGCAAACCAACAATTGCGGAACTCGAAGAAGAGATCCCCACCTGGTTTGCCGATGCCCTGCTCAAGCAAGAATCCTAGCCTTGCGCCCGCACCACTCCTGCGCCCGTAGTTCCGCGCAGCCATGGATTCCAACTCCCCGTTCACCGTCCCCAACGTCCGGCTCTTCTTCTGGTTCCGAATCCTCGCAAACGCCCGGTTCTACTACCCCGTTTTCACCGTCCTCTTTCTCGATTTCGGGCTCACCCTCGAGCAATTTTCGATTCTCAACCTCATCTGGGCCGCCACCATCGTCCTCCTCGAAGTCCCCTCAGGAGCACTCGCCGATACCATCGGACGCGCCGCCCTCGTAAAAGTCGCCGGAATCTGCATGGTGCTCGAAATGGCACTCATCAGCTTCGTCCCCCTGGGAAACGGAAGCCTCATCTTTTGGATCTTTTGTCTCAATCGAATCCTCTCCGGAATCATGGAAGCCGCCGCCAGCGGAGCCGATGAAGCACTCGCCTACGATTCTCTCGCCGAAGTCGGGAAAGAAGACCTCTGGCCCCGCGTCCTCGAAGTCCTCATGCGCTGGCAAAGCGCCGCCTTCGTCATCGCCTCCATCATCGGCGCCGGCCTCTACGACGCCAAATTCCTCAGCAAAATCACCGGGATCGAATTCGCCCAAGAGACCACCATGCGCTTCCCCCTCTACGGCGTCCTCCTAAGCTCCATCGCCGTCCTCATCATCGCCCTGAAAATGCGCGAAATCGGCGATCACAAAAAGCCAGAAGGCGGCACCCTCGGAGCCACCCTTGCCGCCACCCGCACCACCCTCAAAGCAGGCCGCTGGATCTTAAAAACCCCCTTCGTCTTCGTCATCATCCTCGCCGGATTCACCTTCGATCACATCATCCGAGAAATCCTCACCATCAATTCAGAATACTACCGCACCATCGGACTACCCGAAGCAAGCTTCGGCCTTGTAGGCGCCTCCATGGCCTGCCTCGGCATCTTCCTCCCCACCCTCGCCAAGCACCTCGCCGAAAAGCGCACCCCCGCCTTCAATTACCTGCTCCTCACCGGCCTCACCCTCATTGGCCTCACCATCATGAGCCTCACCATCCGCCACTACGGCGTACTCGCGATCCTCTTTCTCATGCCCGTGATGCACTTCGGCGGCTTCTTCCAAAGCCACTACCTAAACCGCCGGATCTCCGATCCAAAACAACGCGCCACCGTCCTCAGCTTCAAAGGACTCTCATTCAATCTCGCCTACGGTGGAGCCAATGCCCTTTACGCCCTCCTCGTCAGCAACCTCAAAAAAAATGGCACCCCCCAAGAGCAAGTCTTCGATGAAGCCTTAAAATACTTCCCCGCCTACTTCCTCATCGTCGCCCTCACCACCGCCATCATCGGCATCGTAAAGCTCCGCCAAAGCAAGCAACACCTCAAGGCCGGTTGACCCACCCTCACCACCCACACACCATCTAAGAACATGGCTAAAGACGAACACAAACTCCCCGACTCCGGCTTCATCGGACAACTCTCCGGCAAAGACCGCAAACGTCTCGCCACCTTCGGCACCTACGAAACCGTCCTCCCCGGAAAACACATCGTCGAGCAAGGCAAAACCCACCACTCCCTCTTCGTCATCGTAAAAGGGAAGCTCAAAGTCTACTGCCACGCCCACGGAGATATCGTAAAGCTCGCCAAGCTAGGCAAAGGAGACACCGTCGGCGAAATGGGAATGATCCGCCGCGGCGATCACCCCTCCAGCGCCAGCGCCATCGCCGGAAAATCCGGAGCCCTCGTCTGGGTCCTCAAGCGCAAGCAATTCGAAGCCATCCTCGCCCACGACCCCGAACTCGGCTGCCACTTCCTCCGCTGCCTCGCCAACGAACTCTGCTCCCGCCTCCGGAAATACAACGAGCACCTCCTCCGCCGCGAAATCGACACCCGCGACAAATTCCTCGAAATGGACTACTAGCGCCACCCAGCGCACAATCAGTTTCAGATTGAACCTCCAGCATCCAGCTTTGTCCCAAAAAGTAAATGCAACGCCGGAAAATCCTGAAACTACTCGCCCACACCACCCTCGCCACATGTGCCACCACCATCGCACACGCCTTCACCCTCGGTCGGCATCGCCTCGCCATTGAGCGCCACACCCACGGCGGCCAGTGCCAAATCCCAATCATTAACTACGCCCCCATTCTCCCCTCCTGGGGAAAAAACTACCGCGAAGGCCACTTCGAAGAAAAAGGCCGCCACCTCTACGTGAATCGAGGAATAGGCACCGTAGATCTAAAAGTGCGCTTCAGCTGCCCACCAGAACTCACCCTCTTGGAACTCACTTAGAAAGAACCACAAAACACAGAGGGCGTGGAGCGGATACAAAACTGAGCATTGATTCGAAATCAGATGCCGCCGTCAACTCAGGCTTAGCCATTTCGGACTCAAGCAAAATCAGATGGTAGAGGCCGTCTTAATTTCGCCTTTTCAGACCCTTTTTCTCTTCTGATGGACGCGTTAATCCGGAGCCGATGACGTTATCATATTCAAACCATACAAGTCCCATGAAATTGTTCCCATTGATAATCGCCCTCCTCGTATGCACTGCCAGCGCTCGCGCAGGATCGCACGCCTACGAAGGCCAGAGCTATTACGTTACCGCTCTCAATTCGAAGCTTTACTAAGGAATCATGCCCGAGCGAAGAACACGGGAGATGTAAGCAGGCGCTTCTAGCCGCTGATAAATTGATTGCGCGGGAGCGAGAGTCACGGAAATTCCACTAGTAAGATATTAGAATCTTCCCCGATTTATTTTCAATCGATATGCAATCATCATGAGCTACGATCTCTATTTTACAGGAAAACGAGTCCCCCAAGTTGAATTCGAGGAATACTTCTCTCAGCGCGGCCACTATGAGCTAAACGAAGGGCAGGCTTGGTATTCGAATGAAGATACGGGTGTCTATTTTTCGTTCGAATATTTGGAAGACGAGATTGAGGAGGATGAAATCGAATCGTTTGCGCAGTTTAATCAAAACTATTTCCGCCCACATTATTTTGCTCTCGAAGCTGAGCCAGAACTAGC
>CALAIY010000064.1 GCA_937922595.1 uncultured Verrucomicrobiales bacterium | reverse complement strand
AGATCATCATACACCTGGAGGTTAAAAAACCGGCGGCATCCTCGTTAGAGAATCATCCACCGGCTTAGCGTTCCGGGCGTCCGCCGTTTTCCGGGCGGGCGACGATTCTACCCATCCCTGTGGCTCACGCAACTCATTTTGACTGTATTTGGGGCACTTTCTAGAAAACCTAAGCCTCAGCCCACTCTGAAAATCACATAACCCGATTATGATAAACATCTTAACCCACCCAAGCGCATCCATTTAAATCTTACGGCACCACTCCCTCAAACACCAGACACTTAACATTGCGCGGTTCGTCACACAGAATCGGACAAATAGTCAGAGTGAGTCGAGGGGCAGGAGAGCCACACACTCTCTTTTGCCCTTCTTTTCTACGGATATATCTCTGGCAGAATCTGGACAAGCCCAATGAGCCCCCCTCCTTCACTCATCGACGCCAAAACGATTAACAAACCCAGTCGAAAATCGAGTACGAAGGAAAACAAATAACCAAGTCCCGAGTTGCGACGCGCTTCCGGAAGCCTTTTTATAGCCAAGCACATGGACACCTCCTCCCCCGTCGCCCCCCTCCTCGCCTCCTACGCCGCACTCGGCGGCACCAACTACGCTGGCGATCTCAATCTCCCCTCCAAGCGCGCCATCCCTGCAATCTGCGAAACTCTTCTCCAGCTCCTATTCCCGGGATTCCTAGAAGAAGAGCCCCTCACCGCAGCCGATCTCCCCATGATCACCACCGAGCGCCTCGCCACCGTACGCGAAGCTCTCACTTCAGAAATCAGCCGCAGCATCAGCTGCCAAGAAAAAGGTCACGAAGCAGACTCCCCCCAGCGCGCCGCGAAAACTGTGGCACGCCTTCTCCACACTCTCCCTGAAATTCGCCGCCTTCTCGCCACCGATATCACCGCCGCCTACAACGGCGACCCTGCGGCCAAAAGCACCCAGGAAATCATCCTCTCCTACCCCTGCGTAGAAGCCATCGCCATCCAGCGACTCGCCCACCAGCTCTACAAAGAAGACATTCCCCTCCTCCCCCGCATGATGACCGAATGGTCCCATGATCGCACCGGTATCGATATCCATCCCGGCGCCACAATCGGAGACTACTTCTTCATCGATCACGGCACGGGCGTCGTCATCGGCGAAACCTGCCATATTGGCTCACACGTAAAACTCTACCAAGGCGTCACCCTCGGAGCCCGCAGTTTCCCCAAAGACAAAAACGGACGTGTCAAAAAAGGCCTCAAACGCCATCCCACCGTAGAAGACCACGTCACCATCTACGCAAACGCAACTGTCCTCGGCGGGAAGACCATCATCGGAGCCAAAAGCACCATCGGAGCCAGTGTCTTTCTCATGGAATCCGTCCCCCCCGGCTCCGTAGCCACCCTCCCCGATTGCGGCTATTCCATCAAATCACCCACCTAAATTGCACCACGAACAACAACTCCCACTGGATCTCTTCGGCGAGCCACCCATTCCCACCCCGCCTCCAGCGGAAACACCTCCTCACGCCCAGACACCCCGCACCAAGCAGCCCCTCCCTCCCATCTCCGCCGAGGCTCTCACCCGCGATGCCCAACGCCGCCTCAAAGAGCTCGCCCGCACCGAAGCCCGCATCGCCACCCTCATCCCTCGTATTCGAGTCATCTGGTATCACCGTCTTCAAAACTCCGCAGGCCGCGCCCACTTTCAAGACTCCCGCATCGAGCTCAACCCCCGCCTAGCCACCCTCTCCGACCCCTCGGAAATCGAACGCACCCTCCTCCACGAACTCGCCCACCTCCTCTCCTGGCACCGATCCATCACCAAAGCCGACGGCACCCCCCTATCACGCCCACGCAAAATCGACGCCCACGGCCCCGAATGGCGCCAAGCCTGCACCGATCTAGGCATCCCAAATGAACCCCGCTGCCACACACTAGAGCTCGCCCCCAGAAGAAAGGTGAAACCCAAATACGCCTTCATCTGCCCCCACTGCAAAGAACACCTCCTACGGGTAAGGCCCCTCGCCCGCCACAGCGCCTGCGCCCCCTGCTGCAAACGCCACAACAAAGGCAAATTCGACGCCCGCTACGAATTCGTCCCCATCCCCCTCCAAGACGCCCTCCACACCCTCGCCCTACGTGAAAACGGCATGTAATTTCCAGCGAAGCATTTATTAGGTATGCGCCACTCACAAATTACTGCCTCGAATACATCCCCCACTTTCAAGAAAATTAGGTATATGACGTCATCCTCCGCAAAGTTCTGGATTTCACACAGCTTCACCTTTCTCATCGCAAGCCACACTCTCATATGCTCCGCAGAAACAGTGGTTACAATCCCCGAAGCACCCATCGAAATCATTGATGGCGCCCGCCTAGATATCAATGGGGATGGCATCTTCGATTTTGAAATCAACACACTTACACACCAAGCCAATGCCATCGAAATCCATTCGATGCGGCTCTTAGGCCTCACCCGAATTGAATACCCAGAGGTAAATGAAAATCCCCCAATTTTATACCACAATCAATTTATTGGCTTACTTAAAAGCTTCGACCGCTTTCCTGGCGCGGATCCAACACAACTAATTTTCGAGAGTAATTCGTTTGTTTTTGGAGAATTCCTCCGGATTGAAAACCTCAATACCGGGGAAACTATCCTCAAAAGTAATTTTGATGCATCAGATCGCACTTACTTAGCCCTAACTATGGAGCAAGAAGAAGGCCTCATTTACGGCTGGGCTGAAGTCCGCCTACTTGATGGAATCCCCTCATTCACCGCAACTGGCTACGAAACACAAACCAGCAAAGCCTCGATAATGGGAGGCATCTCAGCAATAAATAGCCTGCCGCACATTGAGAATTCCAACGGCAATCTTGAGCTTACCTGGCAAGGCCAAACAGGAATCGACTATCAGATCGAAGGCAGTAATAATCTGCGAGATTGGCTCCCTATCAGCGCAATATCCTCTATCGAAGCCACCCACCGACTCCCAATCCCTGAGACAGGACAGCAATATTTCCGACTTATCACAGCTCGCTCGGCCAACTAATAAAAAATCTACCGTCGGCGACGAGTAAAAACAAGCATCCCGCCAAATGCCAGAAGCGCAGCCGATGGCTCAGGAACGGCAACAATCGTAGTATAGCCAATATCACCAAGCGATGCGATCGTGAAATCACTTACGAATGTAGGAGCATTCAGCCAGCCCGTCATGAGTTCGTTGCGGATATCATTGCCATCTCCATCTTGGATTCCAGTCAATCCGCCCCCCAAATCAACTTCATCCCAATGGCCATCAGCCGTACCGGATCCACCACCTTGCTCGACAGGAATAAATGATGCTCCAGCCTGCCCAAACTCCGCCTGATATTGAGCAAGCCCCAGAGGCCCAGTGTACTGTCCGCTCCCGCTGATTCGGTGCGACTGAGTACCCGCGAATCCCCCGCCGAAAGACCCTGTATCCCAAAGCGTGCCAATTCCTAGCACATGCCCCATCTCGTGCTCAATCACCGCACGGAGTGCACCATTTGCCTCGAGGTTATCGATATCCGCAGAGTCAAAATTCATCGAACCCGTAGTAACCAGAGCAAACCGATTTCCACCAGGAATCCCATCTTCATCCTGAATGTCGACAATTTCAGGACCGGCGGATCCAAGCGTACCGCCCACGCCATCGTCTGGTTCGATCGTACTATTAATCTCTACACTCGCGAGACTCATCATACCCCGGTAGCCCGTAATGCGGGACATCCAGGCTCCGGCAGCATCATTGAAAATAGCCTGCTGACTGGCGGAGGGAGGAGTTCCCTGAAAATTGACGTTTATATTAAAACCCACCAAATTTTGCGGCGCACCAGGTACCCTCAAACTTGACCGGTTATCGATTTTTATATCTGGCCGGGTCACAGCGCCTACCCCAATCACTGTAGCATGAGCAGAAGTAACCGCTGCACCGATAATGAGCGAATTGAGAATGATCCACAATAATACTTTCATTAATTCGATATTATTCAGAAAAATCATCACTGTCTAGCGTTTTCAGAACCCTCTCGATATAAACTCATCATTCGGAGCCTCATCTTAATGATGGTAACGACAACCTCTCTCCGGCTCGGGCCGACCGTAAAGATCAGCTTTCTCGTACCAAAACGTCACTGATACAAAAAAACAAAGTCCTCTGTAAGCCGATTAGAAATTACGTACCGATTGCGATATGTGATTGAACGTGAACAACATTTTTGTGCCGCTGATTGACAGCAGTTAACAAAATTATTGCAGCAACCTGAATTTGTTGACACATCACGCATATGATCGACATATTCATTGGTTCTCTAACGGGAACTAATTATGATAGTTGCCTCGATCATCATCCTCTCAGTCATGATCACACTGAGTTTCATTACATTAGTGGCTTTTTCACAAGCCGCTAGGGGCGGACAATTTGAAAATCCCGAGGAAGCCGCAAAAACTATCTTCGATGCAGCGGAGCCCATCGGGGAGCCCACTGATCCTAATCTTCGACGCTTGTGAATCGCCGTCCTCCCACTCCTCGGTTCCTGTGGCTGTTAGCAGCACTCTCAATTTGGGCTATACGTTGGCCACTGCTTCAATGCATCGCATGGGTGGGAATGTCCTTCGACTACGCCCAGGAGGTAGGCCTAAGCAAAGGAATTGAAATGGCCATTAGCGGGCAACACCCCTGCGCAATGTGCTCTGCAATCGAAAATGGAATAGCCGCCGAATCCACACTCTTAAATACAGCCCTGCAAACTCCCGGAATCTATATCACCGGTATTTTTTTATTACTCAGCACAGCCGCTTTTTTTCTCGCCCGCCATAAGCAAACTAAGAATGTCCACACCTGATCCTGCCGCATCTGAAGATATCGAATCTGAAGAGGCTCAACGAGAGCGGAGCTTACAAGAAAGACTGAAGGTCGACCGCGCCGCGCGTTGGCCAGTGGGGATCTTCATTGCTTCAAGCATCGGCTGGCTGGTCTTCGGATCGCTAATTGCCCTCATCGCCTCGATAAAGCTTCACGACCCCGAATTCGTTGCAGATAATGCATGGCTCACATTCGGCCGCGTCCGCACCGTCCACCTAAATGCAGTAGCCTACGGCTGGCTCTCCACCGTAGCCATCGGGATTGGACTTTGGGTTCTCTCTCGCCTCTGCCGCGTCCCCATCGAGGACCACCGCTCGCTGGCTCTCGCGGCAATCCTCTGGAACGTGGGAAACGGCGTCGGAATATGGGGTATCTTTCGAGGAGATTCCACCGGTGTCGAATGGCTTGAATATCCCACTTATGCGGCCCCCTTCCTCTTAGTCTCGTTTACATTCGTCATCCTCACTGCGGTAAACTTAATTCGAAAGCGTAAACCGGGACATATCTATATTTCGCAGTGGTATATCATGGCTGCATTCTTCTGGTTTCCAGCGCTCTATTTTACGGCACACGGCTTACTCATCCTCGCGCCCGTCCAAGCGCCAGCACAGCCACCAATCAATTGGTGGTTCGCCCACAATGCTTTAGGGCTTTGGTTTACCCCAGTCGGCCTAGGCACGATTTACTACCTCGTCCCAAAGATTATCGGGAGGCCTATTCACTCGTATTACCTATCGATTATCGGCTTCTGGTCACTCGCGTTTTTCTATGCCTGGAATGGAATGCACCACTTGATCGGCGGCCCCTATCCTGCGTTCCTTATCACCGCATCCGTCGTCGCGAGTGTGATGATGTTCCTCCCAGTCATTACCGTGGCCATCAATCATCAACTCACGATGTTTGGGCATTTTAAAGCGCTCATCTATTCTCCCACACTCCGATTCGTCATCTTCGGAGCGATGTCGTATATCCTAGTGTCGTTTCAGGGCTCCCTGATGGCCATTCGTTCGATCAATAATCTCACGCACTTCACCCACTACACCGTCGCACACTCACACCTAGGAGCCTACGCCTTTGCCTCAATGGTATTCTTCGGCGGAATTTACTATATCATGCCGAGAATCCTTGAGCGGGAGTGGCCATCACGTTGGCTCATCCGGCTTCACTTCTGGCCGTGCGCCATCGGTATTATTATCTACTTCGTCATGCTAAGCTGGGGAGGGATCCTCCAGGGAATTGCAATGAATCGCGGTGAGATGCCATTCATGGAGATCATAAAAACCACGATGCCCTATCTTAAATGGAGGAGTATTGGCGGAACTCTCATGACCATCGGACACATCGCATTCATGGCATCATTCATCTGGATGGTGATCGATCGGAGGAAACAGGGAAGCGAACCGACACTATTCGCCAAGCGCACGACACAAGACACACCAGCCACTAACGCCTCAGATTCATGAAAGGAAGATTCCGCTTCATCTTCATCGGCTTCATGCTCACTTTCCTAGCGGCCTGGATCGGACTCGTCGTCCTGCCGGTATGGGGGCTCGGCAATTTCAAGCAAACTCCCGATCCCAAGACTGGTGAAATGATACCGCCAGAGTTCACCGCACTCGAAGAGCGTGGGCGAGACGTCTACATCGCGAATGGATGTATCTATTGCCATACCCAGCAAGTCCACTCAGCACGCAACCGCACCGACATCGTTCGGGGATGGGGTAAACGCCGCACCGTCGCACGGGATTATATGAACCACGGTGTTGCCCAGCTAGGCTCCATGCGCACCGGGCCAGACCTCTCGAACATTGGAGTCCGCAACCCCTCCGAAACCTGGCAACTCCTTCATCTCTACGATCCACAGATTACGTCTCCCGGATCAATCATGCCTCCATTCAGGTATCTTTTCACCGAACAGCCCATCGGGAGTGATGGCACGTCAGCCGATGCAATCAATCTCTCCGGAGAAAACGCACCACGCGAAGGAATGGAAATTGTGCCCACTGAGAAGGCCAAAGCCCTCGTCGCCTATCTCCAGGCATTGAAGCTCTCTGAATACGAAATCCCTGAAGCTGCGGCGGCTCGCATAGATTCGAAAATCATTGACTCGGAAATCAAATGAAGAACCGACCAGGCTCAGAGAAAGGCGAAGACCTCGATGTCCGTGAAGTCCACGGCCAACTTCTTCGAGAGAAGTCCGAACCCCGTGAAATGTTTCACGCGGCACCATCTTGGCTTAAGCACGGCATCTATGCTCCCCTCACCATCTGGGCTTTAATCTATCTCTTGAGCGCATCGGGAGGATTCAAATGGAATGAATACTACGAGGGATTTCGCTCAACCGTCAAAATGGCCGAAATGGAAAAGCTGAATTCTGAGGAAAACGGCTCCTCGCCCGAGTCTCCGGCTACACCGATGAGCCTTCGAGATGAAGGTAAAACCGTTTACCAAAACGTCTGTAGTGCCTGTCATCAACCCAATGGAAAAGGTCTCCCAGGAGCATTCCCTCCACTTGCAGGCGTGGATTGGGTCGCAGGTGATGAGCGACGCCTCGCGCTCATCGTTCTCCACGGCTTAATGGGGCCGATCACAGTAAACGGCGAAACTTGGAATTCCGTGATGCCGCCCCAGGGCGCAAATCTCACAGATCGCGAAATTGCGGCAGCACTTTCCTACGTGCGATCAGAATGGGGAAACAACGCTCCAGAAGTACTACCTGAGACTGTGGGAAAAATGCGCGCTGAATTTAAAGATCACGCACCGTGGACAAACGAGGCTCTCACAGCAAGCGACCTCTAAAAAATGGGAGCATGCTGTCACTCATCGCCGGTCCAGCCGAATCCTTCTGCCGCTGGTAGCACCAAGAAGGAAATTCAAGGCACCACACGCAAAGGCTGGTTTGCCTTTGGGCTGCTCACAATGGCTGCGGGTCTAGTCATGGTCGTCACCCTCGCGGTAAACATTGATCCGCCTGCTGGAATTGTAAGAACCGCAGTTCACACATTTTTAGCCATACTCACCGGTCTTTCCCTTCTTTTCTTTAGCTGGCCAATACTCAAAGGGCTAGAACTTCGGCGCATTACCCTAGAAACGTTATTTCTCATCGGAATCATCGGCGCGTTCGGGGCTTCTATCTATTCGAGTATCACTGGAGTCGGCCATATCTACTATGAAGTCGTCCTGGTGCTTCTTGCGATTTACCGCCTAGGACAAATCGTATCTCAGCAGCAGGTCTCAAAATTCAGCGATCTATCTACCGACATTCCCGGAATGAGCGGGCGAGCCAGAGTTCGACAGAACGGCTCAGAAACTAAGACCTGCCGGATCGCAGACGTCCGAGAAGGTGACCTCGTCGTGATCTATCCAGAAGAGGTGATTCCAATCGATGGCCGGGTAAACGCAGGAAAAGCATTCGTCGAAGAGCTCCCCCACACCGGTGAGCCGTTTCCCGTCCCCCGACACCCAGGAGATCCCGTCGTTGCAGGGGCACGCGTTCTCGATGGTGAGCTAGAAATTGAGGCCACCTCAAAGGGCGGAAGCCGTGAAATCGACCGCCTCCGAGCCGCTCTTGAGGGCAGCACGGCGAGCCATAGCGAGCGGCGTGCGCAAAAAATCATCTCCATATTTGTTCCGGCAGTTGTCACAATCGCCGTGATCACGCTTATCTACTGGGGAGGCTTCGCCGGTGATTGGCGGAGAGGCATATTCAATGCGCTAGCCGTCGCACTCGTCGCCTGCCCATGTGGTCTTGGCCTAGCAATTCCACTCGCAGCAAAGCGAGGAGCCTTCCTACTCCGGCTTCTTGGAATCCAGCCTCAAAATGGCGATTTCCTCGAATCACTTTCCTCAATCGATACCGTAGTATTCGATAAAACCGGCACTTTATCAGATGGGCGGCTTTCATTGGTCGCGCTAGAAGTAGAGCCCAATGCGCCGATCCAGATCAGATCTTGGTTAGCCACCATTCAGCGGCGTTCCACTCATCCCGTAGCACGACCATTCTGGGCACTCGAAGAACCTAGCGACCTAACAGCTCTCACCATAAAAAACCTCCCTGCACGCGGTATCGAGGCAACCTTCACTCACGAAGGAGAAACACGCGTCATGGTGGTCGCAAATGAACTCTACCGCGCAGAGCAAACTCATGGCTGTTGCAGCGCACAAAAAGTGATCCCTGAAAATACCGAGCGCAGGCTCTACGTTTTCATCGATGGCACAGAAGTCGCCTTCGCTCTTCTCGGAGAAGTATCTCGTGAAAGTGCCACCAGCACCATGGAGGCCTTCACAGAATCCGGGCTGAAGAATATAATCATCACGGGTGACCACTCTATCCCCGAGGCGATAGCAGGATATGCCGACGAGCATCACACCTCGACATCCGCTTCAGAGAAGGCCGCCCTGATCCGCCAATTCCGAGCAAATGGCCAACGTGTCCTCTTCTTAGGCGATGGCCTCAATGATAGCGAAGCTCTTCAAGCCGCAGACGTATCGATCGCATTGGCATCCGGCAGCAAGGTTGCCATCGGCGTTTCAGACGCCATCCTTGAGCATGGTAATCTCAGCGCGGTTCACCAAGCCCACACTCTCGCCAAGAAACTGCATAAACACCTGCACCGGCTTCTCTGCTTTGTTTTAACCTACAATGCGATCGGCATCGCCCTCGCCGCAGCAGGATTACTCCACCCAGTAGCTGCCGCACTCCTAATGCTAGGATCCAGCGTCACCGTATTGAGCCAGGTATCCCGCGTTCCTTTGCCCCAGAGCTCATGAGTCTCACCCCAGAGTATTCGAATCCTCGCGTGCTCTTTCCCTACAGAAAACTAATCCTGTAAGACGAAAAACAACTTTCTAAGGCGTTGAGCGGGCAATTTTAGCTCGGCGTGTAGTATCCCCACACACCACTCTCACCTCCCTTTTTCCCCTTTCTACGATTCAACATGATCTCCCTACTTTCACGATTCATTTCCCGCCTTGCGGAAAAACTCCCCATTTTTCTAATCGTCACCCTCCTCTTCTCTTTCCAGTCTATCAGCGCTCGCGGTCTCGATTCCTCGGATTTCACTTCCGAGTCTCACCCGGGGACGGATCCAATCCGAAAGAATCTTGATTTCGGATTGGTCGAATTCATCCAGGGGGATTCATGGATTTCCTTTACGGATTTTGATTTTGGAGAATACACCAATCAGCTCACAATTTCGGCGGCCGCCCCCCCTGGAGCCGGCGGGAAAATCGAAGTGCGCCTCGATTCCGAGATAGGACAGCTAATTGGAACACTCGATATTACCCCCACAGGAAGCTTCGGATCCTATCAGGAATTTGGAATCACATTCCCCACATGGAGAAGCGGAAAAAAAGACCTCTATCTGCTCTTCATCGACAGCGAAAACACCGGGACTTACCTTTTCAACACCGGAAGAATTACAATCGACCGAAGATATCCTGATTCTAATACTATCGATTCCGCAGTATTCACATCAGAATCGAATCCAGGAGAATTACCCATCCAGCCGAATTTCACGGCAGGCACGGTTGAGTTCATCCAAGGAAACTCATGGATTGCCTATTCCAATTTTGATTTTGGCCAAAACTCAAACCATCTCTGCATCGAAGCTGCCGCCCCAACCAAAGGAGGCCAGATCCAAGCACGCATTGGCTCTCCCACCGGAGCACTACTAGGAAGCGTTAATATCGACCACACAGGAAGCTATTCCAGATTCCTGAAGTTCGATTGTATCTTTCCAGAATCCATCAGCGGCTTTAAAAGCCTCTACCTAAACTTCGTCGACACGAAAGGCCAGGGCGGAAATCTCTTCAATATTCGCAACATCACGGCGGATCGTATCGCGCCCGCATCACTTCAAGACTATTCAGATGGGAAAGATCAAGATCTTCTCTCCCCCCTCACTGAGTATGCTTTCGGATTACATCCGGAAACGAACGACTCAATTCCACTTGGGATTTCTCCGGCCGAAAGCGCAACCACACCTACCAGTATTTCGGTCTCTCTAAGGACAGACAGCAGCCTTCAAGCGGAACTTCTCGTTTCTTCGGATCTCTCTACTTGGGATGAAATCACACTAAGTTATGATGGTGGAATCTGGCAGACTTCCAGTAACGCAGCTTCCATAAAAGACGTGTCGCCGCTCGCAGACGGCCTCTTTCAAATCAGCCTTGAAGACACTCAATCTAGCGAAAGGCTATTTGTCCGCCTCGGAATTGATACCATTCAGGGAGACCTCAACGTATATCCCCCGGTAAATGGGCTCAGCGCATCGACGTATTACAAATTCGAAGTCCAAAAACTCAGCGAGCTCAACGCTCCCAATCTCGCAGACGTGACAAACTGGGAAACTCCTTTCGCCTGGTTTACCAAATGCAAAGACTACACCGGAGGCCCAACTGATGAGACCGCATATTACAGTGATTTCATCGGCAGCTGGACGCACACTTACTGTAATTTTGAAATCGCAGAGCACACCCCCTTTGTGGTGAAGGTCACACGCCTTAATGAGCCCGGTGCACCTTCCGGCCCCATCACACTGGCGGCAGCACACCCAAAACACCGTGTCGATTCCTGCGAAATTATCGATGGTGCCGTCTACGTCACGATGAGTCAGCCCGGTCTAATCGCAGTGGATATCGATGGCCAACTCGATGGCCGAGATACCCCACGAGCGATTGCACTAGGATTCGATGCGCAGACCTTTCCCCACCGAAACAAGATGGACGGCGTGCACGCGGTGACCATTTTTGCAAATCCCATCATCGCAGACAAACCCGACTTGACCGATACCGCCAATGTTCGCGCAGTCGAGCCCGGTGCCCCGCTCCCTACCGATGACAATTGGACTACCCTATATTTCAAACCAGGAGTGCACCGTCTATCGCTCGATGCAGATGGAAACGAGCGTCAGTGGAAAATCACTGATCCACTTCGCTTACAGAACGGCAAAAACTATTACATCCCAGGTGATGCAATCGTTTACGGGAACTTCCACGATTACTCGGATAACGAACGCAGCAAAAACATTCGAGTATTTGGCCACGGCACCCTTTCTGGAGAACAAATGGATCACCCCCATGATCTTACACCACCCAAGACAGAGAGCGACCCTGAGGTGGTCTTACAACGAATGCTCTTTCTCAGCCGCGCTGAAAACTGTGTTTACGAAGGTATCACCATCGCGGATCAAGCCCACCACGGCGTTTACATCGAAGGCGAAGATCGCGTAGGCATCCCGAATTATATCAGATGGGTAAAATCAATTACCTGGCGTGTGAATAACGATGGGATGGGCGTTCGTGGCAACGGATGGATCGATGATTGCTTCATCCGTCACCAAGATGATGGGATTTATCTGCGAGGCCTTGGATGTCGGCGCACCGTTTTCTGGTCCGATGTAAACGGCGCTCCACTACGCTGTAGCTTTATCACCACGGATCGTGATGAAAACTACCCCGATCGTCTTCCTCAAGAGCTCCTGATCGAAGACATCGATATCATTTACGCCCGTGGAGTATTCGGCAATGACACCTCTAGATCTTTCGCAATCTTCTCATCGGATGGGGGAAGCACGGGCGCGACCTATGCTGATGGTACCCGGAATACCGCACAGCACCTCGTCCTCCGAAATATTCGAATCACCGACCCCCGCCCGGTTCGCCCTCTCTTCGGCTTCGAGGCTAGCACCGCGTTCGCCACAAAACTCGGGGACTGGGCTGGACTGCGTTTCGAAAACATCAATTACGAAAATCCTCAGACCTTCGGCTGGGCAAATCACCTCATCGGCAGCGCTGATGCTGGCATCAAGTTTTGGATCTTTGATAACGTCACCATCGGCGGCGAACAAGTCGACACAGATTTCCTCAACGATCCCGACGAGTTTGTGACTGATTTCTTCTCGGATCCGATCATAAGGTGAAGCCAAATTCACTTCGCCCTAGAACATCGCCCAGGCACATCTAGTTTGCTGAATGGGTCGCAAGAAAAACAACCAAGAACCAAGCGAAGAAGAGCTTCTGCTTCAATCCCTTGGGGGCTCTCAGCCGCCGAAAGAAAAGCCTCTTCCCCCGGAAGAACCTGCGCCGGCTGCTCCTCCCACGCTGAGCCTTCGCGAGCAGCTTGAGGCGAGCATGGGCTCACTTGACCCAGCCCGCAGTAAGAAGAAGGGCGACGCGAAACGTGGTCGGGTGGATATCATTCGCCAGACTGCGCATCGTGGAGGCAAAGGCGTCACCGTGGTGAAGGGCTTTACCGGAATATCCGAAACCGAGAAACAAGCCCTGGCCAAAAAAATGCAAAAAGCCTGCGGTGTTGGAGGTACTGTTAAAAATGGCTGTATCGAAATCCAGGGAGAAAACCGCGAAGAGGTGAAGCGAATGCTACTCGAGGCCGGGTTCAAACCGGTTTTCGCGGGCGGGTGATTCGCATTCGCTACCGTAGATCCAGGCACTTCATTTCTCCCTGGCTGCGGACGATGAGTAATCCGCCGGACATGGCGGGCGGTGCCCACATTTTTTGATCGGTGCTTTTGGTGATTCCAAAGGGATTGATAACTCCGAGTTCGGTAAATCTTTCTGGATCGGGTTTTACGAGGTGGATTCTGCCAGTATGCCCATCGTGAATGATGAGCTTGCCATCGGAGTAGATGGCTCCTCCTCGCCCGAAATTAGGCTCAAGACCGGTGTGCCATTTTTCTTCTCCTTCAAGTGTCATGCAGACGAGTCCACCAGTGCGACGTTGCTTTTTGGTAGATAAGTTAGCATTTTCATTGGCCATGAAATAGGCGTGCCCCCCGATAATGATGGGTGGATGAATCTGACTACCGCGTGGGGTTTTAAAAACCGGTTTTATCCCAGCAGTGCCTATTTCCAAGAGCTGGGAGCCGGCATCGTAGCCGCCAGTCACGAATAGCTGGGAGTCGCTTATTTTCACGGGGATCGGAATTGGGTTGTTAATTTTAAAGCCATCGTGTTTCCAAAGGAGCTTACCATCTGCGGGATTAAAGCTGCTCATGAGGAAGGCTCCCGAAGTATCGAGCGTGCCGGCATTTTCCGATGAAAGGTAGATGATTTGCTCTACTCCGCCGAAAGTGGTGACCAGTGGAGAAGAAGTGGAGGAGTGGATGCCAGGGGTTTTCCACTTTTGCTCGCCAGTCGCTTGATCGAAGGCGGCGAGGCCAGTGTCTTTTCCAAGAACGGCATAGATAACGAGATCCCCCCAGATAGCGGGATTCGTAGAGTATCCAAAGCGGGGAACTTCCCCTCCGTGGTCTTCCACGAAATCGTGCTGCCAGAGGATCCTACCATCGGCTCGGCTAAAGCAAGTGGCCTGGCCAAAACCACCGGAAGTAAAAATATGCTCGCTGGTGACAGTGGGGACACTTCGAGATCCGGCGAAGGGGAGCTTCCCAGGTGCTGCATATTCAGTGGTCCATTTTTCCTTACCGGTCTGTAGATCAAGGCAACGCATGACATCGGCTTTACCGAGATCTCGATCGAGGAAGTAGACGTGTCCTCCAGCAATGGCAGCGCCTCCAAAGCCCTTACCGGTTTTCACCGTCCATTTCACTGAAGGTTCGCCATTTTCCCAGGAATCCCGAATGGCGGTGCTATCGGCTTTTCCATCGATACCTGCGCCGAAATAGCGCGGCCAGTCGGCAGACACATTGGTCGAAAAAAATACAAGGAGCGCGATATTGAAGATCCGTTTCATAGAAAATAGTGATACGCAGCCACCATTATGCAAAAATCATTCTCGTTGATAGGCCAAGACAGATTTCTTCCAATTTTCACACGGCCTTCATCGAAAGTTCACGCAGGGGTGGTGGAATCGGAACATGGATTTCTCTCCGATTCACAATACTCCCATCACTTCTCGAAAAAATGCTCAGCGCGTCCTCTTTGGCGGTATCTTCCTATCGTTTGTCGCTAATATCGCAGTCTTCGGGCATTCCCCTGGCTTGGGGTGGGCGCTTTTTGCGTGCAGCCTTTGGGGCGCGCTTTTATTTGATCGAAGGCAACGGCTTTTTGCGGATAAAAAGCGAATCATAATCTTTGGCGTATGCGCCCTGGCGACGTTGATTCAAACCATTGTTCGCCCTTCGGGGAGCAATCTCATTACACTCGCAATGATCACTACAGTTCTGGCGGCAGCTCCATATGGATTGAACTGGAGGGCGCTTCCGGAAGCGCTAGTAGATGGGCTCCTATCTCCCTTTCGCTTTCCTTATAGAATTGGAAAAATAGCATCCACTCGAGTTCCCGGCCAGCACGTGATCATTGAGGAGGAACAAGCTCGGCGGATTACAGCGGTGCTTATTCCTACTGCGCTCACCTTTGTGATCTTTGCCGTTCTCATGATCAATGGAAACGGAATGCTGAAATTGTTCTTCTCTCATGCCTTGGCGGATACGAGGGATGCGTTTTACCAATTTGAATATCCTGGCCCGGGAAGAATCTTTTTTGTCGTGATCGTGGCAATGGCTTCGATTGGTTTACTATGGAATCACCCCCAGCTTCCGCAGATAGGTAGCATTAAGAAGGCGTTGGCGAAATCGTGGCCGGAGCCAACCGACCTCTGGATTGCGAGCTGGCGTACAAGGGCAACCCTCTTGGCGGCGAATACTATTTTTCTTATCGCAAACTCAACAGATGCTCTTTATCTATGGGCTAAAACAGAATTGCCAGCGGAGCTTACTCTGGCACAATTCGTGCACCAAGGGACGGGCAATCTCATTGCATCTACTGTGATTGCGGGGATCACTCTGGTGGCGATTTTTCGACAAGACAAGGAAGTGACAGGCCAGCGGTGGACGGTAGCGCTGGCGTTCATTTGGATTTTCCAAAATCTACTTCTTGTATCGAGTGTCATCCTTAGAATCATCACTTACATTGATGGCTACGGGCTTAGCTTACTTCGACTTCATTTGATTCTTTCCATGCTCGTAATTGCTGCGGGCTTCATCATTCTTGCCTTAGCCATTGGAACACGGGCTACCACTGGGAGGATCGCGCGAAATTTGATGGTGGCGATGAGCATCGCTATCTTCGCTCTTCAATTCTGGGATGCTCGGGCATTTGTGGCTCGGACGAATTTCACTTTGGCCAAGGAGTGGAAAGAAACTCACGTGAACCACCTTTATATTGATGCTGATTACATTGCTTCACTGGGGCAGTCTTCTTACCCAACCTTAATCAAGATCGCTTCTGGAGCTGAAGGTTTTGCGAAACACGAGATTCAGAATTCCCAACGCGCGCTCGATAAGCTTCGCCAGCGGGAACAGCGCGCCAGATTTGATGAAGGTTGGGAGGATTATTCTTTGCACCGCCGGAGGATGCGGGGATTACTGCTTGATTGAGAGTGCTAGCTCAGTCGCCGAAGTATTTCTCGCTGCGGTAGCGGAGCCAGACGCGGAGTTCCTGAGGGATTTTTTTCTTCTGCTCTTTGGTGAGGCGTTCGTAGAGGGCGAGGGCACGGATGCGTTCGCGGCGGCAGGATGCGTTATTGTGGGCGTCCCACTGGGTGCGAGCTAGCCGGATGCGGCGATTGGTCTCTTTGATGAGGGCGGTGCCGGTGAGTTGATCATCCGGCGGGGGTTTGTTTTTCTTCGCGGGCATCGAAGATACGGTATTCGCCAGGGGGGAGGTTTTCCAGGGTGTATCTTCCGATAGATTCGCGGTGCAGGGCGATAACTTTGATTTCAAAGCGGGAGAACATGCGTTTCACCTGGTGATGCTTGCCTTCGTAGATGGTGAGGCGAGTAATGGTAGGGGTGATGGCGTGAGCAATCGCGGGTTGGGTGATGGTGCGTTCTTTGGCGAAGGGCATGCCGGCGCGGAAGGCAGCGAGTGCCTCAGGGGAAACGGGTTTATCCGTGGTGACGAGATAGGTCTTGGGGACGTGGGCGCCGGGCTCGGTGAGGGCTGTGGAGAAGGTGCCGTCATTGGTGAGGATGACGAGGCCGGTGGTGGCGCGATCGAGGCGGCCGGCGAGGTGGAGATCGGGTGCCCAAGGCTCGTCGATAAGATCGATTACAGTTCTGTGCTCGAGATCGGTGGTGGCGCTGACGATTCCGGCAGGCTTGTGGAGGAGGACATAGCGCGGGGTGCGGGATTGGAGCGTGCGGCCTTCGAGGGTGACGGTTTCAAAGGAGCCAATTTCGCGAAGGCCATTGCTCTCGGGGGTGCCATTTACGCTGACGTGTCCGGTGGCGAGATGGGTGCGGACGGTGCTGCGCCCGAGCTGGGCGAGGTGGCCGATGAGGCGGTCCAGTCTCATGAAAACAAAAAAGGGGTCGCCCACGAAGGGCGACCCCGTGGGGGAAGGTCTAATTACTTCTTGAGGGCGCTATTCCACTTTTCGATGTTCTCTTTTTGAGCGGCAAAGAGGGCATCGGTGGAGTCTACGATTTCGATGTCGGTGATGGTGTCGCCTTTGGCGATGGCATCGACGATTTTCTGCCCGTCGCCAGTGACTTCGCCGAAGATAGCGTGCTTGCCATCAAGGTGTGGGGTCGGGACGTGGGTGACGAAAAATTGGCTGCCACCGGTGTTTGCTCCGGCGTTGGCCATGGAGAAGAGGCCGGGGCGGCTGTGGCGAAGGCCTTCGGCGAATTCATCTTTGATGCGGTAGCCGGGGCCGCCGCTGCCATTGCCATCGGGGCATCCACCTTGAATCATGAAGTTGGCAATCACGCGGTGGAAAGTGAGACCATCGTAGTAGTCCTGGCTCGCCATATTGAGGAAGTTGGCGACGGTGAGCGGTGCCTTGCTGGCATACATGGTGGCGGGGATATCGCCTTTGCTCGTCTTGAGAATGATTTTGATATCGGTGACTTTGCCTTCTGCTTTTTTCTCACCATCACCTTCGTGGTGATCGGCGAGAGCGAAGGGGGCGAGAGCGAGCGCGGAGGCTCCGAGGAGGGTTTGGAAGAGGGTTCTCTTTTTCATGGGATTCTTATCGTATTTACGGAAGGGAATGTTGCAAGGGGCGCGCTAACGATCATCGCGGCGTGGACGACGTGAGACGCGCTTGCGCTGAGTGCGTTCGCCACCACCGCCGGAGGTGTTTCCACCGCCACCGCCATTTCCACCACGACCACCGCCGCCTCCTCCATTTCCACCGCGGCCGCCTCGACCTCCACCCCCGCCACCATTACCGCCGCGACCGCGGCCACGTCCGCCGCCTCCGCCTCCGCCTCCACCACCACGACCTGGAGGTGGGAGAATTTCAGAGTGCTCTTCTACTGCGTAGCCTTCGATATTTTCGACCGGGACGGACTTCTTGAGCAGACGCTCGATATCGCGGAGAAGCTTCCTTTCCTCGCCGCAGACGAGGGAAACGGCGGCACCGGAAGAGCCAGCACGGCCGGTGCGACCAATGCGGTGGACGTAGTCTTCAGGGACATTGGGCAGCTCGTAGTTTACGACGTGTGGGAGGGCTTTGATATCGAGGCCACGGGCGGCGATATCGGTGGCGACGAGGACGCGCACAGTACCTTTTTTAAATTCGGCGAGGGCGCGAGTGCGGGCTCCCTGGCTTTTATTGCCGTGAATAGCCGCGGAGGTGATGCCGTCGTCATCGAGCTGCTTGGCGAGGCGGTTTGCCCCGTGCTTAGTGCGGGTAAAAACGAGGACCTGGCTCCAATCACCTTCGTGGATGAGCTGGGAGAGAAGCCTCCGCTTGTCGTTTTTCGATACGGGGTGAATGGCCTGCGTGATGAGCTCAGCAGCTTCGTTGCGACGGGCGACTGCGACTTCCACAGGATCGTGGAGAAGAGTCGAGGTGAACTTACGAATCTCGTTCGAATAAGTGGCAGAGAAGAGCAGGTTTTGCCGGTTTCCGGGAAGGAGAGCGATGACTTTTTTGATGTCGTGGATGAATCCCATGTCGAGCATGCGGTCCGCTTCATCGAGAATGAGGACTTCGACGCGGGAAAGGTCGACGTTTTTTTGCTGCGCATGATCCAGTAGACGACCGGGCGTGGCGACGAGGATATCAACCCCCTGCCGAAGCTTACTAATCTGGGGATTGATGCCGACACCTCCGAAAATGACAGTTGAGCGAAGCGGTAAATCTTTCCCGTAATCGGAAACGCTCTCGCCCACCTGGGCGGCAAGCTCACGAGTGGGCGCAAGAATCAGTGCCCGGGGCGAACGGCCTTTGGCCCGCGAGCCGCTTTCGGAAAGTAACTGAAGGAGCGGGAGCGTGAAGGCGGCGGTCTTGCCAGTACCAGTCTGCGAGCCACCGAGAAGATCGCGCCCCTGAAGAATTGCAGGAATGGACTGCGCCTGAATCGGCGTGGGCTCAGTGTAACCTTTGGCCTCAACGGCGGCGGAGAGTTCAGCGCGGAGGCCGAGAGAAGAAAATGACATGTGCTATAGGTCGGCCGCATTTTGGCCGGGGACTCTCCTACCCTGAAAAATCGATTTTTCCTAATAATTCGAGTGGTTCGCCCCTTCGTGATTTCGTACGCCAACCAAAATATTCACCAAACCGACCTCGACGGCCCCCCCCAACGCTTCACAAACACCACCGCCAAAAGCAATTCCCCCCCCTGCAGCCATCGCCGCTTCCGAATTCTTCGCAATCACACTCGCGCAAATCAGCACAATCACGATCACCGACACCAACTGCCCCACGGGGAAAACCGCATCCACCGGATGCATAGGCTCCCGCCAAAACTCCCGTGAGCAACGGTGTGAGCACAATCGCCTCGATCATCGAGCACATCGTCATCAGAACCGAAAGCGCCACATTCGCCCGCGCAATATAAGCCACCACATTCGAAGCCGTCCCGCCCGAGCAACACGCCACAAAGACCAGCCCCACCGCAAAATCACGCGGCAGCGCCACCGGCAACTTCTTCCTCCTCGATTTCAGATCCCACCACATGAAGTAGATCCTCACCCGCAAGCGCGAGCACAACATGCGAGCGATCAAACGCACCAAAATAGATACCCTTCGCGGCAGGACACCGAAAAACACCAACGTTATGGGACACAGAACTAATTAATAAATACTATACACCGCTTGAATTTCAATCACCAAGCGACAGCTGCAGAATCCGTTTGAGGTGGTTCACGACACAGCCTACCGAGATCTCACGCCCC
>CALAIY010000063.1 GCA_937922595.1 uncultured Verrucomicrobiales bacterium | reverse complement strand
TCGACGCAGGAGAATCAAAATTCTACTGGCAGAACTTCCAAAAAATCGCGGCGGGAGGAAAGATACTTCTGCCCGCCAGCGATCTCGTAGAGATAATAAGCGAAGCTACAAAACTTTCTCAGAAATACGTAGTTACTGGAGGACATCGCTCCTTTGATGTCCTGTTAGTCGCGAGCGCTTTGGTCTACGGTGCAGAGACTTTCCTCACCTTCGATAAAAACCAACAAGCCCTCGCTCAAGCAGTCGGCCTCAAAACACCTTTCTAGCGCCAATGAACCACAAACGACTCGGCAAAAGCCCCATCACCGTCACCGATCTGTGCCTTGGCACAATGACCTTCGGCACCCAGGCCGATGAAAAGGAATCCTTCGCCATCATGGATCGCGCCGTGGAAGCCGGAATCAATTTCTTCGATACCGCCGAGATCTATCCAGTTCCACCTTCTGAGAAACAATACGGAGTGACAGAAGAGATCATCGGCCGTTGGCTCAAAGGAAAAGACCGCAGCTCATTAATCATCGCAACCAAAGTGACCGGTCCCGGCCACGGATGGTTCGTCCCACCCGTGCGCCACGGCATCACCGCACTCGACCGCCATCACATCACAAACGCCGTGGAAGGATCCCTCAAGCGGCTCGGCACCGATTACATCGACCTTTACCAGACCCACTGGCCAGATCACGGAATGGCCTACGAAGATACCTTGGCCGTTCTCACCGACCTGATGGATCAGGGCAAGATCCGCACCATAGGTTGCTCAAACGAAACCTCTTGGGGCCTCATGAAATCACTCTGGGCCGCCGATACCCACGGCACCGCAAGATACCAAACCGTACAAAACAACTTCTCTCTCATCAACCGCCGCTGCGAAAACGAACTCGCACAGGTATGCCGCCAAGAAGGCGTCTCCCTACTCCCCTACTCTCCCCTCGGCGGCGGAGTGCTCACCGGAAAATACAAAGACGGCCCACCCAAAGGCGCACGCTTCACCGAATACCTCACCGGCAGTGGCGAGCGCCAACGCGTCATGGGCGAGCGCTTCGTCAATCCCCGCACTGTCGAAACGGTAAACCTCCTCACACCCATCGCCGCCGATCTCGGAATATCCGTCACCACACTCGCTCTCGCCTGGAGCAAGCAGCACGATTTCGTAGCCTCCACCATCTTCGGCGTCTCCACCACCGAGCAGCTCACCCCCTGCCTCGCCGCCGCCGATCTCATCCTAGATGAGGGAACACTCACACGCATTGATGCCATCGAGACGCAGATTCCCAATGCAATGACCGAGGACGGGCTCAGACGCTTCTAGATTCCAGGCATGGGAGCGTTACGAGCTCACTTTAAATTCGAGCTTTAATCCCTCCTTACGCCAGCCTTTGGCAATATCATCTTCAAGCTCTTCATAACTCCGGCCTCGAAGAAGATGCTCATTACGAGCGGCAAGTTCTTCGACTCCATTTTTAAGATCAATCAGATAATTTCGAATGTGGATACCATCGCCCTCATCCCAGATATTGAAATAGGCCACGATCATCGCTGCCGTCGCATAGTTATTAGTTGAGCCTCCCCCGGTTAAGCCTGCATTCCACTCCCTTTGAGAAATATTCATCATCCTTTTCACTGATTCGGCGACATGCTTAGATTTCCAGACACCTTTTCGTTTTTTAAGGTGCTCTCGTAACTGGCCACCAATTCCATTGAAATTGTAGCGACCATTGCGATATTTCGCACCCGCAATAAATTCGGCTAATCCCTCGGAACACCAAGTGGGAAGCCGGAAGCCAGCAGCACCGCAAATCTGGTGCGTAAGCTCATGCTTCAAGGTAGAATTCGTTGCCTTATTATCGAATGAATATCCTTTGCCCACCTTCTTCACCCCGAGATTTTCCAGTGGGATAAGAATCTTGCCAAAGCCCCTGCGGGAAATAAAGACTCCCGCAGAACCTGCAGGACCACCCGCGAGAAAGTAATCCGACTCAGATTCAAAAAGCTCCGTGGAAAAACCGTCTTCAGGTGGTACCGCCTGAAACGGAAGAGGGAGCGCATGAATCGCCGTGTAGGTCGCTTCAAAAATCCGGGAAAAACCACGCACGAGGCTCGCACGTAATTTGGAATCGGATTTAAATTCAAAGTGCGGCGTGCGGTAAAGGAACACCTTGTTTTCTGAATCTTCCTTCACCACCGTCACTTCAAAATCGAGATCAACTGCCACCGACGTTGGCCATTCAGCTGGCATTTCGGCGATCTCAGAAGCATCTTTCTTTTTAGGCTCCAGCTTCGCCCGCTCCTGAGCATAGCGCTCGCGGAGTACGGCAAGTTTGCCTGTGGCGGCCGGAGGCTCACCAGTAGCCCCACCTTCAACCCAAATACGCTCTTCAGAAACATCGGTGATATCCGCGATGCGCTCTAGGGCAGCGAGGTATTGCTGATCAAGCTTCTTAAGAGCCGCAGAGTCCTCAGCCCTCGATGTCTGGATCACAGTGAGCGAGAGAAGAAAAAAGGTGGCGAGATGCCGAGTGGAATTAGAGAGGAATCGGAGTAGATGCACAGCACCCTGCACCTATTTGCCTAATGGAACCATTTCAAGTCTCAAAACTACAAAACGGCGCGACCATCGCGACAGCCGAAATGCCGCATATGTACAGTGCGACCCTCGGATTATTCACTCGTGCAGGGTCGCGACACGAAAAGCTCTCACAAAATGGGATCGCTCACTTCGTGGAGCATATGGTTTTCAAAGGAACCCAGAATCGCACCGCGCTCCAAATCGTACGTGATATCGAAGGCGCCGGCGGCACCGTAAATGCCTATACCGAGCTGGATCACACCTGCTATCATGCCACCGCAGGCGCAACGCACCTTCCCCTACTCGCGGATGTAATCTTTGATTTCTATTCCCATCCTACGTTCGATCCAGATGAGATTGTTCGCGAACGCCAGGTGATCGAAGAAGAGATCACGATGTATCGTGAAAACCCCGGGAGCCACGTGGAAGACGTGCTTTCCGCGACCGCCTACCCCCGCTTACCACTTGGACGCCCCATCACCGGGACACCGAAAACGCTCGCCGGGATCGGAGAATCTGAGCTTCGCGCATGGGTTCGCCGCGCCCATACTGCCGAAAACACGGTGGTCGTGGTCGCAGGAAATACGAAGCATGATGACGTCGTGAAACTCCTCTCACCGTATCTCGATAAATTGCCTTCAGGCTCACGAATGCGAGCGAAGCGCATTTCTCCGGATCAATTGCGCTCCGGCCTAGCACTACATGCCGAGCCACAAGAAATCGAACAAGCACACGTGATGCTCGGATTCCACACTACGGGACGCCACGATGAAAAGCGCCATGCTCTCCGGCTCCTTAATGTGATCTTGGGCGAAAATATGAGTTCGCGTCTCTTCCAAAGTCTGCGTGAAGAAGCGGGTCTCTGCTATAGTGTTTCCACTGAGAGTTCACTCCTGGAAGATACTGGACTCTTCACCATTTATGCAGGCCTTGATCCAGCAGATCTCATCCCGGCACTAAAACGCACCTGCACTCAGCTTCGCAAAATCACACGTAAGCCACCGCCGAAAGCAGAATTGGAGCGGGCGGTAGAATACACGCTCGGCGGCCATCACCTCGCCCTGGAATCTACTGATGATCGTGCCATGGCGCTCGGTGAAGCGCTACTCGGCAGCCGTGGTATCCCGGAGTTTTCGAAGTTAGAATCCAATATCCGCGCGGTGGCTCCAAAAGATATTTCCAACGTAGCAGAAGAAATCTTTTCCCTGGATAACCTCGCTCTGGCATTGGTCGGCCCACACGAGCTCGCGCTCCCGCCAACGAGTGCACTCACACTTTGATGCTCCTTATTTCTGCACAATCTTCACACGCCGCAGAAGCATAAGCTCATCACCTGTGATTTCAGTCGGGCGTAATGTAATTTCATAAATACCCGACTCACCGATTGCTATCGCCGCGTTGCTCACTTCAATGAATAACCCCTCCGCATCGGTTCGCTTGGTTTTCGCATCATAAACGCTTCCACCTATTGCAATTAGATAACTTCCACCAAATCCCTTCGGTGCAGAATACTCAGAAACGATATCGTAATTACCCGCTTCAGGGAATGAAATAAACCAAGACACTTGAGAATCCGTCTCGTCCCAATCACCAATTACCCCACCATTATCACGACTCTGATAAGCTGCATTATCACCAACAATCCGTCCGGCACTCGCAGGCAAAATTGCAAAACCATACTCCACCTCCACTACGCGATCGAGCGCGCGCTTGAGCACCTTCACCGCGCGGGCGGCAACTTTCGCAGCATCTGAATCAGCCAAGGCCTCTTCAGCAAATGCCAACGCCACAGGATCGGGAACTCCCTGCAGCTCAATGAATACAGATGGTGCCACGCGATCCAACCCGGTTTCTTTCGCGAGCGTGTAGGCGCGCTTGAGTTCCGCCGCACGCATTGCCATGGGAAGATCTCTAACCGATCCCATTAGCTTGATAAAACCAAGCAACGCAGATTCGCGCTCTCCATCGTCCGAAGCCTCTTTGGCGAGATCAAAAAGATCCGCTGCGGGCGCAGAAGTCTTCCAAGAAGACAGCGCCCGAATCGTGATACCACGCACAGTTTTATCCGTAGCACCAAGCTCTTCAATTAATGCAGGGAGTGCGCTCGGCTCACCAAGCTGACCGAGCATGGTGATTACATGGCGGCGGAGCGCAGGATTTCCGGCTGATTTCCGAAGCTCCACAAGAAGCGGTGCAGTGCGGAGCTTTTCCGAAGGCCGCGCCCGGCAAATCCTAAGGATCGCCTCTTGCAGCGCGGCTTGATTTTGTAGGTCTTCAACTTCAGTCAAGAGCGGAATGAGCTTCGATATATCCCGCTCTGTCGAGCACTGAGCAAGAGCTACAAGAATAGTAGAACGCAATTTTTCACTCTTGGTTTTCCTAAATAACTTCACCAAGTCCGACCCTGCACCTGCATAGCCACTGATACCGATCGCACTCACGAGGTTATTGAGAGCTTCCCCTTCAAAATTATCTAATTGCTTTACCATTTCAGCTCCTACGCCCGCTCCTTTGAGCCTGGAGAGGATCTTGGCCGCCATTAATGAATTATCATTCTCTGTCTGCAGCAGAAATCCTACGAGCCACTTCACCGTTTGCGCGTCCCCCTTCGGCGCCTTTGCTTCCGCTAAATCACGAAAACGCTGGTGCTCGGCGTTTTGTTCACTCTTCGCGCCCATGAATTGGAGCAAAAATAGCGCTGCTCCAGCAAGGAGCAAAGGCAGCGAGAGCAACGCCCACTTCGGCAAGCCGACTTTCTTAGCCTCTTCATAAGTCGGAGCCGGCGCCGTTGGCCCAGTCGCGCCGCCGATGGGGCTTATTCCCGAAGTCTTGCCCTGGAGTGGCACCGCACTCGTGCGCGATAGCACCGGCGCTGTTTTCGAGACGAGCACCGGCCCCGTCTTCGATACCAAGACCGGTCCTGTCTTAGAAACTGCTACCGCCCCTGTCTTAGAAAGGAGCACCGGACGCCGCCCCGTCTTCGTCTGGATACTGGAGGTATTCGGCGGGTCGGGGATCCCCACCGGCTCGCCGGCATTTCCTTCGCGGAAATAATCGTAAGCCTCTTTTGCTGAGCTTGGCCGCTCGCCCGCATTGCGGTTGATCAGCCACATGACCCAGCGACACACCTCTTGCGGCACGTCCGGGCGCAATGCAGCAAGATCACGCACATCATGACGCAAGTGGCTCGCCATCACCTGCGGCGAAGTATCTCCATCAAATGGATGCAATCCGGTAAGGCAATAATAGTAAACGCACCCGAGTGCATACACGTCAGTCCGTGCATCCAAGGCGCCCCGCTCAAACTGCTCGGGAGCCATGAAATAAATCGATCCCAGAATCCCATCCTCCTGGTCACTCGTTTGCTCGGATGCACTCGCGGAAAACTTCGCCAGGCCAAAATCCAAGATTTTCAGCTGAAATTTCCCACTCGGAAGCCAGCTCACCATCAGGTTACTCGGCTTAATATCCCGGTGGAGTAGCCCCACCGAATGCGCCGCAATCACGCCTTCAAGCGTCTGACGCACCACTCCACGAAAATCATCCAACGTCATCGGGCTGCGCTCGACTGTCTCGTCGAGCGTTTCTCCCTTGAGAAGCTCCATCACCGCAAAAGGCCCCTGATCGTCCGAGCCGACGTCAAAAACGGTCACCACATTAGGGTGTTGTAGAGCGGAAAGCGCACGCGCCTCACGGAAAAGCTCATCATCATCCTGATCGTCTGCGGCTTTCAGGCGCTTAATTGCCACCTCGCGATCCAGCTGGGTATCGCGTGCCCTATAGACCTCTCCAACGCCTCCTTGGCCGATCTTATCGTGAATTTCGTAACGGTCTCCCATAACTTAATGAGGTTGTGTGTTATTTGGAAAGGGGTTGGGGGAACTTCGGTAGCAGTTGAAGTGGGGCGACAATAACGTCGGTCCCCCCCCCACCTGGCAACCTTCAATATTGCGCCTCTTTCTGCGAAAACCTCTCAGAAATAACGTGCGCTGTTTCGCTCCGCCGCGCTACAAGTCTCCATGGACGCCTTCACCGCCCTTGCAATCCTCCTCCCACTCGCCGCCCTCTTCGGCTTTCTCAATTACCGATTCCTCAAGCTCCCCATGACCATCGCCGTCATGCTGCTTGGGCTACTCCTCTCCCTGGCCATCATCGCCCTCGGCCAGGAATCGCCCGCCGTGGTAGAAGGAGCCCGTGCCATGGTAGGCTCCATCGATTTCGAAGCCATGCTGCTGGATGTAATGCTCGGCTACCTTCTCTTTGCCGGAGCCCTCCATGTCGATCTCGCCAGGCTCGCTGAGCAGCGCCGCGTCATTCTCGCACTCGCCACCATCGGTGTCTGCATCTCTACCTTCATGGTCGGCACCCTCACCTACTACCTCCTTGGCTGGCTCACCCCCACGCTCAATATCGGCTTCATCCCCTGCCTCCTCTTCGGCTCCCTCATCTCTCCCACCGATCCCGTAGCCGTCCTTGGCCTTCTCAAAAAAGCCGGTGCCCCGAAATCTCTTGAGACGAAAATCACCGGCGAATCCCTTTTCAATGATGGCATCGGCGTCGTCGTCTTCCTCGCCATCCTCGCCATCGCCACCGGCGAACGCGAATTGAGTGCAGGCTTCATCGGTAAACTCTTCCTCATCGAGGCCGCAGGCGGAATCCTCTTCGGCCTCGCCATCGGTGGCTTTGCCTTCTGGATGCTCAAGCAGGTAAACGACCACAAGCTCGAAGTCCTCATCACCCTCGCCCTCGTCACCGGGGGCTACAAGCTCGCCCAAGTCCTCCACACCAGCGGCCCACTCGCCATGGTCGTCGCCGGCCTCCTCATCGGAAACCCCGGCCGCACCCTCGCCATGAAGGCAAAAACCGTCGAAAACCTCGATACCTTCTGGGAGCTCCTCGATGAAATCCTCAATGCCCTCCTCTTCGTCCTCATCGGCCTCGAAGTCCTCCTCCTCACCATCGGAAAAAACTACCTGCTCGCCGGAGCAATCGCCGTCCCCATGGTTCTCCTCTGCCGCTTCAGCGCCGTGGGCCTCCCCGTCCTCCTGCTCAAGCAGACGCGCACCTTCACCCCCCGCGCCATCCGCGTCCTCACCTGGGGCGGCCTCCGCGGCGGCATCTCCGTAGCTCTCGCCCTCGCAGTCCCCAAAGATATCCCCGGCCGAGAAGTCTTCCTCCTCATGACCTACGTCATCGTCATCTTCAGCATCGCCGTCCAAGGACTCACCCTCCCAAGACTCTGCCGCGGCATCCCCAAAGAAGAGATCAGTTAAAACTCCTCACTCCACAGCCGGAGCGCCCCCATTCAATTCCCCTCGCCCTCGTCCTCAAAGACGAGATCCCAGCGATCATTACATCCCGAGCAGCGGTAAGCCACAATATCTCCGCTCTGCCAGCCATCCTCAGGAGGATAGCTCAGCCGGTGCGCTTTCTGCCCACAATCCACACACGTAATCACTTCAGGAACTTCCATGCTCAAACGCTAGCGCTCATCCACCAACCAGCAACCACCCTCCACGCCCAAGAGGAATCTAGAGCCCCCCTTCCGCCTCCGCCGTAATCGGAAAAATCAGCGGCGAAACGTCCTCCCCCTCGATTGGGTAAAGCGCAAGCGCCTCACGCGTCGTAGGATCAAAGCCTAAAGCCGCAGCATCATTCGTCACCGGAATAGAAATGAGCGCATAGCGACCCGTCGCCGGAATATCAGCAGGTCGAGTATGGGCAAATGTAGTCGCGACCGGCCCCCGAAGACTCGGATCGCGAGGCATCGCCACCGTGCGAGGATAGCCACGCACCGCAAAAGGGTTTGCGTAGTGCCCAGCATCTTCATGCGCATCAATGAAAGCACGGTGATCGGTGAGATCCACCGGGCGTATCTCAAGTTTTTCAGCGGGCACGTCAGGGAAATTTTTTCGTGCCCACGTAAGGATTTCAACACGCGTGGCCTCGGGAAGAAGCGTTTCCACCAAAGGCGGAGGGCTTGGGCTGAGGTTTTTGGGAATGATAATGAAGCAAACCACCAAGCAGACCCCAAGAATCGTCAGAGGGAAAAGAGGCAGCTGATTCCTGGAAAGCCGCTCCGGTGGGCGAACACGCTCACGCCCCAGCATGTGGCCGACGACGCCCGCAATGAGAGCCGCCAGATGGCGAAGACCATTCGCCAAAAGGATAATTTGGAGAAGATCACGAAGACCCGCAAGACGGCCAATCCCGAAATTCCCAATCAGAGCACAGAGGACTGCTGCACCAAAAAGAGTCGCAATCGCAGAAGAAAGGAAGAGGCGCTCAGCACGGCGGCCACGCCAATATCCCAGACCCGTCGCCACAAGTAAAAGCGCAGCCACCGGAATCTGAGTAATGCGCTCAGCAAGCGGCCAGAGAATGATAAACGCCACAATACCCGCCAGAAGCATACGAGCACGCCAAGCCGCTCCAGCAGCAGCAATAAGCACCGCCACCGAAATAAGCGCAGTAGCTTGAGGCAAAGCGAGATCAAACTGCTGAGCAGGAAATTCTGCAAAATGACCCAAGATCCTCTCCACATAAGCCCCAGGATCTGCAGCGATCGCCTCCCTGATATGCTCCGAATAAAACGCGTTTTTCTCCGCGATCGTCTCCGCCCCCGAGGCATTAATTTCCTCCACGTCTTTCGGTCCCCAATGCCGCCCCTTAGCCGTGGCGTAGAGCAGCAAGCCACTAGCATCAGAAATCGAAGTAATTCCATGAACGAAATGCTGCCGCGCGATCCACGGAAGAATCACCGCTGAAGTGCCAAGAGCCAGAGCCCCCGCATTCCAAATCCCACGCTTCAGCCAGCGCCAGCATACCGCACCACTTCGGTATTCCGTAAACACCGCAATAAGCGCAAGTAAAGGCGCCGCCAGAAGCGTAAACGGACGAGCCAAATTGGAAAAACCCAAGAGGAGACCCGCCGCAATATAGAGCAAGAGCACACCCACACTCGGACGCTTTGCCGAAGTGCCTCGAGAAGCGGTAAGAGCCGAGCAAAAGAGACCAAGCGAAGCCACACCCAGCATCGTGGCCAATTCCTCCGTAAGAAGAAGGTGCAGCACCTGCTGGTGAAAAAGAGAAGTGCTCAGAAAAAGCGTCGTCGTAATCGCAGCCGTCGCACTATCCAAAGCCCGAGTCGTAAGAAGGAAAACACCCGCTGTGAGAGCCGCAAGAATAGCCAAATTCAGCCCACGAGCCGTATCGAGAGTTTTCCCAAAAAGCGTATAGGCCGCCCCCAGCGTCATCGGGTAAAACGGGCGCTGCGCCTCAAATCCACCATTGTAGCCCTGGCCGCTATCCAGCTTACGAGCAAGACTCTCCCAGCCTTGAGCATCGCTATACGGAATGCCCTTAGCCGTAAATCCACCATCCGAAAAATCAGGGTTATTTTTGAGTTCGTAGTAGCCGACCGTAGTCACAAACACAGCCGCAAAACTTGCCAAAACCGGCATCAGCCAGACCGAGCGAGCAGCAATACTCATAGGCGCACGCCCAATGAAAGTCGTCCGGCGACCCGCAAGCGCACACCCAAGAGCACCAAAAAGAAAAAGCGCAGGCCAAGTCCCCCGAACTCGCTTCGGAACCCGCAAAGAATAACGAGGACCGCTGCCCCCCACACTGGGCAAAGCCTCCCCCTCAGGAGTAGAAAACCAAAGAATATGGCCACGAACATTATAGCGACCACCACCATGATTTTTCACAACCCGATTCGAATAAACGCGCCTGCCAAACGGTTTCCCATCCCGAAGCAAGATCGCACGAGCCTCCGCCTGAGGAGTGCGTGCCCGCCCCTCGATCGAGGCGCGGATACCATGGCCACTAGATTTCAGCGTACGACCATAGCTTATTTCCGCGCTCGTCTCTAAAGGCCAGCCAGCCTCCTTCTGGAGAAAGGCAAAAACAGCCAGCAGCGTAAACACCGCCGATAAAGCAGGAGCAAGCTTGTAAAAGAGGCGTATGGCAGCGTTCACAAAAAAGAGAGTATTAGCGGCAACAGAAAAAGGAGAAGACGAAGGCCTCTAAAAAATCGAATTGGCCGGTAATCATGATGAAGAACACCGCGATCTTACTCCTGAGCGAAAAGAAGGCCAATCTTTTGCTGCCTAACCTGTGCATTCGGGATCGAGGCGCGACACCAATTTTCTGCATGAGGGGGTAGCATCACCACGATGTGGGCTGAGGCAGGCAGGCGGAGGTTTGGAAGCGCTTCGGAAGGATCTCCCTCAGCGCTCAGGCGAACAAGTCAATCACGTTGCGAAACCCGAATTGAGCCAATTATTTTGCCCACAACACCAGTCTCTTCGTCGCCGCCCATCTCGGGCAGCGAAACATCCCAAGCTCCACTCGCCCCAAACCCTCGCTCAAAATTGCGGGCAACGGCCATCGTCTACTGCGAAGCAAATTTTGCGAAAATGGACGGAAAAACGGCTAATGGCCTCGTCCGCCATTCAGAAAAATACGAAATCCTAGCAGTAATCGACAGCCTATGGGCCGGTCGCGATGCCGGCGAAATCCTTGATGAAGTAGCGAACGGTATTCCCGTCTGTAAGAATCTCGCAGATGCCCTCGGCAATACGGAGAGAGTGCCAGATTATCTGATTTTTGGAATGGCTCCTGCGAGCGGGGTTCTCTCACCACACGAGCGAAGCGTACTACTCGAAACCATTCATCTAGGGATGAATATTGTGAACGGGCTCCACGAGTTTTTAAATGAAGATCCCGAATTCGCCGCAGCTAGCGCGGCGAGTGGCGTAGAAATTCTCGATGTCCGAAAGCCACGAGCTAAGAAGGATCTCCGAATGTTTAGCGGTAAGATTGCCCAAGTAACTTGCCCACGAATCGCGGTGTTAGGAACAGATGGGGCGATCGGAAAACGGACGACGGCCACTGTCCTTACGAAGGCGCTTAACGACCGTGGACTCAAAGCTATCATGGTGAGCACCGGGCAAACAGGACTGATCCAAGGAGGACGCTACGGAATCGCTCTCGATGCGATTCCTTCCCAATTCTGCTCAGGTGAAATGGAAGCGACTGTGATCGAGGCATTCGAAGGCGAAGCTCCAGACGTAATCATCGTCGAAGGGCAAGGGGCATTGAGTCATCCGGCGTATCTTACTTCAAGTTTTATTCTCCGTGGCAGCAAGCCCCATGGAGTAGTGCTCCAACATGCTCCGGCACGAACTCATCTTGGCGATTTCAAAGAAATCCCAATGCCCACTGCTGCATCCGAGATCCATCTCATTGAGACATTTGCCGACACAAAAGTGATCGGGCTTACCATCAACCACGAAAACATGACGGATGTGGAGATTGATGCAGCCATCTCAAGCTACGAAACCGATCTCAAAATCCCTGCGACCGATGCCTTAAAGCGCTCACCTAACCGGCTTGTAGATATGGTTCTCGTAGCATTTCCTGCCTTGGGGGAAGCGCTCGCCTCACGGCACAGATGAGCGCTCCTCGATTAGAAATCGATCTCGACAAGATTAGGCACAATACATCGACCTTAGTTAGTTTACTGGGCGAGCGAAACATCTCGGTGACGGGTGTCACTAAGGCGTTTCTTGGGTGTCCAGAAGTCGCTCGTGCGATGCTCGCATCTGGTGTGACCGGGGTGGGCGACTCTCGAATCGAGAATCTTCAAAGGATGCGGAGTTCCGGCATCGATACTCGGATGACGCTGATCCGATCCCCCATGATGAGTCAGGTAGGAGAGGTCGTGGCGACTGCTGATATCAGTTTCAATACGGAACTCTCAGTGATCAAAGCACTCTCGGCTGCGGCAAAAAAAGCCAAGCGCAGCCATAGGGTCGTAATCATGGTCGAGCTTGGAGATCTCCGAGAGGGATTCATGCCAGAAGATATGGCAGGTGCCGTGCGAGAGACCTTAGATCTCCCCAATATACAGCTTGAAGGTATCGGGACGAACCTGGCCTGCCAGAGCGGCGTAGTGCCCGATGCTCAGAATATGGGAGAGCTTTCAGCCTTGGCTCATGCACTCGAAGATGAGTTCGGCATCAAGCTCAACACCGTTTCGGGTGGAAACTCAGGAAATCTTCCCTGGGTGCTCGGAGATGATACACCCGGACGAATCAATGATTTGAGGCTAGGTGAGTCCATTCTTCTCGGATGCGAGCCGCTACACCGCCAGCCGATTGAAGGGCTCTACACAGATGCAATCCAATTGATCGGAGAAGTCATCGAGATCAAAAATAAACCAAGCCGCCCATGGGGTAAGCAGGCAGAAACCGCCTTCGGAAAGCAAAGCATCGCAAACGACTGTGGCCATATCCCACAAGCAATTATCGCAATCGGACAGCAAGACATTGATCCCAGCGGCCTCGGTTTTCCTGATGGAATCACTCTGCGAGGTGCCAGTAGCGATCATCTCGTGGTAAACGCAGCAGGCACCCCATTGACAGTTGGCCAAGAGATTACCTTCAGCCTCAACTACAGCGCCCTTCTCCGAGCGGCCACCTCACCATTTGTAGCAATGGTAACCCGCTGCAAGGAAGCCAAGAATCCCAACGCCTCTTTTACCCCAATTATTGTGGATCTCGACATCGCCGTGGATCCACTTGATTTACCTGTGCTTCCCCTGGCTAGAATTGCCTAGTGATTCTCCGTGGCGTCGTTGCCTACGCGAACACTCATATCCACCCGTAAGCTAGAAATTTACCCTGCCTAAATTCGAATCTTAAGATCACGCGCTTTTCAGGCAACACACCGGTGAAAAACGCCCAGCGCTCTACGCTTCTTTACACGCTTGCCACTGCTACAGCGTTCATTCATGCTCCCCCATGAAAATGAACGCACTTTCCACTGCTTCCGCTGCCATTTTTCTTATAATGGCAACGGCCACCGCGGCCCCACCCTTCCAGCTCATCGATAAAAAAGGCCGGGAGATCACAATGGCCATCTCCGGTGTCGGAAAAAAAGCCGTCTCCGGCACCGTCAACGATAAAAAGACCAAAGTCCCCCTCACAAAGCTCGATCCAGCCAATCTGAAAGCGCTCGAAAGCTTCGCCACCGAGCACGGCCTCCTCGATATCTACCCCGAGCTCAGCGTCTCGGTCACCGTCCGCGACAGCACCCCCAGAAAAGAGGGCAGCAGCTTCATGCGCCACAACATCATGACCCCAGAGCTCACCCTCCAAGGTCCGCGCACCGAAGCCATCCCCGCCCTCAATGCCACCATCCTCACCATCTGCGCCGAGACCAAAGCCCTCTTCGTCCACAAGAAAAAAGTCTATAACGTAAAAGGCAAAAATACCGTGAAAATCCCCGCCGCCGACAGCGGCGCCCCTCGCAAATTCCGCTTCGAACCGATCCGGGTAAAATTCGACGACGACGAAGATCACACCAACACCGGCGGCTGGATCTTCAAATACTGGTTTTCCTCCCTCACCGACCCCACCAGCGGCCAACTCATCCGCTGGGACACCAACTACGTCACCCTAAGAAAATACCTAAACAAGCACCCCGAAGAAATCCCCAAATTCGTCAGCAAAAACGTCGAAGATAAGATCCCGAGTAAATATTAGACTCCCTTTACCTCAAAATGTTCTACACCATTGCTAGTAAAACTGAATGCCTTCCATGAATTTTCGGCAAATTCGGTTGCTAGTTCCTGTGCTACGCCTCTTTCGTGTTTGAGTCGGTGCCAGGTTTCTTGGCTCCAGGCTGGGCTGCTATCCCTGTGAGCGACATTGCTTCGGAGGCTTGGCTTATGTATTCGCTGACGTACCAGAAATCGATGCGTTGCCAGGTGGTGTAGAGTCTTTCTCCCTTGGGTTGTAGTGTGCGATTGTCCCTACTATGACTTCTCCTTTGCTGGTGAGGCGTTTTCCACCGATGGTTAATATTGGGGCTCCATCGGTATCGAAGCGGCTAAGGCAGTGGCCGGTGGCTTCGGATAGCGCGTGATTGGCCGCGCCTTGAAGCGCGCGCTCGCTTTCCACCATAGGAGCCGGGCATGAAAGTGAAAGCTACCGTGATCGATCCGTCAGTATTGGTGATGGTCGCCATGTGGTAAGTATTAACCATAGAAACCAAAGGTACAACTTTTATCAGTGTACATTTAACAGCTCACTCAATCAATTTTGCTAAAATCGTACATTCTAGCTCGAGTTTTCTTTAAAAAATACATTGATAACACTCTTGCAGCTGTCTATAAAAACACCTAGCCTTCTGGATAGGAAGCTATCAAACCCCTGATAAACGAATAAATAAATACTATGATTAAACACACAATCATTATGAGCCTAAGTGCTCTTTCAATGACGAGTGCTGCTACTGTTAGCGTAAACGTATCAAGCCAGACGAACGCTAGCGGAACCGTTCTTGCAGGAACTGGAGCAGGTATCCTCGGATCAGGTGTCGGCGATACTTGGAACGCAGTAAGTGGAGACGGTCTTGTCGTTGGTACAGGCACCCTCACAGCGACTAACAAAACTGTTTCGACAATTGTAGATATCAACAATGTGGCGACCAGCCACATGATCACCTTCAATGAATTCCGCCTTCACGGCGGAGGAAGCGCAGCCAACTCCCTAACTGGCATCGGCCCATGGCAAAACGCTTGGTTTGCCGATCACCGTACAATGAACAACGATCAGTCAGGCATCGTTATCGGAGGCTTCGACGCCGGAGACATTGTCGATATAGTTATATTTAATAACTTCCATAGATCTGGTGTGCTGCGAGGACAAACTTATTCGATTAACGGCTCTACCATGCAAAGCACTACTGGCCAAAACACCACTCCAACGGCTTTCACTGAAGGCGTCAATTACCTCCAATTTACCGGCATTCCGGTGAATGGGGCTAACGAAATTGTCGTCTCAGTTGATGCCCCTGCTGGCAGCTTCACGGATTTCGCAGGACTTCAATTTGATGTTGTTCCAGAGCCGTCTTCCGCTCTTCTTTGCGGATTTGGCCTCCTTGGATTTCTTCGCCGTCATCGCTAATTGCAGAGTCATCGCAGAAGAGTTATAATAGCACTTTGAAAGCCGAGACTAAATTTAGTCTCGGCTTTTTCTTGCACTGGTGGATATACACCCGCCGCACCAAGAATGAGGCAGGCACCGGCGAAGCGTTGGGCAAAAAATGAAGCGTAACGGATTGTGCCAGATTATTTGGCTTCGCCCAGTGACGAGCACTATCGCTGTGGGCATTTCCCTTGATATAATAAGAAGCATTCACGGAGGGGAACACTCTGGATGGCGCGATTTAAGAGCGTTTTAGTGGAAAGCGGCGATGCGACGGCGACGGTGGCAGCATATATTGATCTCAATCCAGTGCGGACGGGCTTGGTTGAGCGACCGGAGGATTACACCGTTCGTTGGTGCGAGTGTTCAGAGGCTCTGGTTGGGAGTAAGCGCATATGCAGCGAGGGCTTTGCCGTGTGGTGGGGCTTCACGGCTGCGAGAGCTGCCATTTGAAGGGAGGGGGGAAATCGTCTACTTGATATTGTATGAGCCGCTGGCTCCGAAAGGGAATCGGGTAGGCGTAAAGTGGGTTTATTTTATCTTGCCCGGAAATTGATAAAGAACGGTTGTCTTGGGGCGGGATTCGGAGCTTCGAAGCATAATCTGAGATGCTTCAAAATACCGGACACTGAATGCACGGAAGCGCGTAAAAGAGCAGAGTAATGGAATCTCAGTTTAGCAGGTTCCGAGCTTCCGTGGCTTCAGTGTCCTCTTTTTATATTGAGCCCAGAAGTATGATTCGCGACCACCTTCGGCACTCATCGAGATTGATCTGTGGAATCCATTGAGAGATGAAATCAGGTTTATCTGCGGCTGTAATCGAGCTTGCCTTGCGCGCGAAATACAGGATTCTCGTTGCGATGCCTAAGACTATTCCACTTTGCTTTGAGCGCGTTTCTGAAGATGAGATGCGCTCGCGATCTGCTTCTCTTCTTAAAGTGATGAAGGCGCGGAGATCGGTGCGTGCTTTTTCCTCAGATCTGATTCCAGAGGGGGTGATTGAGAAGTGCCTTGAGATTGCAGGACGGGCTCCGAATGGAGCGAATCAGCAGGCATGGCATTTCGCGGTGGTGAAGAGTCCTGAGGTGAAGCGGCGCATTCGTGAGGCTGCGGAGGCGGAGGAGCGTGAGTTTTATGGATCGCGTGCACCGCAGGAATGGCTTGATGCGCTCGATCATTTGGGAACGGATGCGCAGAAGCCTTTTTTGGAGAAGGCACCTGCTTTGATCGCGATCTTCCAAAAGTCGAAGGTGGTGGATGAGAGTGGTGAGGAAGTGAAGGTGTATTACCCAAAAGAGTCTATTGGACTCGCCACCGGCTTCCTCATCTCAGCTCTTCATCAGGTGGGATTGGCAACGCTCACCCACACGCCAAGTCCCATGAAATTCCTCACCGAGATCCTTGGGCGCTCACCGAGCGAAAAGCCCTTTTTGCTTTTGGTAGTAGGCTATCCCGCAGAGGACTGTGAAGTGCCCGATATCACGAAGCTAAATCTCGCGGACATTTCTTCGACGCATTAAAGCGGTGCCTTTTCTGAATGGTGGCGATGCCTGTAGGTATTGAGCGTGTTTTGGATAGAAGTTGAGGGCTCTAGCGGCGAGTAGAGTTGTTGTCGGGTATTCGAGCGGCTTCTAAGATTGTCTCTCTGGCGAATTTCATTCTCGACATTCGTTCTCCAAAAACATAGACTCAGGATATTATGAAATTAAATTTCCTTATTCCGGTCTTTGCGATGGCTACTAGTGCTCTCGCTGGATTCAATCTGCCCAGCTCTGTTTTTGAAATGAATGAGCTGGAACAAGCTAAGGCTAAGGCCGCGGAAGAGGGAAAACCGCTCATTTTTGTGCACACTACTTCGGAAACGACTTGACGTCCCTGCCTCGCTGTCAGTTCGGCAGCATTTAAGTCTTTCCGCAAAGCTGGTGTCGTTGTTTATTCGAATACTGAGGCGAAAGACCAGCCGAAACTCCCTAAAAGCACATGGGGGCTCCGTAAGGCGGCCGGAAATACGATTCCGAAGATCTACGTGACTTCTGCTGATGCCTCCGAAGGAATCAAAGGCATTTCCTATGCCGCTCTCAAGGGAGATATGCGTAAGGTTGTTCGCGAACTCCGTAAGGAGCTTGAGGCACAGTCGGTTGTGGAAGAGCCTGAGCCCGAAGCCGCAAAGTCTCAGGACTGGACTAACAAGGATGGGAAAACCATCACTGCTGCTGTAAAATCCGTGAGCCAAGAGGATCTCATCTTTATCATGCCAAATGGTAAAGAAATTCGCTACTTGCTAGCGGATCTCTCTCCTGAAAGTCGAAAAGCTGCTGAAGCTCTTCGCTAACTCGTCGAAATTGAAAGACCGGCAGGCAATATAGCCTGTCGGTTTTTTTTGTCTTTTTGGGGTGAGGATTATCGAGCCTACTCAGGATATAAACATCGATGGGACATCGAGAAGATATTCAACGAGTTTAAAAACAAGCTTGAAGAGCGAAAGTCCTGGGGAAGCGGGAGCGTGTCGGAAACAGCGCACGCCCGATTCCTATGCATCGCGTATAATCTAATGATTCTCTGCGAAAATGCGATTTTGAAGGAAGACGAGGATAGAAAATCGGAAGGCGGGGAGTACTACATAGAGACCGTGATCCAGTGAATCTCGGTAAGAAGCGTGAAATTCATCGGGTGGTTTGCCGCAACCATATCTACCGGGAGGCCTCATGGGGAGCTTCGATCGCCAGGTTAAGGCATGTCTACGCTAACTATTGATGCAAAGTTTTCTACACCGATGCGATTCACCCATTGCCGGATGGACGGCTGCACTTGATGTATTTTTTGGACTACCTTTACATTGGCGCTTTGAGATCGGCGTTGCCAGATGTGCCGAGTAGCTTGTGGATTCTTCTTGGAAGTCCTTGTTGGGTGGCATGTGTGGTTCCGGTCTTCGGATATTGGGTAGTTTATCCGTTTCTTCATCTAAGGGAGCGCTACCAAGGAAATTCAGGCAGTACGTGGATGACCTGGCTTGTGATCGATACGTTGGGGCTCATTTTTGGATTGGTTCGCCTGGGGTGTTATTTTGTGGTGATTATTCCGGATCTTCGTGGGGCGAGGGCGGATTTTTCTAGTATGTGATTTTATTATCTTTGAGCCTTCGTTAGTCGGATGGGAGTTCGATCCCATTTTTTTCGGCGATTTCCCGGATAACCGATTCTTGGATTAGGTGATCAATTTCATGGACTGCGGAAGCTCCTCGCTCTGTGTTGGCGAGGATTCCTCTGCAGTAGCGGGCGGCTTTGAGCTCGCCGGTGACTGCGAGGAGCTTTCCGCTATTTAGTAGCCAGGAATAGACTTCGCTTCCGTGGAATATTTTGCGGTCGGGGTAGGCTTTGGTGGGGGTGTAGCCTTGGGCCCAGAGTATTTCGGCGGCTTGCTTGTAGTTGCCTAGTTCGTAGTGGACTTGGGTGAGGCTTATCCGGGAGAAGAAGTATTGGGGGCGCTCGGCGTGGAGTTTTTCGGCGAGCTGGAGGGCGCGATCGAGGTCTCCTTTGAGCTGGTGGGTGGTGAGGAGCCAGTTCCGGGGGTGGCTGAGGCTGGGAAATTCGGCGATGATGGCTTCGATATCGGAAATGAGATGGGGGTCTTCGTTTTCTTCACTACTTGCGAGGAGAGCGGTGATGCGGTCGTAGATGGCATCGTGTTCGTCGCGTTTTTCATCGGGGACGGCTTCTTCGCCGGGCTCGAGCATTTCCTCTTCGCTGGAGATAACTCTGAATAAACGGAAGGCTCGCTCGGCTGGTGAGGGCTGGGGGACTCGCTTTTTTGTGGAGATCAGGATGCTTTTCTTCTTTTTCTTTTTTGCCATAGCTTGGAATAATGTGGATACCTCTGGTGAAAGTTTCACCTAATTTTTCATGAGGAAAGCGGAATCGATCCCGCGACGTTGGGTTCCTACACGATTTCATTCTACTTCCTATCCTGTAAATCATGTCGATCCTGTCTAATATGTTTTTGGACAGGATTTACAAGATCAACAGGATCTTTTACTTTGATTCCATTCGAATCAAGAAACAGTGGCGAATTCAAATTCATTTCGAACACGACATGGTAGCAGGTAGAGCCGCCTTGAAGCGCGCTCAGTTTGAACCGTTTCGAGAATTCGCGAAAATTGGAAAATATACCGTAGTTGTGAAGTTATGCTCTTCGGCGCGAGGTAAGTAGAATTGATCCAGCTACTAACACCCCACCTAAAAGCGTTCCGATGCCTACTGTTTCGGCTTTGACGAAGAGGGCGGATTCGGTGACGCCGCAGATGGGGATGAGGTAGCGGTAGGGGGCGAGGGTGTTGGTGTCGTGGCGCTGGACGAGCCAGTTCCAGAGGGAGAAGGCGATGGCTGAGACGGCTGCTAGGAAGAGGGTGGTGAGGATGGTGCGGAGGTCGCAGAGGGCGGCGAATTGTTTCCAGCCGGGGGCTCCGCAGAGGGCGAGCATGAGGCCGCCGGTGCCGAGGGAGATGGCGGTGGCTTTGCCGGCGCGGACGCTGCCTTTGAGTTTTGCCATGGCGATGGCTCCGATTGCTCCGGAGAGGGTGGCGGCGAGGAAGAGGGATGCGCCGAGGATTGGATTCCCGGCTCCGGCTCCGGGTGCCCAGACGGCGCAGAGGACTCCGGTGGCTCCGAGGGCGAGGCCGAGCCATTGTTTTGCGGTGGGCTTGGGGCTTCCGAGGGTGAGGGGGGAGAGGATGACCCACCAGAGGGCTCCGCAGACGGTGATGAGGGCTCCGAGGACTCCGCTGGAGTAGGAGAGGGCTTGGTAGAAGAAGAGGTATTGGAAGAACGTCATGCCGAGGGTGAGGGCGGCGAGGCGTTTCCAGGTGTTTGCCCGGAGGGCGGGGAGGGGGTTGCCGCGGAGGGCGGCGAGCATGAGGGCGGCGATGATGAATCGGATTCCGGCGAAGGTGAGGCGGATGGGGAGGGTATCGCCGGCTTGGGCCCAGTGGCCGTAGATGAGCTTGATGAGGGGGAAGGCGCTGCCCCATAGAAGTGCGCAGAGGAGTGCGGTGGCGGGAATTTCGAAGCGACGGAGCATTAGCTATCGCTTGGGGATTTCATTGAGGGTGTAGTAGGCGGTGGGGTGGGCGATGCCTAGTTTTTTTATGTGGAGCTGGTGGACGTGGCCTTTTACGAGGCCGCGTATTTTGAGGCGGACGGTGAGGCGATCGCGGGTGGCGCGCATTTCTTTGATTTCGTGGGGGATTTGGCCGTTTCAGCGAATGCGGTTGAGGCCGATGGGTTGCCCATGAAGCCGCCGAGTTTAAGGTGCTTGAGGGATGAGGAGGCGTTCCAGAGGCCTTGGTTGTCGGTGTAGAAGAAGTCGCCTTTGACGTTTTGATTGCGGGGCATGAATTCGATACCGGAGATTTCGGGGGCGCTCTCTTCTAGGAGTGAAATGGGTCTGGTGGAGGTGGAGGGGCTATTTTGGGCGGTGGCGGTGTTTCCACAGGAATTGCGGACGTAGGTGAGGGGGTGGGCGAGTGCTAGTGCGAAAAAAATGGGGTGGGGGGCACGCATGAGGGTGCTCAATACGAGGGGGTTTTGAAGAATTTGTGGAAATATATGAAATAAATGATGAAAAGATCAAAGAAACGGCTATAGCTGTGCGTATCAGCTATACCGCTGAGTCTTCGGACTTGGTAGGGGTTGAAAGCACAGCCCGACCGGTTTTCCATAAGTTAAGGGGTTTTCTTATGTGAGTAGGTCGGGCTGTGTTATTTTTTGTACGGAGCATGCGTAGAGCTTGATATGCCAGAACTTGCTGAAGTCGCTTATTACGCCCGCCAGTGGGATCCCGGAATGGGGAAGAAAATTGTGGAGGCACGGGTGCATTCGGAGAAACGGATTTTTCGTGATACCGAGCCCGAACGGATTCCGGCGGCGCTGGGGGGGAAGGTGTTTCGCGGAGCGCGGACGCATGGGAAGAATATGCTTTTCGAATTTTCTGGCGGGGTGTGGCTTTTTGGTCATCTGGGAATGACGGGGAAGATGTTTACGATCGAAGGGGGGATGGCGAAGGGGGCGCAGCTGCACCGGCCGGGATCGACGACGAAGGCGGATGCGGATCCGAAGCATCATCATTTGGTATTGGAGCAGGCGGGAGGGCGGCGACTGGTCTTTTCTGATCCACGACTTTTTGGTAAGATCGTGATGTCTGAGGGGAAGGTGCCGCCGACGTGGTGGCGGGAGTTGCCGCCCGAGATCTTGAGCGATGGTTTTACGGAAGAGGCGGTGGCGGTGTATTTTGCGCGGAAGAAGAGGAGTCCGGTGAAATCTGTCTTGCTTGAGCAGGAGCGTTTCCCCGGAATTGGCAACTGGATGGCGGATGAGATCGTGTGGCGCGCGAAGATCGATCCGGCACTTCCAGCTGGAGAGCTCGATGGAAAACAGGTGGCTACGGTGTGGCGCGAGACGCGCACGGTGACGAAGAATGCGCTGCGCGTCATCGGCACGGATTGGAGTAGGCCTCCTGATTCCTGGCTTTTTAATCACCGCTGGAAGGAGGGGTTTAATTGCCCGCGATGTAAGGCGCGACTGGAGCGTGAATCCCTACGGGGCCGAACGACGTGCTATTGTCCAGTATGCCAGCGCTAAGCTTTGAGAGCTGCGGTGATGATCTCGGCAGTCTGATCGATCTCTTGTGGGGTGTGTGCGAGGGATAGGAATCCTGTCTCGTAGGGTGATGGTGCGAAGTAGACGCCGGCTTCGAGACAGTGATGGAAGAAGCGCTTGAAGGCGGGCATGTCTGCCTTCATGACGTCGCTTACGTTGCGAATTTCGCCGCTGCGGAAGTAGAGACAGAACATGCTGCCGACGCGGTAAAATGTGTAGTCCTTGCCGGCTTCTTTGAGCGCGCCGCGCACGGCGTCTTCGAATTGTTGTCCTATATCTTCGAGGCGCGCCCAGCCGTTTTGCCGGTCGAGTTCTTTGAGTTGAGCGAGTCCTGCGGCGACGGCGAGGGGGTTTCCTGAAAGGGTGCCTGCTTGATAGACCGGGCCGTCGGGCGCGAGGTGATCCATGATATCGGCGCGCCCGCCGAAGGCTCCCACTGGAAGGCCTCCACCAATCACTTTGCCCATCGCAGTGAGATCTGGATTGAGATTGAAAAGCTCTTGTGCGCCGCCCTTCGCGACGCGGAAGCCGGTCATCACTTCATCCCAGATGAGAAGTGCGCCGTTTTCCTGGGTGATTTTGCGAAGGAAATCAACGAAGCCGGGCACTGGCGGGACGAGTCCCGCATTGGCCGGAATTGCCTCTACGATGATCGCCGCTACCTGATCACCGCACGCGGCAAAAACCGCACGCACCGCCTCTTCATCATTGTAAGGCACGACGATGGTTTCTGCGGCCAAGCTTGCTGGGATGCCCGCGCTGTCTGGTTCGCCGTGGGTCAGTGCTCCACTTCCTGCCGCCACAAGAAGGGAATCAACGTGACCGTGGTAATTCCCATCAAATTTGATGATCTTATCCCGTCCGGTAAACCCACGCGCTAGCCTTACGCAGCTCATCGTAGCCTCCGTGCCACTACTCACCATGCGCACCTTCTCCACTGAAGGCACCCACTCACAGATGAGCTTCGCCATCTCTACCTCCCCCGGATGCGGAATGCCGTAGCTCGTGCCCCGCTTCGCATATTCACGCACCGTCTCCACCACGATCTCCGGGGCATGCCCCAGGATCGCCGGCCCCCACGTCCCGATGTAATCGATGTATTCGTTCCCATCCACGTCCCACACCCGGCAACCCCGCGCGCGGTTTACAAAAAATGGCTCGCCATCTACATTGCGAAACGCCCGCACCGGTGAATTTACCCCGCCAGGGATCACTTTTTTCGCCGCCTTGAAAAGTTTTTGTGAGAGATCGTGTTTCATGTGGCGAGAATAGCGCCGCACGCGCACGCCACAAGTTTGCACCGCCGCCACCCCTCCCCTATTTCTCGACATGCTCCACGCCCGCTGGCCCCGCCTCCTCCTCGGGCTCATCATCCTCGCCTCCCTTGGGATCCTCGCCTTCGGCGAAAAACCCTGGCACCTCCCCGCAGACGCCCAAGGCTGGAAAGACGACGTCACCCGCGGCCTCTACTGGGGAGCCGCCGCAAATGCCCTCATCGCCGCCGCCCTCATTTTTACCGGCAATCTATGGCTCGCCCCCCTCGGTCGGCCACCCG
>CALAIY010000062.1 GCA_937922595.1 uncultured Verrucomicrobiales bacterium | reverse complement strand
GGTGATGGCTGGGTTCGCGGAGTTGCGATGTCTTCCACGGAAGGTCTTAAGCGGGGGATGACCCTGACTGATACCGGTGGTGCGATTACCGTTCCTGTTGGTAAAGGTGTTCTCGGACGTATCTTCAACGTGACTGGTGACCCTGTAGATGAGCGTGGTCCAGTGAATGCGGATAAGCGTTACGAGATTCACCGTCCGGCTCCTTCCCTCGTTGATCAGAACCCTTCTGCTACAATTCTTGAGACGGGAATTAAGGTGATCGACCTTATTTGCCCGTTCACTAAGGGTGGTAAAGTGGGTGCTTTCGGTGGTGCTGGTGTTGGTAAGACCGTGGTTATCATGGAGCTGATCAACAACATCGCGAAGCAGCACGGTGGATACTCGCTCTTTGCGGGTGTTGGTGAGCGAACTCGTGAGGGTAACGATCTTTACTGGGAGATGAGCGACTCTGGTGTTATCAACCAGGAGAAGCTTGAGGAATCTAAGGTGGCTCTTGTTTACGGGCAGATGAACGAGCCTCCGGGTGCTCGTCTTCGTGTTGCTCTTTCTGCGCTTTCGATGGCTGAGTATTTCCGCGATGAGCAGAACCAGGACGTTCTTCTCTTCGTTGATAACGTGTTCCGTTTCTCCCAGGCCGGTTCTGAGGTGTCCGCACTTCTTGGGCGCACGCCTTCCGCTGTGGGTTACCAGCCGACCCTCTCTTCTGAGATGGGTGCGATGCAGGAGCGAATCACTTCCACGAAGAAGGGATCGATTACTTCGTTCCAGGCTGTTTACGTCCCTGCGGATGACCTTACTGACCCTGCACCGGCAAACACTTTCGCTCACCTTGACTCTACGGTGGTGCTTGAGCGTTCACTTGCTGAGCTCGGTATTTACCCAGCGGTGGATCCACTTTCATCCGTATCGAACGCTCTCGCTCCAGAGGTCGTCGGTGAGGAGCACTACCGCGTTGCTCGTGGCGTGCAGAACGTGCTTCAGCGCTACAAAGACCTCCAGGATATCATTGCGATTCTCGGAATGGATGAGCTTTCTGATGAAGATAAGCTCACCGTTTTCCGCGCTCGTAAGATTCAGAAGTTCCTTTCTCAGCCGTTCCACGTGGCAGAGGTTTTCACCGGTTCGCCAGGTGTTTACGTAGGAATTGAAGATACCGTGAAGAGCTTCGCTGAGGTTCTCGATGGTAAGCACGACAAGATTGCCGAGAACAACTTCTACATGAAGGGCGGCATCGACACTGTTGATCTCTCTGCTTAGTCGGTAGGAGATTTAAGCTAACAGATTTAAGATTTAAAGACCCACCTATTCGATGCCCATTCATCTTGATATTGTGACGCCTGAGCGGAAGGAATTTTCTGCGGAGGTCGAGATGGTTGAGATACCTGGAATCGAAGGGGAACTCGGAGTTCTTCCTAATCACGCGGCTCTTGTAACTTCTCTGAAACCTGGCGAACTCCGCTATAAGCTGGATGGTAAAGAGACCGTCTTGGCCGTTGGTGAGGGAATCGTTGAGGTGCAGGGAAGTTCTGTCGCTGTGCTTACCGATCTTGCGGTAGGTGATGCTGATATCGATGAGAAGATCGTCGAAGAGGCGCTGAAGCGTGCGGAGGATCGACTTAAAGAGATCCCATCCGACGAGGCGGAAGAGCAGGCTGCACTCCAAGCTGTGATTGCGAAGAGCATCGCTCAGCTTCAGCTGAAGCGCCGGAGGTAAGCATTTGTAGAGTGCGCCAGAATCGGCGCTTTAGAATTGAGGTGCTTCTTTGTTTTTGAAGGACGTGCTCAAAATGGCGATGTCTGCTGTGCTTTATAGCGCATTTTCGAAATCGAATCTTTCTGAGTGGTGTTTCGCGTAAACGGGTAGGTTGAGCTTGCTGTGTATATAATATTCTGAAGCTAAGATTTCCACGTACTCAACCATTTCCATGCAGGGATGGTATTGATGATGTGACCATTGTAATTGATCTGTTGATCTGAGGTTTCGGTGATGAGCGTTAGTGTGGCGCTGGGGTGTTCATCGGCAGCTTCTGCGAGGGCGCGGCACTCGCGGTCACGAGTTGCGAGGGCGCTGATATCGGCGGATACTTGGACGAGAGATTTGTTGCCTTCGTCGTCGCGGGAGAGAAAATCGACTTCGTAGCCTGAGTTGGTTCTGACGTAAGTGACTTTTCTGGAGCGGCGGAAGAGTTCACAGGCAATGATATTTTCTAGGTGGTGGCCGCGGTTGGCGAAAGGGGAATGCTGGAATGCAGATGCGAGCGAGTGGTCGGCGAGATAAACTTTCCGGGGATTTACTCGAGTTTTTCTTTCCGACTGGGAATCTATCTTGAGGGTACTGATGAGAAAACAGTCCTCTAGGTGATAGTAGAAATCGATGAGGGTTTGTTTGGTGACAGATATTCCTTGAGAGCGGAAGCTATTGTATAGCTTACTGATACTGACTTGGGTGCCGACATTTCGGATGACGTGTCGGGTGAGTTCCCGAAGGGCGCTTATATTACTTACGTTGTGGCGTTCGATGACATCTCGGAAGAGAACGATATCGACGTATCCTTGGAGGAGATCGATTCTGGTGCGTAAGTCCATTTCGGCAGCTTCGGGGAAACCTCCACATTTCAGGTAGGTTTCGAAAAGGTTTTCCATTTCTGAGCGCCTTTTTGCACTGATCGGCTGTGTGGGATCGATTGGGGCATGGCCTTTTGTTACGACAAATTCGCGGAACGAATAGGGGGTGACGATGGTTTCCATCGCGCGCCCCCTCATGGAGGTGGCTATTTCGCGGCTCAGGAGTTCGGCGGAGGAGCCGCTACAGATGATTTCGACGTTTTCTTCATCTAAGACTCTCCGAATGAAACGTTCCCAACCGGAGATAAGCTGGATTTCATCGAAGCAGAAGGTGACTTTGGTCAATTTTCGGTATTGGGGAAACCGCCGGTAGTAAGCGTCGAGGACGCCTCCCATGTCGGTGGATTCAAGGCCCGAGAGCCTTTCGTCCTCGAAGTTAAAGTAGACTAGGCGGTTGCGTTCGATGCCTGCCGCGAGGCGTTTTTTGAGACACTGGTAGAGAAAGGATGTTTTTCCGGCGCGGCGCATGCCGATGACGGCGTGCGCCTTTCCATCCGGCACATTCGGAAGAGTTATTTCTCGTGGCGTTAGCTCAGGGAAGGGGGCTTCGAGCGAGTTGCCTAGTTTTTCATCGAAGAGGGAATTCACTCAGAGTATGTACTCTGGAAATATTCAAAATGCAAATAACAGTCTTATTGTGGAACTGCTTTTCGCTTAAAGCGGTTTTTTGAGAAGTCTGGTATTTGAGGGTGCTAGGGGAAGAAGTGCTTGAGGGCTTCGAGGACTCCTTGGCCGCAGTTTTTTTCGCTTACGTGGCCTCCGGCTTTGGTGACGGTGTTTTTCACGGTGTCGTTTGCGTTGTGGGGGCAGGCTAGCATTTCGGCGTGTTGCTTATCTAGCATGGAGAGGTCGTTGTAGTTGTCTCCGGCGGCGAAGATTGCCTGGGGGGCGAGACCGAGGGTGCGGGTGAGTTCGGCGAGGGTGGTTCCTTTGCTGTAGGCGTTGTGACTGAAGCGGAGGTAGATGGAATTTCGTTCGTAGCCTAGGGTGGGGACTTTGGGGAGGATCTCGTCGAGGTGGGTGCAGATGCGGTACATCTCGGCGTCGTCGGTGGCGATGATGCCGGCGGGTTCGTGATCGGTGGCGATGTAGCGGGCACTTGTTTCTTTTTCGATGTAATTGCGGATCTTTTTGAAGAACCGGCGATTTCCTTTGAAGAGTTTTTGGTGGTCTTTTGCTTCTCGGGAATTCCATTTCCCGAGGGGAACCCAGCGATGGAAGCGATTGCGGATGTAGAGCTGGCGCTCGCTGCTGATGAGGAAGTCTGGCCAGATGGGATCGCAGTATTGGAGGATGCCGTCGTTTGCCTGATTGAGACTGCGCCCGGTGCAAATAGCCCAGGCGGAGCCCTTTTCTTGGAGTGCTTGGATGGCGCTGCCGAGCTCTTGGGGGAAGGGGGTTTCTGATTCGGGGTCGATGACGGTTCCGTCGAAATCGGTGGCGATGAGGGACGTGAAATTTTCGAGGGGCATCAGAAGGAACAGTTTCTTTACATGAAGCGGAGAGGGGAGCCAAGTTTTCTGTTTCTTCTATGGTGGTGACGGATGATGATCACGGATGAAATCAGCATACGAAATGGCAATGGAGCGAATGGGTGGTGGCGATCACAAGCCGCTTACTGATGCCCAGAAGGCTAAGATCGCAGAGATCAATACGCTTTATGAAAGCAAGATCGCGGGCGCAAAGGTGGGCTTTGATGGGCGGATCGCAGCGGCGCATGCGGCGACTGATTTTATGGCCGTGGCGACGCTTGAGGATGAGCGGAGGAAAGAGATCGCGAGGCTGGAGGCGATGTGTGAGGCGGAGAAGGAAAAGGTGCGGGAGGCGGTGTGACTTTAGGCAAGCCGCAGTTTACCGGCCTACTCCTCGTTGGCTCGCGCCCCATCGCATCATTTTTTCGGCGTCGTTGAAGATGTATTTCGTTTGGGAGCCTAGTTGAACGAGGAGGACTTTCTTCCGTCCGAAGTGGGCGGTGGAAACGAGGCATCTACCGGCGGCGCGGGTGTAGCCGGTTTTTAGGCCGGTGCATTCGGGCATTCTGGCGAGGAGCTTGTTGGTGGCCTTATAGGTTTTTCCGGCGATGTAGGCGGATTGGCGAAGCGCTGTTTTTCTGATGAAGGGCTGGCGGTAGGCGGCGAGGGCGATGCGTCCGATTTCGCGGGCGGTGGATCTTTGGCCGGGCTCGGTGAGGCCATGGGGGTTTACAAAATGGGAGCGGAAGGCTCCGAGCTGGCGGGCGCGGCGGTCCATGGCGGCTGCAAAGGCGGGGACGCTGCCGGAGTGGTCGCGGGCGAGGGCTTCGGAGGCGTCGTTGGCGCTTTTCACGAGGACGACGGTGAGTAGGTCTTCGCGGGTGATCCGTTGTCCGACCCGTAGCCCCATTTTTGATGGGGGTGCCTTGGTGTCTTGGGGCTGGATGATGATAGGTGTGCGAAGGCGCCCACGCTCGAGGATCATGAGTGCGGTGAGGAGCTTTTGAGTGCTGGCGACGGCGCGCACTTGATCGAGGTTTTTATAGGCAAGGGTATTGCCGGTATCGATATCGACTAAGACGTAGGATTGAGCCTTGATCCAGGGGGCGTTTGGCGGCCATTGTGAAATGGAGGGGTCGGCAGCTGGCCATTCGATCGGGAATTGGGAGGCAAATGGGCGGGCTGCGGGCGAAGGCTGCGAGGAGCGAAATGGCTTGGGCTTGCGTGAATTCGGGGTGCCGCAGGAGCTGAAGAGCACCGCAATGGCGGTGGCGAGGAGGGGGAGACGAAGGATCACCGTCGGAAAAAGAGGTTGAGGAGAACGGTGAGAACAACGCTGATGAGAATCATCGTCGTTACAGGAAAGGAAATAAAGGTGGAGCCTTTTTCAATGCGGACGTCGCCCGGGAGCTTGCCAAACCAGGAAAAAATTCCGGGAAAAAACAGCACGAGGGCGCCGAGGAGCGCGATCCCAAGGCCGACGATGATGAGGAGTTTGGCCATTAGCTACCCGACGCGGTAGCGAAGGGGGAGACGGGGGCGGTGTAGCCGCGAGGCGGCGGGGTCGTCTCGGATGAGGTGTCCGAATGGGTGCTTCCGGTGGTGGTGCACGAGGCGAGGCCGAGAACGGTGAGGGCTAGGGCGATAGAGGCATTCAAATTCACGTGTCTAGACTATCCGAGCGTAAGCGCAGTTTCAACGGTTTCCCTGCTGGACGTGCCGGGACGGTCCGTCGAGGGTTCCCGCTTCATTAAATCTATGGCTTTCACTCAAACCCCTCTCGATCCCACCCGACCTGGTGCTGTGATCTTCGATTTCGACGGTACGCTCGCGGACACGATCCCCATGGCGCTGGAGGTGACCAATGAGATTGGGCCGATGTTTGGTATGGAGCACGTGACGGATGATCTTGCGGAGGAGCTTCGAGGAATGCCTTTGAAGCAGGTGATTTCACGGGTGGGGCTCAAGCCGCGGAAGATTCCGCAGTTTCAGATCGAGCTGCGTCGCCGGATGCGTGATCGCGTGGCGACGCTCCCGACCTTTCCTGGTGTGGAGAAAGCGCTCGGGGCGTTGCAGGATACCGGGGTGAAACTGGGTATTCTGAGCTCGAACACCCGTGAGAATGTGGAGGCGTTTCTCGCCTCTCACGGGATGCGTGATTATTTTGGATTTGTCGATGGAGGGTCGAGCCTCTTTGGCAAGGCTCGGCATTTGCGCCGCATTTTGAAAACTGAGCTTGGCGGCCTATCGGCAGCTTCGCTTGTTTACGTGGGAGATGAGACGCGAGATATCGAGGCTGCCAAAAAGGTGGGCGCGATGAGCGCGGGCGTCACTTGGGGCGTGGCGCGTGAGCCGGTGATTGCTGCGGCCATGGCAGATTTCATCATTCGCTCCCCCGAAGGGTTGGGGGAGTTGGTGCAGTAATTCGGAGACTGCGATGACGAATGTGCCGCCGGTGGCTTATTTTATGATGAGCGCAAGGTGCGGATTTTGTCCCAGGCTTTGAAGAGGAAGATGCCTAGCAAAATGGTTGGGATGCCACAGGCGACGGCGGCTCCGGTGCGACCGTAGAGCCAGAGGCCGACGGTGAAGATTGCTCCATAGACGGTGAAACATCCGACGAGGGCACAGAGGATTCCGAGGGGGACATCCCAGGCTCCTTCGCCCTCTTCGAGATCAGGAGCTTCGGCGCGAAGCTTCGCCCAGCCGGGGCCACCGGGGCGGACGACTCGGTAGAAGTTCTGCAGTGTGGCGGAATCGGTTGGGCGAGTGAAGTAGCATGATATCACCCATGCGGCGGTGGTGATGAGGACGGGGAGAAGTGTTGCTGCAAATTCCCACCAGATGGAGGGGTTCTCTGGCATCATCTTTGGGAATCTAAAAGTGAAGTAGCTGGCAACGACGAGTGAGACAACCATTGCGATGATTTCCGTGACGGCATTGATTCTCCACCAAAACCAACGCAGAATGTAGATCGCACCAGTTCCTGCACCTAGGAGGAGAAGGTATTTAAATACTTGTCCGGCCTCTTCTACGACAAGTCCCATTCCGCAACCGCAGATGAGCACGAAAGCGGTGGCGATGCGACCGGCCCAGACGAGTTCCTTTTCCGAGGCATTGGGTTTGAGGAATCTCTTGTAGAAATCGTTTACCAGATAAGATGCGCCGAGATTCACTTGGGTAGACATCGTGGACATGTAGGCGGCGATGAGTGATGCTGCGACGAGACCAATAAGCCCTTTCGGGAGTAGGGTGAGCATTGCGGGGTAGGCGGCGTCATCGGCAATGACACCTGGATCTGCACCGGGGAACGCTTGTTGGATCGACTCTACAGAGGGGAAAACGATGATCGAAGCGAGTGCGATCATGATCCATGGCCAGGGTCGTAAGGCGTAGTGAGCGATGTTGAAAAAGAGAGCTGCTCCCATGGCATTGCGTTCGTCTTTTGCGGAGAAGATTCGCTGCGCGATGTAGCCGCCACCCCCTGGCTCTGAGCCGGGGTAGTAGGACGCCCACCATTGAATGGCAAAGGGTATCAGAAGGAGGGGCACCCATTCAGCTGGTGTGGCGAGGTCGGGTAGGATATTCATTTTTTCAATCACACGTGGATCGGCGAGGAGAGTTTCCATTCCTCCGACACGTTCGTGATTGATGAGATAGATAGCAGCCCAGACGGAACCGACCATGGCGAGGCCGAATTGGACGAAGTCGGTAAGGATGACGCCGCGAAGACCGCCGAGTAGACTGTATGCCAGGACAATGACGCCACTCACTCCAAGGAGAACGGGGCCGCTTACGCCGAGCACGATTTCTCCGAATTTTACGGCAGCGAGGCTTACGGCGCTCATGACGAGCACATTGAAAATGAGGCCGAGATAGATGGCTCGGAAGCCGCGGAGAAATGCCGCAGCTTTACCGCTGTAGCGCAGCTCGTAGAATTCGACGTCGGTGAGGACGCCGGCGCGCCTCCACAATTTTGCAAATACATAGACGGTAAGCATCCCGGAGAGGAGGAATGCCCACCAGACCCAGTTGCCTGCGACGCCTTGTTTGCGGACGAGGTCGGTGACGAGGTTTGGGGTGTCGGTGGCGAAGGTGGTCGCTACCATCGAGACGCCGAGCAGCCACCAGGGCATGCTGCGTCCCGAGAGGAAAAACTCCTGAGAACTCTTTCCCGCACGTCGGGCGGCGGTGATGCCGATGCCTAGCGATACCGCGAAGAAGGCGGCAACGATCGCCCAGTCGAGCGGTGAGAGGAAGGAGGTGGAGTTCATTTGGCGAAGGCTGTGATTTCGGTGAGGCGGCTGAAGCTAGGGAAGGTGAGATCTTCACAGCCTTGAGTGCGGATCATGATGGCATTGATTTCGCGGGGTTCGAAGGTGAATTCGACGAAGGTATTCTCACCTCGGGTGCCTTTTTTTGATTCGCCGATGCTCTGGTAGTTTTGCCCACCATCTGTCGTGACGAGGATTTCGTAGACTTCATGGCTTTGACGAACGGCGGCTTCGTGGACGACGATACGACCGACTTGTGGTTTTGCGGGAAGCTTTACTGTAATCTCAAGGCGCTTGGGCTTGGTGGGGAATCCGAGGAAGTGATCGAAGCGATCGGGGATTCCATTGGTAAGACGCTGTGGGCCAAAGTGGGGTTGGGAAGCCCCGGCGGATACGGCGACTTCGGCTAGGTAGGCGACATTCTCTTTTTGCGTCTCTGGATCGGCGAGGGGGAGAGGGGGGATGGTGTAGCCGGAGACTTTTTGGAAAACTGCCAGGGTGTGCTTCTGGCGCTCCTGGTAATCGGCGAAGTTATTCTCGGCTTTGCGATCCCAGGCGGCAGTTGCCACGGCCGCGAAGCGCTCGAGGCAGAGGGGCATGATGTTCTTTTCGCGGCCTTCCCACCATGGCATACAGAATCCGAGGATGTTTTCGGCGGAATCTACAAAAAATGGTTTCTCAAAGGTGGAGATGTCGTGATTAATGTGGGCAAATCGCGTGATGTCCCAGTGGTAGCAGCGCTCGATATCGACGGCGGTGAACATCGTTTTCGGATAGTGATCGACGATGTAAAGTGGATCCCACGCTGCGTTGATGACCTGATAGCCTGCATCGAGCATTTGCTGAGCGGGGAACTCAATGGTGCGCCAATTGATGTGGAGAACGTCGGTATCGACTTTGTTTTCTCCCTTGCCGAGATGTGGACCTTCCCAAACGACGGTGCGCTTGCCTTTGGATTTTACGAACTTATTGAGTCGGTTGATGAAATCGCGCTGGTCATTTTGCGGGACACCAAAGGCCTCGTCTCCACCTACGTGTAGGTATGGGGTGGCTTTGAAGACGGAGAGGAATTCTTCCAAGATCGTCTCTACACCTTTTTGCGCTTTTGGTGATGTGGCGAGGTCGGTAGGGGATTTTCCAAAGACTTCGGGGTAGTGTTTGCGGAGTAGGTTTGAGTGTCCCGGGACATCGATCTCGGGAATGATGGTGACGCCTCTGGCTTGGCTGTAGGCTTCGAGTGCTTCGAAATCTTCCCAGGTCCATCCGGCATTTTTGCTGTAGATTTTAGGGAAGGCCTTGGATGGCCAAGAGATGAGTTGATCGTCGGTGAGATGGAGGTGGAGATAGTTGGCCTTGTAGATCCACATCATATCTACGACGTGGCGAAGCGTCTCTGGTGAGTGTGGGTTGCGCCCCATATCTACCATGAAGCTGCGATAGGCGTGATCGGGAGACTCGGTGATGGAGGCTTCTTGCTCGCTGCCATCGTGAGAGGGGCGTCGTAGGATGGTGGCCGCAGCGTAAGCGGCTCCGGCGGAGGTGGACGCCTTTACGGAAATTGCAGTTTTCCCGAAGGTGATAGAATAGCCTTCAGTAGGGAGTGCTGGGTCTTTTTCGAAGGAGACCGAGGGGACGGGATCAATGCCGAGCTTGGTTGCTAATGTCTCGGTGAGGGCATCCGCTTGTGGTTGAAAATCACCGAGAGGAGCAGAGACGACCCGTGTGGCGCACAGGGTAAGCGAAGCGAGATAGATGAGGGGAGAGCGAGAGATCATGAGAGAGTAAAAATTGGACGCATTGGAATTCCACGGGATGAAAGCAGGTCCTTAGCTTGAGCGACAGTAAAATCACCAAAGTGGAAGATGCTTGCGGCGAGTACGGCATCGGCTTTGCCGTTTTCGAGAACCTCGGCGAGATGCTCTAGTGTGCCGGCTCCGCCGCTGGCGATCACGGGGATTTCCACGGCATCGCTGACGCGGGCGGTGAGCTCGATGTCGTAACCATTTTTGGTGCCATCGGCGTCCATGCTGGTGAGGAGTATTTCGCCGGCACCGCGGCGGTTCATTTCTTTGGCCCACTCGATTGCATCGAGCTCGGTGCGGTTGCGACCGCCGTGGGTGTAGACATTCCAGGTGCCGTCTCCATTGGATTTTGCATCGATGGCGACGACAAGTGCCTGGCAGCCAAACATATCTGCTCCATCATTAATCACATCGGGGTTGGTAATCGCTGCCGTATTGACGCCTACTTTATCCGCTCCGGCGAGGAGCATTCTGCGCATGTCCTCGACCGTGCGGATTCCTCCGCCGACGGTGAGCGGCATGAAACATTGGGCGGCGGTGGCTGCGACGACATCCACCATGGTATTCCGTGCGTCGGAGGACGCGGTGATATCGAGGAAGACGAGTTCATCGGCTCCTTGTTTGTTGTAGGCGACTGCGGATTCGACCGGGTCTCCGGCATCGCGGAGGTCGACGAAATTGGTACCTTTCACGACACGGCCGTCGGTGACGTCGAGGCAGGGGATGATACGTTTTGTGAGCATTGGGCAAAAGAGATCGGAAACAGCGAAAAGGGAAGAGACAAAGTGTTTCGGTGAGTCTAATATTTAGGGTGTCTTTAGAAACTGCCGATCCGTTAGTCGATGGCTTTCTCGATTTCATGCGCGTCGAGAAAACCGCGTCCGACCGCACGCTGCGCAACTATCGCGGCGCGCTCGAGCGTTTCGCGCCGAAGGCACAGGCTGCCGGGGGATGGTTTGAGTGCCGCGCCGATGATTTTCGGATTTACTTGCACGAGTGCATGACATCGCGACCGGAGATGGCTCGCACTACGGTTCGGCTTCACTTTGCGGCTCTGCGTAGTTTTTATACCTTTCTTACCCGGCGAAGGGGGCTTGCTGCGAGTCCGCTACTTGATGTTCAGCTGCCGAAGCTGGGGAAACGGCTTCCTGTCGTACTCACGGAGACACAGATCGAGACGCTGCTCTCTCTCCCCGGCAAAACTCCTGCGGGAAAACAGGCTCCAGCGTGGGCTCCGGCGCGGGACACTGCGATTTTTGAGGTCTTCTACAGCGCAGGGCTCCGGATTTCGGAACTCGCAGCAATCAAGGTATCCGATATCGATTCCTATTCAGGAACCCTGCGTGTGTTGGGGAAGGGGAATAAGGAAAGGGTCTGTGCGCTGGGTGAGCCTGCGTTACTGGCAGTGCAGAAGTATCGGCAGGAGGCGAAAGTATCCGATGGGCCGCTTTTTATTAGCAAGATGCGAAAGGGCATGAGCACCGTTGCGATTACGAATGTGGTGAAAAAATACCATAAACTCTCCGGCATTCCGGTCGCGCTCACTCCACACAAGTTACGCCACAGCTTTGCCACGCACATGCTTGATGCGGGAGCGGATCTGCGCTCAGTGCAGGCACTCTTGGGGCATGCCAGCCTTTCCACGACTCAGATCTACACTCATGTGAGTGCGGCGCGGATGAAGAAGGTTTACGATTCGGCGCATCCTCGAGCCTGAGGATCAAAAAAGGGGGCAGGGAGGTGGAATATATCAGGGGTGTGACATTTCTGGCACGGCGGGTGCTTACACGATGTTTCGACCGTAGGTGGGTTCGATTCCCGCCGCAGGAAAACACGGATCTATCTTTCAACCTCCTCAATAACTGATCGCCGCCCAATCGGCTATTCCGAATACAACACACTATGAAAAAGAACCACCTCATGCGCTGGCTACTCGCCACCGCTGGCGTTTATGCGGCCTCGACCGGGCTTGCCTCGGCGCAAGATGCAGACGCAGCAGCGAAAGTTCTCGAAGAGTTCAATGCAACAGCAAGTGCTGCTTCAAATTTTCGAATTGATAATCTTTGGATACTCATCGCTGCCGCCTTGGTCTTTGTGATGCACCTCGGGTTCTCCACATTAGAGGCGGGGCTTACCCAATCTAAGAATACTGTGAATATTCTTTTTAAGAATGTATTCATCATCAGTATTGGTCTGATTACCTATTACCTCTGTGGCTTCAATATGATGTATCCCGGTTTTGCCGATGGAACCGGAAACGAATTTTTTGGATTTAGTGGATGGTTAATTCCAGGAATGGAGGCAATGGGAGATCCTGGTAAGGTTACCCCTGGCGGATATGAGCTTGAGATGACTGTATGGTCAGATTTCATCTTCCAGGCCATGTTTGCAGCGACTGCAGCGACCATCGTTTCTGGTGCTGTTGCTGAGCGTGTGAAGCTTCCGTCCTTCATGGTTTTTGCGACGTTGCTTGTGGCTGTTGCTTACCCGATCTCGGGTTCCTGGAAGTGGGGCTATGGCTTCCTTCACGATATAGGGTTTTATGATTTCGCAGGATCCTCAGTGGTTCACGCTTTTGGCGGCTTTTCCGCGCTAGCCTGTGTTCTCGTACTCGGGCCTCGTCTTGGAAAATACGCGGCAAATGGAATCAAACCGATCTTAGGTCACAGTATGCCTCTTGCGGCGATTGGTGTGTTCCTTCTTTGGCTTGGTTGGTTTGGATTTAATGGTGGCTCGGTGCTTAGTGCTGATCCAGTCCTGGTCTCCTATGTGTTTGTGACAACGGCACTCGCGGCTGCTGGCGGAGCGCTTTCGTCGATTGTCGTTTCTTGGTCGTTTCTTAAAAAGCCCGACCTTTCGATGGCTTTAAATGGAATTCTTGCAGGCCTCGTTGGTATTACCGCTGGTGCCGACTCTGTAGGCGTTGGCGCTTCGATCATCATCGGCGCGATTGCGGGAATCATTGTGGTCTTCTCGATTCTTTTCTTCGATAAGATCAAGATCGACGATCCAGTAGGTGCAATCTCCGTTCACGGCATGTGTGGTATTTGGGGAACTCTTGCCGTTGGGATGCCATTCTTCAATGGAGGTAGTGAAACCATTTCTTTCGGAACCCAGCTACTCGGAACACTTGTTATTTCCGCTTGGGGATTCGCGTTCTCCTACGCCGTTTTCTTCATCCTGAAGATGACTATGGGTGTTCGTGTTAGCGAAGAGGAAGAGGTCGAAGGGCTCGACCTCCGGGAGCATGGCACGCCGGCGTATGCGGATATGCACACTAGCTAATTTGATTGGCTAGCTCATTTATTCTGCGGCGGCGGGGACGAAAGTCCTCGCCGCTTTTTTTGGGTGGGGTTACCCGTGGCGGCGGATGATTTCGGCGCAGCCGTCTTCGAGAAGATCGAGGACGTGTTCGAAGCCTTCTGCTCCGCCGTAGTAGGGATCGGGGACTTCGGGGACGTCGTGTTCGGTGCAGTATTCTACAAAATCGTGAATTTTGGCAGTGGCATCGGTTGTTTTGCTGGCGAGGGCATCCACGTAGGCGCGGTTATCCGGATCCATGGTGAGGATGAGATCAAATGTGCGGAGATCCTCGCTGGTGATCTGGCGTGCGGCCCCGCCAGTGGCGATACCGCGTGTGGCAGCGGCGCGGTGCATGCGTTCATCTGGGGGATTGCCGGTGTGGTATCCGATGGTGCCTGCGGAATCGATTTCGAAGGTGTGTGGAGCGAGATGGCGGAGGACTGCTTCGCCGGCGGGGCTGCGGCAGATGTTTCCCATGCAGACGAAAAGGACGCGGAATTTGCTCATCGGTGAATTCTGGAGTGGTCCGGGAGTTGCGCAAGGGGCGGCTCGGGATTCTGTTGGGAGAATCGTCTATGAATGAACTTCTAATTCTCGTTATCGCGTTGGTCGCTATTTGCCTATTTGTTGTGATAGGTGAGCGGGTGCGGCTCAAGCATTGGGGAAAGCGACCGGTGCCAATGTTTGTTCCGCGGCATTGGCGTGGAATCTTGGAGGAGAAGATGCCGATGTTTCTCCGGTTGCCGCTCGATTTGCAGGAAGAGTTGCTCGAAAGGGTGCTTATGTTTGTGGAGGATAAGGACTTTGAGGCTTGTGGTGGGCTGGATAGGGTGACGGAGGAGATGCAGGTGGTGATTGCGGGCTACGCTCAGGTGCTTCAGCTCAACAAGTCGCGGCAGTTCTATGCGCGGCTGCGCTCGATTCTTGTGTATCCGGATACGTTTGCGGTGGACGATGATGATGTGGGGCTCGAAGACGATCTGCGGATTGGGGAATCGTGGGGCACGGGCTCGGTGGTGCTTTCGTGGCGTGCGGTGGAGAATATCGGGCGAGATGAGGACGAGCTAAATGGGAAGAATGTAGCGATTCACGAATTCGCTCACCAGATTGACCAGGAGTTTTCCGATGCGGATGGCGCTCCGATCCTTGATGCGGGAGTGAGCTATCGCGAGTGGGCGAAGGTGCTTCGGAGCAATTTCGAAGATCTCCAAAAGGCGATTGCGAATGGGGAGAAAAACGATCTCGATGAATACGGTGCTGAGGATGCGGCAGAATTTTTCTCAGTAGTGACCGAGGCTTTTTACGAGGATTCGGTGGGCCTTCGGGAAAGACGGCCGGAATTGTATTCGGTGCTCTGTCGGTTTTATAAGATGGATCCTGCGCAATGGGGCCGCTAAGGCTGAAGCGTTGTTACCTTGGGTTTAAGATAAGGGCGCGGAGGCGGAGGACACCAAAACGGGTTTCTGCTTTGGCTGCGGCGAGAGAAATTTCCAGTGGAGCGCCGGTGAGCGTGATGCGGCCGATCATTTTCTTTCGGAAGTCACTTTGAGTGCCTTTGGGCTCGATGCTGATGGTGCTTTTGGTGTCGCCTGCGGTGAGGCTAAGGGTGCCGCCTCCGGCATTTTTCGCGCCTTTTTTTGGGCAGGAGTATTCGAGAATAAGATCGTAGGTGCCGGGGGCAAATTTATCGAGAGGCCAGGTGGCGGTATCTTCTTTGCGGAGGAATTTCCTAAGGACGCGGGTGCGATGGTGAGGCTCAATAGAACCGCTGAGAGTGGCTTGATCGGGGGAGAGGAAGATGGCTCCGGTGGAGATGGTGCCGGTGAATTCAGGCGAGCCGGTATTTTCTAAATGAGTGCTGGAGCGGTTGGGAAGGGTGTCCAGAGGGTGTTCCCCGGCGTCGGTGGCGCTGCGGATACGCTCTAGCTCGGCGGTGACGGCTTGGGAGTCGGCGGTTTTACCTGCATTATCAAGCTTTCGCGCGAGGGTGCTAAGGGTGGTGATATACCGATCGGTGACTGGGGCAATGGCTTCGGCAGAGAGGCGGCGGAAGGTGGCTTCGGCGGAGTCGATCGTGGTATCTTGCGCGTGGGTGCAGGTGATGGCAGCGAGGGCACAAATGGTGGTTTTGATAGGTGTATTCATTGCCGTTTTTTCCAGATTCCTTTTTTGCCACGTTTGGCGCGTTCGATGGCAACGTTGATCCAGCGTTTATAAGTGCTTGGACTTAGATCTGGGTGGATCTCTATGGGGAAGGTGCGATAGCCGTATTGGTGGGATTCTGAGGCTAAGCCTTCGGAGGTGAGGATGAGGGAAAGGGGGGTGCCTTCTGCGGTGGTGATGGTCGCGAAGGTGTTTTCATTTGTTGTTTCGCGGTGGGTCCAGATGGTGCATTTACCGGTGGCTAGTGCATCAATCACTAGCTTGAGGGCTTTTTTGCCGATGCGCTCGAGATCCCTTTGATCGAGGGCTCGTCTCACGCGCGCTAATCGAATTTTTTCAAGGTCGCGTTCACTTTCGCTATAGCTGGGACGTGGTGAAGTGATTCCGTAGAGGGCGATGTCTAGGGTCTCTCCCGAGGCGGTCTTAATTCGGAATTTGCTGGCGCTGGCGGAATCTGAGGGAATGTAAGTGGCACCTTTGATGGCTTCCCAGCCTCGAGCGGTATTTTTGATACGTTTCTGATGGGCTTCGTCTTGTTTGGCGATTGTGTTTTTGGCGGCTAGAGCGTCTGCTAGTGGCTGGAGGATTAGAGATTCGAGGTCGGCTAGAGTATCGGAATCGGGATCGAGGGATTCGATGCGAAGCTGGATTGCGGAGGCGCTGGTCGGAATTTCAAGGGTGCCTAGGGGAGTGTCTTCGAAGCTGGCGCTTTTGAGCTGCTTTTCTTTGGGGCGGGCTAGGTAGTGAGAGATTTCGTTTTTCCCGGCGGTGAGGGTGAGGCGCCCTCCTGAGCTGGAGGTGGGGCGCTGGCGAATGGAGGCTTGGTAAAACTGGGTGTGGGGCCGGGTGGAGGGGAGTTGCCAGGTGATGGCCGCTTCGCCTCCTGGACCGAGGTGAGTGAGGTAGCTCCGAGATGCGTTCGAGGTGGTGGTGCCGGAGAGCTGCACTTTCAGATCATTGACGCCGGAGAGGGTAATGGAGGGAAGGGAAGATGTGGGGGCTTCTGTCTTGGTTGATTCGCGGAATTTGCGAAGGGCTTGGGTGGCGCGTTGGGCGGTTTTTTCGTCGCCTGCTGCGTTGGCGGCGTTTTTGATGGAGGTGAGCTCTGCGGTGTATTCTGTGAGGAGGGGGGCGATGATGGGGGCAATTCGC
>CALAIY010000061.1 GCA_937922595.1 uncultured Verrucomicrobiales bacterium | reverse complement strand
ACGACGCCACCGACGGCAGCGCCGAAAGCCCTTCGCTTTAGCCGCCCAAGCTGCTAGAATACGGGCAGCTAAAAATGGAAGTAGCCCCGCCAGAACAGCGTTCAGCAAAAACGTACCCCCGCGAAAAAAACCGCGTCTGGGGAAAAAATCCCCCGCGCCAAAAGTTCGCCTACAAGATCGAGCCGCAAGCCCTTGAACCGCAATGGGAAAATGCCCCTAGGTCTACGAAAAGCGCGTCGGGTGTGCTCTATTACGGCTTCCGGTACTACAACCCGGGGACGGGTAGGTGGATCAACCGGGATCCGATTGAAGAGAGGGGCGGGCTCAACCTCTACGGCATGGTCGGGAACGATGCGGTGAACAAGTGGGATTACCTGGGTTTAATAATAAGTTCTCTTCATGCAAACCCTGGTGCTACAGCTTCGGCTCTAGGAGGTGCAGCAGGAAAAGCAGCAGTAAAAAAAGCGGCACAAAAAAGAGCTGCTAGAAAAGCAAAGTGTGAGAGTTTGAGGAATGCCCAAAGGGCTGCTAAATCTGCTCTTGACGGCGTGAAAAAATGCAGGAAATGGGAATGTTGTGAGTTAATGAAGAAAAAAGGACGCCTCTACAGAGGCCTGCAAACCGCAAGAAAAAAATTGAATAGGATTTGTCCGCTAACTAATAAAGCAGCTCAGCAAACTCACAGGGATGAAGAGAAGAAGGCTCGAGATGTAGCTGATGAATGTTTTCGATTAATCAGAGAAGGAAGCTGTACCAAATAAGATGAACAGTTCGAATTTATCTAAAATACTTTCAGCTATAAAAAGAGGGGATTTGCGCCTATTAGATTTGAAAAAACAGAATGAACATGAATTTCCGAAAGGAGTTTGTCCTGAATATCTCGACAGGAGATGGGCTGAAATAATTATTAGTGAAGGAGATGTTAAGTCTGTCGAATGGTTGATTTTTAAGTTGGGAAGGGATGAAGTATCGAATTATTCAGCGAGAAAAGGAACCGCTGACCTTCCCCTTGTACATGCAGCGCTTTCGCGGGACGATGCGCACAAATATGATGTATTAGTTATCGTTCTTAACGCTGGAGGCGACCCAAATGCAAGAGGACTCAATGATTATACCCCGGGGCACCAAGCTGTTATAGATAATGACTGTGATGCCCTTGAGATACTTTCGAAATTCGGCGCTGACTTCGAGCTTAAAACCCGTATCGATGAGTATGCCACGCCCTTAGAAGAGGCAAAGATTATTGTTCAAGAAAACGATGCGATTCACCTGCTGGAGAGTTGGGGAAAAGAGAAACTAGGAGACTCAAGTTGACATCGTAAGCGTATCCGCCTGGGAGAAGAAAGTCCGGCGGAAATAGAAAAAGGGGTCAGCGGAGAATGGCGCTAAGTTAGTGGTTTTTTTCGTTTCTATTAAATACATGCACGGCATCCATTTGTAAGTGCCTGGAAATACATGCACGGCATCCATTTGTAAGTGCCTGGGGTTGAATGGTGGAGAGGGTAATCGCGGGGCGGAATTAGGGTCAGAAGGAGTCCCGCTGGTGAGAAAATCACACGCCCGTTGAGTCCTTGAGTTAGAGTTGGGCGGCGATCCCCGAAAGCGCCCATCGAACCGGCGGCCGAAGGAGGCAGCGGCGCGCGTCGATGCCGTTGGTGGATGATGTTCGTAAAAGCCCGCTGCGGAGTTCCCGCAGGCCGGATGGTGCCCGGCACACGCGAGCCCCGCCTACATAGGGAACTGGGTCACAAGGACAGCCAAAAAGGCAGGAATCAGAAACCCCGGAAGCTGTCACGCTCTGAGCCACGCACATGCTTGACCGGGATGCCGGCCAAAGCCGAGCCGACGTGCGCCTCGTCTAGCAGATGCTCGGCCACCGGAACGCCGGCCGCCGGAACGCCGGCCGCACCTGCCTCGAGGCTGCGGCGATCTATACCGAGGTCGCAATCGGGCGCCTTCGCAGCGTCTACGAAGCCTCGCATCCCAGGTCGGTGGCGGCCAGCGCCAAAAGCTCAGAAAACAGGTCTGACAAACCCGTGCCAGGCGTGTAATATGAATACCATGAGCACCGCCAGCAAGATCATAGACGACGCCATGAGTCTCCCGGAAGCCGACCGCTCGTACCTCGCCGCCAAGCTCCTCGAAAGCCTCGACGGCGGCCAGCCCGACGAGATCAGCCCGGAGTGGCGCGAAGAGCTCTCCCGCCGTGTCCGTGAGATCGACGAAGGCCGCGCCACAATGGTTCCCCACACCCAGGTGATCGCCAACGCGCGCGCACGGGTTCAGGAAGTTCGGCGCAGCAAGCAGAGTGTATGATCCTCGACTGGAATGATCTCGCCGAAAACGAGTTCTGCGACGCCGCCGACTACTACGAAAGCCGCTTCACAGGCCTAGGCGACCGCTTCATCGACAACGCGGAAACCGCTCTTGCTAGAATGCTCGAAGCCCCGGAAGCACCCGCCCACTTCGAGCACGGCTGTCGCAAAATCCGCGTAAAAAAGTTCCCGTACGCAATCGTCTACAGGATCAAGGGCGACACCCTCCAGGTCATCGC
>CALAIY010000060.1 GCA_937922595.1 uncultured Verrucomicrobiales bacterium | reverse complement strand
CAGCAGCTTGCGGAGGTGATGTTTTTGGAGGGGGATAATGCGGGGGCGGTGGAGGAATTGGAGGGGGTGCTGGCGGGGCTGGATCCGGTGGTGGATCGGGAGCGGGTGATGGAGCTTGATGGGACGATTTTGCGGTTTCTCCAGGTGGAGGCTCAGGGTGGTGTGGCGGATGGCTCGGGGGTGGCTCCGGGGGAGAAGATTGGGGAGTTTTTGCCGTTTTTGCCGAAGATGGTGGAGGATCCGCGGATGCGACGGGCGGAGCGGGAGGCGGCGGTGGAGCGACCGCGGGTGACGGAGGCGGCGCGGGCGTATGCGACGGTGGTGGGAGGACGGGCGGAGGCGGGTGAGGTGTCGGCTTGGCGGGCGGCTTGGTGGGCGGTGTCTTCGGGGGATTTTGAGGGTGCTTATAGGTGGCTGGCGAAATTGCGTGCGGGGTCGGGCAGTGAGGATATGGCGGTGCTGCGGCTGGGACTTGAGGTGGCGATGGCGACACGGAATTACGGGCTGGCGAAACGTCAGCTGGTGGCGCTGATGGAGGCGGAGGAGGGGCGGGGGGATTTCGAGGCGGCGGATGGGTATCGGGTGCAGCTGGCGGATCTTGAGCTTGCTCTGCCTCCTTACGGGAGCGGGGTGCCTTCGCGGGCGATTGCGGTGCTGGAGCCGGTGGTGGCTAGTGGGCGGGCGAGTGCGGCGATTTTGGCGGGACTGGCGCGGGCGTATTCGGCTGAGGGTGAGCGGGAGAAGGTGGCGGGGCTTTGGGAGAGGGCGTTTGCGGAGGCGAAGACGTTGGCTCAGAGGACGGAGTTTTTAGAGCCTTTGACGCGATCGCTCGTTTTGCGGGGAGATCTTCAGGGGGCGGTGGAGGCCTATGGCGATGTGATTGTGGAGGAGGAGGATCCGGGGCGGAGGGCGGAATTGGTGGAGAAACAGCTGGCACTGCTGACGCCGCCGCCGGGTGGGGATGTTAATGCTGGGGTGCTAGATTGGCTTGTGGGTCGGTATCGTGTTTTGCAGGCGGGGGAGCCGTTGGTGCCTTTTTGGAGTGAGAGTTTGGCGGCGGTGTATGAGGTGGCTGGAGATGAGAGTGCGGCTTACGAGGCGATGAAGCGGGCGTATTACATGGTGCCGGAGGCTCGCCCGAAGCATCTGGAGCGGCTGCGGGAGATGGCGGGGGCGGCGGGTGATCGGGATGCTGCGCTGTATTTTCAGCGGCAGCTGCTTCATGCGGAGGGCGAGGCGGCTCGGGCGGTGGAGTGGAAGCGGTTGCTGGCGATGCTGGAGGGGGCACTGGATCTGGAGGCGGCGGAACAGGCTCGAGTACGGCTGGGCCGGATGGCTGGAGGTGACGTGGATCTTTTGGTGGGCTTGCTAGATGATTATGCTCGAAGCGGACGGGCGCTGGAGGCGGCGGAGGTGGCGGACCGAATTTTCGAGATGCGGGCATGGGAACCGGCGTCCGCATTTCAGGCGGGAGTTTTCCGCGAAGCGGCGGGAAGATTAAGGGATGCTTATGCGGCGTTTTCGGTGGCGGCGGAGGCTGGAGCGCCATTTGTGCGGGAGAGTGCTCCGCCGGTGGGTGTGCCGCACGATGCGGAGGCGCTGAATTTGGCGCTGCAGCGAAACGAGTTTTTGAGATTGCCGGAGCGCTATCGTTTGAAGTCGGGTTTCGAATCGACGTATTCGAAGCGGATGGTGAACGGCTATGAGGCGTCGGTCGCTGCACTCCCAGGGATGCCGGTGAGTCGGGCGGTGCCGCCGAATGAAGGGGCTCTACGAATGGCTGCGGCGACGCGGGCGGGAGCTTTGGCGAAGATCCTTGATGCGAAGGGCTCCCTCGGATTGCGAGAGACTTTTCTCGTGCGATGGCGACCGCGGACGGAGAATGAACCGGAGGCGGCATATTCGGCGCTCGCGGCGACTGGGGATGTGGAGACCGCGATGAGGATCGCGCGCGAGGCGGTAGATTCTGAGGAGACGGAGGCGGCGTATCTGCGGTTTTCTCTGGGAGCTTGGCGGCTGGGTGATACGACTGGGTTGTCGGACTGGGTAGAGGCGCGAGGGAGTGATGGGAATGGCGTTTTCCGTGAGAAGCGTTTGCGCTATGCGCTGGGGGCTTTGGATATGCTTTACCGTATTGGCGAGGACTTTCCTGAGGCTAAGGTGGTGCTGGAATTTTTAGAAACCGTGGGCTCGCGCTCGACGGTGGTGTGGAAGGTCGCGCGTGCCGCACGTGGTGGCGGGCACTTGCAAGAGGCTGTGCAAATTGGACGCCAAGCAATTTCCGAAAGAGGGATGCTTGCGTCAGTCTATGCGCTGGAAATTGCGAGATGGTCCAACGAAATGGGAGATCGCGCAAATATGGTATCAATGCTAGATAGAGGACTAACTAGCACGGAAGGAAAACAGCTTTTAGGTACTGGGCGACATTTGGAATCTTATAAGTTATTTTCGGCACAGCTCTCCGGGCTTGAAGAGAGGGAAGGAAAGCTTTTGGAGATTCACAGGGAATTGGAGCGCGGAGGTCTTGAGCGTGAGTTACCCCATGTTGTACCCGGACTTTATGACGCTCTATCCCGAGGGAAACCTATCACCAGTAATCGGCACATTGGGATTCCCACATCCTATTGGTACAATATGAGCCAGGTTAGCGAATTCATTGATCTCAGTGGCTTCACAAAAGAGGCTAACGCATTTAGTGAAGCACATTTTGAATCAGGGTATGCTTCGCCTCATGATTCGGATCAGTATAATTCCAGACTCTTCCTCCAAGCGCGAATCCGCCAGCTCCTTCGCACGCTAAGATCTGCACTCCCACATACACGCCGAGATCTCATCAAGGGGTTCTTGGGAGAGCCTTTTACAAAAGATGAATTCGAGAATTCGAGCCGGGAGCTCGCTCTCAATGGTTACTGGCGTGCATCTACGCACATACTTGAGCAGCTTGTGCGGGCACGCCCACACGATCCGGATTATTCTGAGCAATATCTTCGAGCCTGCGATCAGGCGTTGGAACCCGAAAGAGGAATCGCTTACATCAACAAAATCGTAACTGGAAACACACCACTCCCTGAGCGCGAATCCATGGATGATTTCGCGGAACAATTAGCCAAAATGCTAGCAATCGCGGGTGATGAAAAGACCCTCAAGCTCTATTCTGCTCGTGCGCCGCATCGCCCGATTTCGGAGAATACCTCGACCTTTTTCGAGCGACCATTCCTCATTCAGCTGGCTGAGTTCTACCGCGACCGGGGAGACTACGATCAAGCACTCGTGCCGTTGCGTCAGGTATGCCAAACCGGCGAGCCCGATCCGAATGCGACCATGGCTTTTGCGGCGACACTTGCTGCGACAGGAAACCTTGCTGAAGCGGATGCGACTCTTCGCTCAATCATTCTCGACGCAAGACTCCCACGCGTCGTCATTCTCGAAATTTTTCAAATTCGTGCGGCGCATCTCGCTGAAAACCTTCCAGAAAACCGCGCTTCGCTCATGGCGGTTCTCCGCGAGGCTGCTGCGCTCGAGGGGCTCGGAAGTAGCTCGGTGACAGCCGCACTCAAAAAACTCGCCACCACAGCTGCCGATGCCGGGCTTACCGCAGAGGCTGCGGCGCTTCTTGAGATTGCGCGGCGACGGGCGTCTGATCCCTCCGTGCGCTTCGCTCTCGCTACAGCAGCCTTGGAATTCATCCTGCGCTCCACGGACGATCCCGACATCGATTCTCTCGCACGAGCGCTCTCTGCCTGCCTTCAGCAAAAGACGCGAAGCGCTTCCGAGCTCGATCGGTTCTGCTCCATCGTGCGCGCTCACCCACACCTAGCGAGCAAAGCGCTCGCCAAGATAGACGATATCGCACCCCCAGTGGCCGCGATGAAAATGCTCGCCTCTGCCGCGCTAGCTCCAGAGGATTTTTCTGTAAGTGATGCACTTCAAGCATCGGGACTTGATGCCGCTATCATCGATGCGGCGATTAACTCGCTCACGAAGATAGACCGGCCCGACCTCGCGATTCGCCTCTACCAATCCGCGACACTTCCCGACATGCCCTGGGCGCTCAGAATCGATCCATTAGGATATGTCCATGCGCTTGCTGCACAAAAAACTCCCGAATCCCGTGCGGCGCTTTCCGAATTTGCTGCACTCGCGCGCACAGGCCGACCGTTTGCCGAAGGCTATGGAGGTTTGGGTCTTGCGCCCGCTCTTGATGAAGCAGGGCTTTTCGAAGAGGCCTCGGCACTTTATGAAAAGTGCGCTCAGGATGCACGCTACGGCTATGGTTCGCGCTCGCTCGCGCGTTCATTTCGCCGCCGAGGATTCGGTGACTTCGTGAAAAATTATGCCACGTTCCTCGCCCGAAACGACCAACTCTACCGCGCGGAAGAATTCCTTGCATGGTCTGCGGACATCACCCCCGAAGCCCATGCTGCAGCGATCATCAGCTACGCTAAAACTGCTTTCACCCACGCCGACACCTCTTCTACCCTCACCGCCCTTTGCTCTCGCCTTCAGCTACCCTCAGGCCTTACTCAAGCAGTGCTCTCCCGCTCCGCATTCCAACGCTCCACTTCCTCTCCATCCCCTCATGAAAACGAGTGATCCCCTCCCCTTCATCGCCCTTCTTGCCGCCATCACCCTCACTTCCTGTGGCACCTCGGGCACGGCACGCAACGCGGCGAACGAGACGAGTTCCGAAAATGATTTCCTGAAAGATAAGAGCACTCCCAATGCTGTCGCCGAAAAAATGTTTGGTCTCGATTACAGCACCGATGCTGATACCGGGCAGACACTTAGCGACCGCTCTTTCGATGTTAGGAATCGCAATTTCTCTAAAAATAACAAGACGTTCTCCAAACAGGCATCGGATCGCAGTAAAAAATTTGATACCGATGCGTTTGCCGGTGGAAGGTCTGCCGAGACAAAAAAGCACTTCGGCTCCAAAAAATTCGCCACCAGCGATTCACGCATGGGAAACAAGCAATCTCGCTTCGCAAACCGCCAAGTACGCGGCTCCGACAGCGCCTACCGCGACGCTTCAAAATCTGTCCCCTCCGATCCCTACCGCGAATCGTCCAAGCTCATGCGTGCTGGCGAATATCGCCGCAGTGCCGCTGCACAGGAAAAAAACAACCGCGCAAATAAATACCCTCAACGCCCCTCAGCCAGTGGTGACGCTCCGGTAAATTACCGCACAGAGGAACTTACCGTGGACGACGTAAAAGGCCTGCTTAATAAGGGAGCCGGCAAAGCCACCCTCAGCGAATAGACCCCTTACATGCCCACGATACGTCACGCCCATCCAAGCGACCTACCTGCACTTCGAGAGATCACGAATCACTACATCGAGCATACGATAGCAAATTTTAAGACCACACCGCTCGATGCCTTAGAGTTCAGCAATTGGTTCGATACCTTCTCCCTCACCGGCCCTTACCGGCTCTTAATTGCGGAAGAAGAAGGAGACGTGCTTGGGTATGCCGCCACGATTCAATTCAATCCACGCGCAGGCTATTCTAGCAGCGCCGCAGTAAGCATCTATCTTCATCCCGACAAACGTCGAAAAGGGCTTGGATCTAAGCTATACACTGAGCTCTTCAAGATACTCGAAGATAGCGATCTTCACCGGCTCTACGCGGGCATCACGGTGCCAAACGATGCATCGATCGCGCTCCACGCAAAAATGGGTTTCCGCGAAGCGGCGCGATACAGCGAAGTGGGGCGGAAATTTGATCAGTGGCTCGATGTGGTGTGGATGGAAAGGCATTTTCCATGAGTGAAATGGTACTTCCCGCAGCAGCACGTTGGCACCAGCGCTGGCAAGAGACGTGTAATTGGCTCGCGCTTCCGCCAGTGCTCTGGCCCGTCGGTGAGCGCCTGCTCACACGCTACCAAGAGCCCATGCGCCACTATCACGCACCAGCCCACATTCTCGCGATCTTCGGGCATCTTGATAATTATGTGGGCGTGATCCGCGATCATGATGCTTTGGAGATCGCGATTTGGTTTCACGATGCCGTTTATGATCCCACCTCACCTGGCGACCAGAACGAACGCCAGAGCGCCCACATTTTCCATCGTGAGCTTGGCGATGTCCTTCGCGGGCATCTCAATAGTAAAACCGTAGAGACCCTCATCCTCGCCACACGCCATCAAGACATCCCCCCAGCGACCCCGGACGAATCGCTCATTCGAGATCTCGACCTATCAGTCCTAGCTGAGCCGATTGCCCGCTACACCACTTACACTAAAGATATCCGCCGCGAATACGCACACCTTGATGACACCGCATTTCGCGAAGGCCGCACCGAATTCATCAAAGGATTCCTCTCACGAAAGCATATCTATCAGACACGTCACTTCCGCAAGCTTTGGGAAGAGCAAGCTCGAACGAATCTCGTGGCCGAGCTCGATGCTCTCGCCAGCGATTCATTTCGCTAGCAGCCAAAGCTGCCCCCACACAAAATGAAAGCTATTCCATCCGACGCTGGCTCGCCCCCTCCCTGGTGGCGACGTGCCGATGGCGTAGTGATCGCGCTGCTCGTGGCCGTTTTCTGGATTGCTGTGGCCTACGCAATCGATGGAGTAAAACCATGGGAAACAAAGTGGGAATCCCGTGTCGCGGAGGGTAAAATCCCCGGCCTCAAAGACATGACGGAATCCGCCTGGTGGGTCGCCGCTGTGGCGAATGCCATCATCTCAGCCACTCTTCTTGGGCTCGCCCCATGGTGGCTGCGCCGGAGTGGGAAAGAAGTCTCCCCCACACGCCTGCGGTTTCGCCCGGAGGGCGCGGGGAAATCTGGGCGAGCATTTTGGTGGGTGATGCTAGGGATTATTGTGCTCGGGACAGCAGGCTCGGTTTCCCGGCTTCCGATGGGGCTCTGGGGCGATGAGGAATGGGCATTCCGCGATTTCATCCACGGCAAATGGCTTCCCGAAGATGGTAAAAATGGAGATCTCCAGGGCTCCATGGAATTCCACCCACACGATTGGAAGCGCACGCTTTTCTACAACCACGGCGGGAACAACCACATCTTCTTCAGCGCCCTCAATCGCAGCGGCCAAGAACTCTGGCGATCCGCCTCCGGCAAACAGCGCGACCACTATTCGGAGCGCTGGGCCAAGGCATTCCCCGCGCTCCCCTTCGGCATCGCTACACTGGTGCTTCTCGCCTGCTTCATTCGTTGGCTAGGTGCGCCCGCAGTGGGTCTTCTCGCCACCACACTTTACGCGCTCCATCCGCTATCCCTGCGATTTGCCAGCGAAGCACGTGGCTATTCGATGGTTACTGCATTTTCGATTGCCGCCATCTGGTTCGCCCTCCGCGCGTGCGAGCGCTCCCGCTGGCGAGATTGGGCACTCCTCGCGCTCGCTGAATTCCTTGCTCTCGCCACCTGGAGCGCCGCGCTCTATCCGATGCTCGCGCTCAATGCCTTTGTCCTACTCATCCTCTTCAAAAAACGTGAAGGCTTTCGCGGCGCAGCACTCGGTCGCTGGCTCATCACGGGAGCCTTTGCCGCTATGGCATTTTTCCCAATTTATGGCCCCCATGTGCCACAAGTACAGCGAGCCACCGAGAGCGATGGAATGGCCGGCGCACCAATGGATTTACGCTGGCTTGCAGACTCAGCCTCCCGCCTCACCACCGGAATGCTCTACCACGAATCTCAGCCGGGCAATGACGCCCAAATCACATTTACCGAGCGAGCAAAGACCTCCCCCACAATGATGAAGGTGATCCCATTTGGCATCGTGGGCGCGTTTCTCATCGGCTGTATCGCACTCGCACGCCGCCATGGAATGAGCACGCCACTCATCATCGCTCCCCTACTCTGCCTCCCACTCGCCTACGCAATCCACGCATTCTACCTCCACGTCGAACTCCGCTTTTGGTATAAAATTTACGCCTACCCGTTTTTCTATACCGCAGTCGCCACAGGCATTATCGCCCTCGCCGAAGAGCTTCCCCCCAGCATACGCAAACACGGGACTGCTATCCTTTCCCTTCTCGCCACCCTCAGCTTCGCTTGGCTCATCGCCCCCGCCTACTCCTCAGCACTCAAATTCCCCTACGAAGACCTTCGCCAATCCGTCGCACTCACCCGAGGCCAGCACGAGCCACTCCCTCCAGAAGGCATGGATACAGCGTCCGAAGTCATCACCGTGCGCCTCTGGAGATTCACTCCACTCTACGATCCACGCGCTCGCGACATCCGCACCGGCGAAGAACTTCAAGCCCTCATCGACGACTGCCGCGCCAAAAATCGCGCCCTCTACCTCACCACCGGACTCCACAACTACGTCCTCACCGCCATGCCTGGCATCAGCGCAATTCTCCAAGATCCCACCCTTTTCGAGAAAATTGCAATTCTCCCTAGTGACGATCCGCTCTTTACTCTCCACGTTTTCCAGCTAATTCAAAAACCATGAAAATTCTCGTCACAGGAGGCTGCGGCTTCATCGGAAGTAATTTCGTCCACTACATCCTCGGCAATCACCCCGAAGTTCACATCACGAACGTCGATCTCCTCACCTATGCAGGAAACCCCGAAAACCTCACCGAGATCACCGCCGCCCACCCAGATCGCTACACCTTCCACAAAACAGACATTGCCGACGCCGATGGCATCGAAACCGTCTTCTCCGCCGCCGGAGCGCCCTTCGATGCGATCATCCACTTCGCTGCCGAGAGCCACGTAGACCGCTCCATCGAAGACGCCGAAGCCTTCATCCGCACCAACGTCCTCGGCACCCACGTCCTCCTCGAAGCTGCCCGCCGCCACAATTCCGGCCGTTTTCTCCACGTCTCCACCGATGAAGTCTACGGCTCACTCGGCGAAGAAGGAGCCTTCACCGAGACCACCCCACTCGATCCTAGCTCCCCCTACTCCGCCTCCAAGACAAGCTCCGATCTCCTCGCCCTAGCCAATCACCGCACCCACGGCCAAGACGTCGTCGTCACCCGCTGCTCGAACAACTACGGCCCCTACCAATTCCCCGAAAAGCTCATCCCACGCATGCTCCTCAACGCCATGCACGACCACCCCCTCCCCGTCTACGGCGATGGCCGCAACGTCCGCGATTGGCTCTACGTAGAAGACCACTGCACCGCCATCTGGGCCGCCCTCAAAAACGGCAAATCCGGTGAAGTCTACAACATCGGCGGAGCCGAAGGCGAACTCCGCAACATCGACGTCGTAAAAAATCTCCTCAAAGCCATCGGCAAATCCGAAGACCTCATCACCTACGTCGAAGACCGCAAAGGCCACGACTGGCGCTACGCCATCGACTCCACCAAGACCCGCCGCGAGCTTCAATGGGAGCCCAAATGGAATCCTGAAGATGGCTTCGCCAAAACCGTCGAATGGTACCAGGAAAACAAAGCCTGGTGGAAGCCACTCTACAAAGAATAGAGCAATTAGCCGGCCAACGGAATTTAATCGTCCAGCCCCAGCTTCTCCAGCTTCGGTAGAATCACGAACCGGCAATAGCCTTGGTTCTTGTTATTCTGATAGTAATCCTGATGGTATTTCTCCGCCGGGTAGAAAGCCGATGCCTTGGCCACCTCAGTCACCGCATTCCCCGGATACATATCCGAAGCATTCAGCTCCTTAATGCTCTTCTCCACCGCAGTCTTCTGCGCCTCCGTCGTGTAATAGATCGCGCTCCGATACTGAGTCCCCACATCATTCCCCTGCCGGTTCAGCGTCGTAGGATCATGCAGTTTCCAAAACCACCGCAGCAATTCTTCGAAAGGTAACTTCTCGGGATCATACACCACTCGCACCACCTCGGCATGCCCCGTCGTCCCAGCACACACAGCACGATAGGTCGGATTCGGCACCTCGCCGCCCATATACCCAGACACAATCGAATCGATCCCACCCTGCTTCTCCAGCACAGCCTCCACACACCAGAAGCAACCCGCCCCCAGCCACACCTCCCCAAAACCCTCTGGCACCGGTTTCACTTCAGCAATTTCCATCATTTCTCCACTAGATCCAGCATTCAACATCGTCGTCAATAAAATTGCGAGTCCGCCAATCAGCGTCAGCCCTGAGATCCAAGATTTCATAATTTATAAAAAGGGGTTACGGCTACCAGACGCCCGAAACCACTAGAAAATTCCAATCTTCATCCTTCAATGACATACGCCCTCATCCTCGCCGGCGGCTCCGGCACCCGCTTCTGGCCCCTCTCGCGCAACGCCACGCCTAAGCAACTGCTCAACCTCTTCGGCGATGGCACCCTCCTCGCACAAACCGTCGATCGCCTCGAAGGCCTCGTCCCACGGGAAAACGTCCTCATCCTCACCAACGCCGCCCAGGAAGACGCCGTCCGCGCCGCCCTCCCCGATCTCCCCGCAGAAAATATCCTCGCCGAACCCGCCAAGCGCGACACCGCCCCCGCCGTAGCCCTCGGCATCGGCTGGGTCGCCGCCCGAGATCCCGAAGCCACCATGATCGTCCTCCCCGCCGATCAGCTCATCCCCGACGCCGCAGAATACCGCCGCGTCATGGCCGGCACCGCCGAACTCGCCGCCACCACCAGCGCCCTCGTCACCATCGGCATCAAGCCCACCTGGGCCTGCCCCAGCTACGGCTACATTCAGCGCGGCGAACGCAGCTCCACCACCCACCTTTCCGAAGAAATCGCCGCCTACGAAGTCATGCGCTTTCGCGAAAAGCCAAATCCCGAGCTCGCCGAAGAATTCCTCGAATCTGGCAACTTCACCTGGAACGCCGGCATGTTCATCTGGAGCATCCCCACCGTCGTCGCAGAGCTCAGCCGCCACTGCCCCGAGCTCGCCAATTTCGTCCACGAAATTAGCACCTCCACCGACATCCCCGCCACCCTCGCCAGCCAATTCCCCAAGCTCACCCCCATCAGCATCGACTACGCCCTCATGGAGCGCGCCACCCGCGTCCTCAACGTCGAAGCCTCCTTCGATTGGGACGATGTAGGATCCTGGATCTCCGTCGGAAAATACCTCCCCGAAGACCCCCAGGGAAACCACCATAATACCCCCATCAGCACCCAGGATTCCACCGGCAACACCGTCTACTCCGCCCCTGCGGAAAACGGGAAACACCCCCACATCGCCCTCCTCGGAGTCCAGGATCTCGTCGTCGTCCACACCGCCGATGGCATCCTCGTCGCCCACAAATCCCAGGCCGATCAGATCAAAAAACTCGTCGATCACCTCCCAGAAGACCTTTGTTAGAGACCGCCCTCGGAATCGATCACGGTGCCGCCCGCATTGGCATCGCCCTCAGCGACCCGCTCGGTATCACCGCGCGCCCGCTAGAGACCATCCATGTCGCCAAGGAGCCTCCCCTCCCCCGCATCAGCAAGCTCGCCCACGACCACGCAGCCACCAAGATCATCATCGGCCTCCCCCTCCACATGGACGACACCGAAGGCCCCCAAGCAAAAGAAGCCCGAGCCTTCGCCGCAGCCCTAAAGCCACTCCTCCCACCAGACGTCCCCATCTTCCTCGTCGACGAACGCCTCTCCACCAAAGAAGCCGAAAAACACCTCACCCGAGCCGGCAAAAAAGGAGGCCGAAAACAAAACAAAGACCTCATCGACCAAACCGCCGCCGCCGTCATCCTCCAGGACTACCTCGACAATGGCTGCTAGAATAAAGCTCACCCTCGCCTACCTCGGCACCCCCTACTCCGGCTGGCAAAGCCAGCCAAACAACAACGCCATCCAGGATCACCTCGAACGCGCCCTAGAAAAAATCGGCGGCCAAAAAATCCGCGCCACCGGCTCCGGCCGCACCGACGCCGGCGTCCACGCCAAAGCCCAAATCGCCCACTTCGATCCTCCCGAATCGCGCGCACGAATGCAGCCCCAGCAATGGCAGCACGCCCTCAACGCCGCCCTCCCCCCTGAAATCCGCATCATGCACGCCGGGCTCGCCCCCACAGATTTCCACGCCCGCTTCAGCGCCACCGGCAAAGAATACCGCTACCGCCTCCACCTCGGCGAAATCCTCCCCCCCCAGCTTCACCACCGCGCCTGGCACCTCCGCCAGCCAATTGATGAAGCCACCCTGAAAACAGCCCTCTCCCACTACCAAGGCACCCACGATTTCCAAGCCTTCGCCGCCAATCGAGGCGACGCCAAAGAATCCCTCCCCGGCTACGCCACCCGCACCCTCACCGCCGTCACCTACGACGCCGCCACCACCACCATCTCCGTCCAAGGCACCGGATTTCTCTACAAAATGGTACGCCTCCTAGTCGGAAGCGCCATCCAAGTAGCCACCCACCGCGAGCCAATCGACTGGCTCGATACCCTACTCCACAATCCCCACGGGAAAAAATCCCAACACTGCGCCCCCGCCGCCGGCCTCACCCTCCACCGCGTAGACTACTGCGAATCATCATAAGGACGTATCCCCAGCAGCACCTCCGATCTCTCAGTAAGTGGACGCTCCACCCATTCGCCATCCATGAATTCAGCTAAGTTACCACTGAATTCCCCATAGACTACCTGTCGAGCTTGACTCGCATCGATTTCGACACACCGATTCTTGCTCTTAAAAAATTCGATAACAGGCAGCGTCTCCGCAGTAAACGTATCAAACCGCAACTTGATACTCTTCAAATTATCATCACTTCTGCCAGTATATTTAGCACGAGCTAAAATCCGTTTTTCAAGAACTGGGAAAAGACACTCAAAGTAAAAAATCCTGGGAAGCTCCGCATCAGGATCAAAGTTCTTCTCCCACGTTTCCAAGTTACTCTCGGAACGAGGAAACCCATCAATCAGAAAATTAGTCTTTCCCGTCCTTCTAATAAGCCGTTCCATCTCATCCTTGAGCAACGCCACAACGATCTCATCGGGAACGAGTCTTCCCGCAGTGATCGATTCCCTAATCACAGAGGCCACGGCACTCCCCTTATCACGCTCCGCGCGAAGCAATTCTCCCACCGATAAGTGAACCCAACCAAGCTGGAGTTCAGCAATTTCACACATCGTACCCTTCCCACTTCCCGGACCACCCACAACGAAGACCACATTCGGCTTCGGACACGGCAACCGAGGATCAAAGTGATGAACCACAATCTTAGGAGCAGGCGCCACACCCTTTTTATAGACGTTCCACTCCCGATCCATAGGAGGCATCATATCCTCACACGTCGCATCATACGCCAGGTGCCCATCGAGACGACAAATCCTCCATGATTTGTAGCTATTCGAGTAAGACAAAGCTGGGCTCCTAGCAGATTTCCCATCCGCACGATCCCAAGCCATCCTGCCATTCCAATAACCAAGGCTCGATACAGTGCCCGACTCCGATCTCGTAGGAGGCTCCGTAGATGGGACAAAAAGACCATCCACTTCAGGAATACCAGCCCCCGACACCTCGATAAAAAACGTATTTGGCTCGGGTAAGGTCGTATCGTCCATGATATCCGTTATCGGACAATCGCGGCGAGTCCAGCTCCGCTTTCAAATTCACAATTTCCACAAGCGCGCAAAACCTCCCTCATGAAATTCGCCCTAATCATCCCCGCCTATAATGAGGAGGCACATCTTCCAGCGACTCTTGCATCCGCAAAAACTGCTTTGGAAAGCTTCAATGCACAGCTGATCGTTGTGGACAATAATTCCACCGACCGCACTGCCGAAGTCGCCCAATCCAATGGAGCGACAGTAATCTTCGAGCCCGTGAATCAAATTGCCCGCGCTCGAAACACCGGAGCACGGCACGCTCTCGCCGCCGACGATCCTCCACACGCCTTAGTATTTCTCGATGCAGACACTACACTATCCCGCGAAACGCTCACCCGAGCAGTGAAGCATCTTCGCTCAGAAAAAATCTGTGGCGGGGGCGCTACCATCATCTCGGATCGCCCGTTTCCCGCTTTTGTCCGAGGCATGCTTGCTACCTGGAACCGCGCCTCCGCCTTTCTCGGACTCGCCGCCGGGAGCTTTCTCTTTTGTCCCGCGCAAGCGTTCCTCGATACCGGTGGATTCGATGAACGCGTCTACGCCGGCGAAGAAATTTGGTTTTCCCGAGCCCTAAAAAAATGGGGACGCCGAAACGGTAAACGCCGTTTCCCGATCATTACCGACCTCCCGATCACGACGTCCGCCCGAAAGGGCGATATGTTTGGCTCGCCCATGATCGCAATTCAGCTTTTCGCCATCCTTCTCTGCCCTTGGATCACACGATCACGCAAGCTTTGCCCAGTATGGTATCGGAGACCTAAAAATTAAAAAAGCACCTACATCCGCCGCCGCGCGGCTACCGGCGCCAGCACTTTGGCAAGCAACTGGTGGAGCACGAGCTGATGATCCAGCGAAGTGGTAACGAGACGCTCATTCGCCTCAAGGCATGCTGCGAGCGAAACCTTGAGGTGCCGGAGCGGAAATTTTCGCGCCTCTCCTGCCGCCAAGAAAATAGGATACACACTAGGCTTACCATCCTTCTTCTTGGGAAGGTGCCCCACTTCACTCTCCGGCAACCTTGCCAGAGACCCGCTGTAGGACTGAAAATTGCCCGCACGAATGCCCAAGCGTTCTTCAATGTCGCGAGCGTAAAGAAGATTCCTCACTTTCGGGACAATAGCAGCGAGAAGAATACCCACGGCGTTTTCCCCGCGAAAAAGGAAGTGATCCACCAGGTCGATCGCTCCGCCCAAATCGCCTTTACCGATCGCATTCCCAATTTCGAAAACGATACCTCCACGCCCAAGCGAAACGATTGCCTGGATGTCCTCCACACTCACTTCACGCTCATCCCCGAGATAAACATCGAGCTTCTCCAGCTCCGAGAGCACGAGTGAGGAGTTTTCCCCAGCCACATGAACGAAGTGCTCAAGTGCTTGGCGATCGAAATCGAGGCCACGCTCTTTAGCCGCCCGCGAGACAAAAGTGGCTACTTCCGCCTCCCAACGATCCGCACTGGGACGATCAAAGGCTTCAATTTTGGCAAGAGAAGCGAGAGTCTTATAAAACGTGCGGCGCTTATCGACCTCGGTCGCACTGATCAGCAGCCGCACATCGGACGGAATTCCTGCCTTCAGGATCTCAGCAAGAGCTTCGAGACCTTCGGTGGCAGCGCGAGCGCGACCAGTGACGTTGTCCGCTGCGAAATTGAGATTTTTCAGCCACACCAATTTGTCCCCACCAAAAAACGGAAGCGTCTGGATTGCCTGAATAACATCCGCACAAATCCTTCCCGCATGATCCGCATTTTCAGCAATTCCATCGATCACCTCAGTAGAAAACTCATCGCCACCTTCAGGGGTGAGCTCCAGAGCAAGCTTAGCAGCAGCCTCTTTCACGCGCCCATCATCCGAGCCAAGGACAACACGGATATTTGAGGCGGTAGGTGCTTTTTTGGCGGCAGGCATTTTGTTTAATCAGGCGGGTTCCCTCTTAGCATGGCTTCCCAGCGTCGGCGATCTCGTTTCGTAAGTCGGCCTTTCTGCTGGGATGGTCCACCAGCGGCGCGCTCGGCTTTAGCAGCTTCTCGAGCAGCTTCCTGCCGCTGCTTTTCTTCGGGAGCCGTGATGTCTATACGACAATTTTCCGCTTCAGGAGCAGACACTCGCCGCGCAGGAAGACCCGTAACTTTATAAACCGTATGAAACGCCCCCTTCCCCACAAGCACCTCATCACCGGGCTTTATTTTTCGAGAGGGCTTGGCTGCTGCTCCAGCAACTCTCACGTGACCACCATTACAGGCACTCGCGGCGAGCGTGCGCGTACGGTAAAGCCGCACAGTCCACAGCCAGCGATCAAGCCGAACAGGCTCAACCGCAGGCGATACTTCAGGCTCAGGCAAAAGCGATTTACTAGCGAGACTGCGGGAACCCACCAAGCCCTGGCTGAGGGTCTCCTGGGTAAGCTCGCCCCCATCCGAGCGTGCTAACGTCCTCGGAACCGGGAAGCGGTGGTCGCTTCTTTTTAGGCTTTGAAGTGGAACATCCTGAGAACAGAACAGCCGCCCCAAGAGAGGCGGCTGCTATGAACAGGAGGCGTTTTTTGAATCGCTCCATGATTTAAAATTTAGTGTGTTAGTTGACCTTTGTTTTGAAAATCACCTGGTCGCCAGGCTGAACACTGGCGGCACCAACGATATCTGCGACAAGCATTGAGCTGGAAATCTCACGAATCTTAAGCTCGCCAACACGCTCTGCTCCACGCTTCACGAAAATTTCCGCGTCGGGTGGGACACCACGATTGGTGCCAGCGTTTACAATAGCAAAGCCGAAATCTGGATTTACTGCAGTGATGGTAGCTTCTCTGCCCTGAAGAGCGATCGCGGCAGCGCGATCTTTTTGGCCGACTTCATAGGCACCCATCTCAGAAAGCTTACGATCAGCAGCAGCCTTTGCTATTTCGATCTCCTGCTGGAGAGCAGCCACGCTCTCTTCTTTTTCGGCAGCTTCGCGCTCAAGATCGACAAGCCGATCATTAAGATTCTCTGAGGTCACTCCATCGAATGGCTCAAGCGCAATACGCACTTGGTCAATACGTGCCTGCTTGGCTTCGATCTGCTGGGTCTTAGCTGCAATTTTAGAACTTATCTGGCCAATCTTGCGATTGGCTTCATCCGCTCCGACCTGAGCAATTTCGCGCTCTTCTCTCGCTTCCCCAATTTTTTTAATTTCTTTCTCCATCGTATCCACGAGGACGTCGATGTCATTGAGAATCTCGTGAGAGGAATCATTATTGGCCATCTTTCTCTCTCGAGTCTCGATGAGGGTATTTCGTTTGCCTACACCAAGGACAATACCGGCGATGGCGAGAACAGAAGTGAGAATAAGCAGGATACGGGACATCGGATCTGGGTAGGGAAGATTGGAAGGATTTCTAAATTGCCTTTTCTAAAATAATTAGATCCGGGGAGCGACAGAATCAGAGGAGGTGCTGATGCGGTCTCCTGGACGAGGATAGTCACCTGCAGCGAGTGTCTTATTGATGATCGTGACGATGGAGCGTCCGGTCTCAAGCTGGGTGACAGTGCCTTGCCCAATCACCGATTCACCGCGAACAAAATCGACTTTAGCATTTCCTACGACGCCCTGATTACTACCAGCGCTGATGACAGCGAAGCCCCACTCGGGCTGAACACTCGTAATGCGAGCAGTAAGCTCAGGCATGCGACCCGAGGACTGATTCTCCACAAGCTGCTTTTGGCGGACGATGGCAAGCTCCGCATTTTGCTTTTGCTCGAGAGCGATGGATCGTTGGTTCTTCAGGCTTGCCTCTTTCGCTTCAGCGTCGGCGATCTGCGTAATGTATTGGGTAAGCTTCGCTTGGATGACCTTAATTTCACCGAGGAGATCAAGGGTGTCTTCAGCCTTCTTCGCCTCATTCTCGATTTTAGCGAGCATGGTATCTTTTTCCTCAAGAGTGACGTTGAGTTCTTCGAGCTCGGCCTGGGCTGCGGCCAGCTGCTCATTGGCGAGATCACGCTCGGATTTGATGGTTTTCAGCTCATTTTCAGCGAGGAGAACACCACTTTCGGCTTCTGATTTGCGTTCCTCAGCTTTCGCGAGGTTGTTTTCGGCATTTCCGACCAGCTTAATTTCGGTGGCAAGATCCGCGTTGTTTTTATACGCAAAAAAAGCGGAGACGAGAAGAAGGAGGGCTGCAATGCCTGAGAGGGCTTTCCACATAATAGTAGGGGTGAGAGAAACTGTTGCCTAGGATGCGGCAGGGTTACGGAGAGGTTTTAGCGGTTAGCGACATCGTCGGCAACCTGAATTTCAGGGACGTTGAAGCGTCTTTTGTATCTTGTGGGGTGATTGTGGCTCGGATTCAATCACTTTTCTAGTTGTTTCCGTGCCAGAGAGGGCGGTATGGTCGCTGCGCCAGGGGCTATGGAATGATGGCTGGTGAACTCCGCCAGGTCCTGACGGAAGCAACGGTAGCTTGTCCACCATTGCCGTAGTCTTCTGGCACTTTTAATTTTCTAAAGAGGCTATGGCGATTCAAGTGTTTGCGGTGCTTCAGGCAAGACTAGGGGCTGCGAAATGATGGGAAGTGGGCTCCCGCCATGTGGGGAAAAAGGTGGAATTGAATATTTAGGAGACGCTAGGAAGGGACGATTTCTTAGAAATTTCTCAATAGAAATTTCTAGTTTTTCCCCAGAATCAGGACTGAGCAGGGAGATCAACGCTTGATGACGGGCAGACTCAGCGAGTTTTTGAGCTCTGGCGACGGGGTCGCCGACGGTAACAAAAAGCCCCTGAACTCCACGGTAGGAGGATTCAAAATATTGTAATTCCCCTGATTCATCCCGAATTTTATGCAGCAAAACGATGGCTCCCTCATTCGAATTGGCCGCAGTGACAATTCCAGAGCCTACGGCCACCCCCATTTTCACCGGAACCTCGAAGCCATCCCCAAGTGGCGCAGCTGCGCGAAGAAGGGGCGATGGAAACGATCTATCGAAGGCGATTACTCGGGTTTCCCCGCCTACATCTTGGCTCCCGGAGCCACGACTCAAGACATAAGCCAACCCGATCACAGATACAGCAGCGATTGCCCGAAGAACCCCGGCTGGCACCGGGGGCCTACGCGGCGAGGGCGTTGGCGTCGGAAGAGGAGTTGTAGAATGCAGCGACATTGCGTAAAATTGACCAAAAGGGAGCACGCCCTTATAAAGGGGGGATCCTCCCACAATGAACCCAGAAGTGAAAGAGCGGCTTGAAGCCTTCCTCAAGCTCAAAGGCCTACGCCTCACCCGCCAACGCGAAGTGATCGCTGAAGCCGCGTTTTCAACCGACGACCACTTCACCGCCGAAGATCTCTGGGAAATGGCGAGGAAACTCGATCCGACAACTTCAAGAGCCACTCTCTACAGAACCCTCGCCCTACTCGAAGAAAGCACCCTCCTCAGAGAAATCGATCTCGGTCGCGAACAAAAGCACTACGATCCGAATTTCCTCGATAATCCGGATCATAATCACCTCATCTGCGTGGATTGCGACCGCGTCGTAGAATTCGCGGATACTGGACTTTCCGTGCAAGAGGACTGCATTGCCCGGCGCCTGGGCTTCACCGCGACCACAAAATCAGTCCGCATCGAAGCCACCTGTGAAGCACTCCGCAAAACAGGCCGCTGCACCAATCTCATCACCGCCCGACTCGAAAAACGTCGCCTCCCTCAGCGCAAGCGCTAGGAAACGCTGACACGTGCCCATTCCTGCGCTAAAGAATGCGCACTATGTGGAAAGGCCGTTTTGAGAAAGAAACCAGCAATCTCGTCCAGCAATATGGCGAATCAGTGAGTTACGACTGGAGGCTCTACGCTCACGATATCCGTGGATCAATCGCCCACGCCCGCGGATTAGAGCGCGCCGGAATTCTCACTGCCGACGAGCGCTCACAAATCGAAAAAGGACTCGCTGAAATCCGCGAAGAAATCGAAGCCGGCACCTTCGCCTTTAAAACGTCCCTCGAAGACGTGCACATGAATATCGAATCCGCCCTCACCGAAAAAATCGGTGCCGCTGGCGCGAAACTACACACCGCGAGAAGTCGCAACGACCAAGTCGCCACCGATACCCGCCTCTACTGCAAGGACGCCATCGTCGAAATCATAGGTGAAATCCACTCGCTCCAGAAATCATTACTTGGCCGCTGCACAGCCTACCCAAATGCAGTCGTCCCCGGCTATACCCACCTTCAGCGTGGGCAGCCCGTTCTCTTCGCCCATCACCTTCTCGCCTACGTCGAAATGCTCTCGCGCGACACTAGTAGGCTCGAAGACGCCGCTACCCGCCTCGACGTCTGTCCACTCGGCTCAGGAGCCCTCGCCGGCTCCACCATCCCCCTAGACCGAGCCGCCGTAGCAAAAGACCTCGGATTCAGCGACATTTCACACAACAGCATGGATGCGGTAAGCGACCGCGATTACATCGCCGAAATCCTATTCGCCCTCTCCATGCTAGGAATCCACCTCTCGCGCCTCAGTGAAGACGTCATCCTTTGGAGCTCCAGTGAATTCGGATTCGTGAAGCTAAGCGACGCCCACACCACAGGCTCCAGCCTGATGCCCCAAAAGAAAAACCCAGACGTCGCCGAACTTACCCGCGGAAAATCCGGTCGACTCGTAGGCAATCTCACCACCCTACTCGTCACCATCAAAGGTCTCCCCATGACCTACAACCGTGATCTCCAAGAAGACAAAGAACCCCTCTTCGATTCCATCGACACCTCCCTTCTCGCCCTGCGTGTCTTTTCCGAAATGATCACCGCAATGGAAATCCAAGAGGAGAAGACACTCGCCGCCACCTCGGATCCCATGCTCCTCGCTACCGACGTCGCAGATTACCTCGTAAAAAAAGGAATCCCCTTCCGCAAAGCCCACGAAATCGTCGGCACCCTAGTCGGAATCTGCGACCGGGAAAACCGTGAACTCCCAAACCTCACACTCCCAGAATACCAGGCAGTAGACCCAGTATTCGAAAAAGACGTTTTCTCAATATTCAGCATAGCAACCGCACTCGCAGCTCGCACAGCAATCGGAGCACCATCGCCCACAAACGTCACCGCCGAAGTCGCACGCTGGGAAGCAAAACTCACCAGCTAGTCCGACTGAACACGCCGCACGACAGCCCGCGCAAAAACCCGAGGCTCAGCCTCCTGCCAATCGTAAGTCACGATATAGGTCGCTCGTAATCTCCCATCACCCGCATCACTTACTGAAACAGCCTCCCCTGCCGACCGCCAACTTATAAGATCAGTACTGAGTTCCAAATCCAATTCAAGATCAGTGACACCCTCAAGATAAGTAATCTGCGCCGCAACCGTCCCATCCTCAAAAGTCACAAACCCAATATCAAGAGGCTGATCACCCAGAAGAGATTCCAAAATATTTTCGTCCTCCCCTAGATCTAAAATCCCTCCACTAATTGGATCCAGCCATTTTGAGTAGAGATACCCTTCTACTTCCTCTCGTTCCGCAGACGTCAGCGCTTTATCATATAGAAGAAACTCAGCAACATCTGCATCAGAACGCTCATCGGCATTCCAACCATTAAACGCAATGATGCTCGGACGATTCCCTCTCCCAGATGAACCAACCAGCTTGCCATTCACATAAAACGTAGACACATCAGAACTCGTCATTGAATGGACCGCCCACTTTTCACCGGCATCAAAGACATCACCTAGAAACCCCTCATTGAAGGCCGCGTGTCCCCCATTCCAAAATCCGAACAACCAATCCGTATCCGTCCCGCTCGTAATTAAACGCCCTCGATCATCTCCAGAGTATCGCTCAACGGCAAACACCGTGTAGTCACCAAGATCTCTTTCAGGCAATCGAAGGCCAGTCTCGGCATTAAAATTAATCACAGGACCTTCTCCCCAAGGAAAACTCACAACTGCCCGCGACGGCAAGTCTTGGCCATCAACGGCCGAGGCACCATTACCAGCCCCGCTCCGATCCACCCACTGAGGAACAAGTTCCCCCAACGGCGCATCAGTCGGATAAGAAGCATCTAACCAAGATGCAAGAGTATCTTCGCCACTAATCGGTTGCCCTATGGGCATCGGCGCACGCAAAAAATCGTGAGATCTCAGAACCGACATAGGCAACCCTGGACGTTGTACAGAGACAGTGAGTAAAGAACCTTCATATTTCACATGATGGATCACTTCGATCTCATGCCTCCCTGCATCTAAATAAACACTTCCAGCGTCGACACCACCGCTCAATTGCGCACTTCGATCCACGACCAACTCATCACCAATCCGGAGAGTAGC
>CALAIY010000059.1 GCA_937922595.1 uncultured Verrucomicrobiales bacterium | reverse complement strand
GAGGAAGATGAGGCCGGGGAGGTGGCGGAGGGCGGCGGCGAGGCGGTGCGGCGGGTGGGGGAGCCGGATGGCTTTGTGGGCAATTGGAGGGCTGGCGGATGGAGGGCGCATTGCGTGGGGAACGGTGTGCGTGGGCGGGGGTGGGGGCAAGTGGGGGAGTGAGTGGAGGTGGGTTTGACCAATAAGGGGGGGCGCTCTAGCGTCGTGTATAGGTGATGGATTCGAATACAGATAAAGATGGTGATGTGGGTGCGGCAGTTTCAGCGAAGCTGGGGGCTGGTGGTGGGCAGGCACTGCGGGTGTCGCTGTGGGTGCTGGGGGGTGTGGCGGGCTTGCAATTGCTGGGTGCTGCTTGGGCTTTGGTGCCTCGGCTGCGGCTGGTGCCTTTGGAATTGCCTGAGAAAATGGCGGAGCGGGGGAAGGTGGTGCAGCCGACTGCGGTGGTGACGGCTCCGCTGCGGGTGGTGGATGATGTGATGCCTGAGGTGGAGATGCCGGATTCGTTTACTTCTTTGCCGCCGCTTACTTTTGAGGATCCGGCGGCGCTGAGGGATACTATGGCGGCGGAGATGGTGCGGCAGGGGAATCAATTGCGGTCGGCGGGGGATGCGAGGGGGGCTTTGGAGCGGTATAATGAGGCGTTGATTAAGGTGCCGGGGCATCCTCGGGTGCTTTCGGAGGTGGCGATGACGTATGATGCGATGGGGATGTCGGTAAAGGCGATGGAGAGTTGGCAGGCGATTTATGGGTTGGGGAAGGAGAGTGCGGGGGAGCTTTATTTTTTGGCGGAGATGAAGCTGCGTGGGCGTGATCTTTCGGCGGAGAGTGTGGTGGATGTGGAGACGGGGCTTTTGCCGGAGCAGATTTTGAGTGTGGCGGATGTGCGTGAGGTGAAGGATCCTGATCGGAGTGGGGGGGAGACGGTGCGGCTTGAGATTGTGCTGCGGGGGATGCCGGGGGTGGCGATTGATGCGGAGCTTTTTGAGGCGCATGTGCTTTTCTTTGATTTGGTGAATGGCTCGATGATTGAGCAGACGACGGCGGATGCTCCGGTGTCTCGCTGGGCGAGCGAGGCTCCGATTGATTGGGCGGCTGGAGATACGGAGACGCTGGAGGTGACGTATTATCATCCGCCGATGACTTCGGCGGAGCTGAGTGCGCTGGGTAATCGGGAGTATTACGGGTATGTGGTGAGGGTGTTTTACGGGGGGGAATTGACGGATGCGATTGCGAGTAGCCAGGCGCTGATGGCGATGGCGCAGACGGAGGCTGGGGATCAAGAGGTGGCTCCGCCTTCGTTGGATTCGGGGTTGTTTCCGGTGTTTCCGCAATGAGTGGGGGAGGATTGGTGACGCGGTTTGCGCCGAGTCCGACGGGGCTTTTGCATTTGGGGCATGCGTATTCTGCGCTTTTGGCGTGGGATATTGCGCAGAGTGTGGAGGGGCGGTTTTTATTGAGGATTGAGGATATTGATGGGTCGCGGTGTCGTGAGGAGTTTGTGGGAGAAATTTATGAGGATCTTACGTGGCTGGGGATTGAGTGGAATGAGCCGGCGGTGATTCAGAGTGAGCATATGGATTATTATGAGCAGTTGCTGGTGCAGCTGGAGGCGTTGCGGGTGTTGTATCCGTGCTTTTGTACGCGGCGGGAGATTGAGGAGGAGATTGGGCGTGCGGGGGGGGCTCCTCATGCTGGGGAAACGGCGGTTTACCCGGGGATATGCCGGGGGCTTTCGGAGGCGGAGCAGGCGGCGAAGATGGGGACGGGTGCGGCGTATGCGTTGCGGCTTGATGTGGCGCATGCGTGGCGTCTGGTGGGGGAGAATCTTGTGTGGCAGGATCGATTGGCGGGTGAGATTCATGCGGCTCCTGGGAGGCTCGGAGATGTGGTGCTGGCGCGTAAGGATATCTCGACGAGCTATCATCTTTCGGTGGTGGCGGATGATGCGCGGCAGGGGATCAATCTTATTGTGCGTGGCGAGGATCTCTTTGAATCGACGCATATTCATCGGCTTCTCCAGGCTTTGCTTGGGCTTCAGGTGCCGCAGTATCTTCATCATTCACTGGTGCTGGATGATGAGGGGAGGCGTTTCGCGAAGCGGGATGGGGCGGTGACTTTGCAGGCGTTGCGGGGGGAGGGATGGACGCCTGAGGATGTCCGGCGGCGGGTCGGGCTATGAAGCGTTTTTGATCGGTTGCCGCCCGGGGGAACGTGTGTTCCTCTATCGCATTATGGCTGACGACAATAAGATCACGATCACGACCGATAAGGGCGCAATCAAACTGAACATCTTTTCTTCGCAGGTTCCCGTGACAGCGGCGAATTTTCTTAATCTTGCGGCTAAAGGCTATTATGATGGCATTCTTTTCCACCGCGTAATTCCGAATTTCATGATTCAGGGCGGCGATCCTACGGGGACTGGATCTGGTGGTCCTGGCTACAAATTCGAGGATGAGTTCCGGGCGACGCTCAAGCATGAGAAGCCGGGGATTCTTTCGATGGCAAATGCGGGGCCGAATACGAATGGTTCACAGTTTTTCATTACTCATGGGCCTACTCCGCATCTTGATCATCGCCACACGGTTTTTGGTGAAGTGACGGAAGGTCAGGATGTTGTTGATTCGATTGAAGGTGGGGATCAGATTCTTTCCATTGCGGTGCACGATTCTACGGATGCTCTTTTCGAGGAGAAGGCGGATCGCATTACTGAGTGGAATCAAAAGCTGGGCTAAGCCTAGGCCGGTCTAGCGCGTCTAGTAACCCCTACCGATGAAGCGCCTCTTTCCTATCTGCCTCGTGGGCGCGCTTGCTGCGTGCCAGTCTACCAAGCCTGAGATCGATCCCGATGCGGAGGGATCGGTCGCGGCTGCTATTGTGGAGGAGCCTGCGGTGGAGGCTCCTGCGAAAAAGGGAGGTTTTTTCAGCCTTTTCCGGAGTAAAAAGGCTGCGGAGGAGGAGGCGATTGTCGAGATTGAGGAGGTGGCGGATCTGCCTGATGCAACGGCACCGGCACCGCGTCGTGAAATCGATAAGAGTGCGTCGCTGGAGGAGCAGTTTCGCCAGGCTGCTTCTGGCTCCAATGGTGTTGGGCGTGATGATTGGCGCTTTTCTTCGACTGAGCTCAAGCGTGTTTCGCGCGGTAGTGCGGCGAGTAATCCTGGGGCGATTGATGCGGTCGCGGATTATGCGCGCGCGCTGAAAAAGAGTGGGGTTCAGCTGATCGTTATTCCCGTTCCGCCGAAGTCGCTTATTTATGCGGATTACCTTTCTTCTAGCTGGAAGCCGGGGAGAAAAAAAGCAGCGACTCTTGGTGGTGATTATAAGGCGGCGAATGCTAATCTCAGGGCTCGTGGTGTGAGCGTGGTCGATCCTACTGAAATTTTGCGTGAAAACCGGCTTTCGAAGAAGGGGCGGAGCTTTCCGAAATCTGGTGCGATGATTTCTCCGAAAGCTGCGCAACAAATCGCGGCGACGGTGGCTGAGGTCGCCCGCACTGGGGGTTGGCTTAATGATGGAATAAAGGTTTCCGGGATTTCGGGAACTGAGACTACGGTGGGTCTTGATTCGTCTTTGGGTGGTCCTGCGGAAACGGTGCCTGCTCGCGCGGTGCGCCGAAATGGGAGCTTGATTCAGAGTAGCTCGAAGGCGCCAGTGTTGATTCTGGGGGATGCTACCGCGACTGCTGGGAAAAATACGGGTACGAGTTTCGCTGATCAGTTGGCGCATGAGCTTCGGGTGTTGGTAGATATCCAGTCTTCTTCTACTGATGGTCGCAATGTCCCTCGCACACGGGTGCTTCGAAAGAGTGTCGTTGATCCTGGGTATGCGAGCCGTAAGAAGTGCATTGTGTGGATTTTCAATGCGGCTGAATTTACGATTCGCGATTGGCGAAAGGTGCCGCTGGCACTTGAGATGCAGGAGAGTGAGGAGACGCTGAGGGACGCGGATGAGGCGTAATCGGCGTTGGGTTGATCAGGTGCCGGTGTTTTGTCTCGGTGCTTTGGTCGCGACTATTCTCGCGTTTTTCGTGTTCCAGAATCAAAAAACGAGAAGGGCAAAGCTGATAGAGGAAGATGGAATGGGGCGGATTCATGCGCAGACGCTCGAAAGTGTCGGTCAGATAGAAAGGGTTTTGCCAATTGTGAATGAGATGTTGATAGCTGAGGGGAAGGCGACACAAGAGCAATTGCTGGTAATGCGTTATCTTCTTGCACCTTCAGAAGAATATTTGGATCGATATATCCGGCTGCTTAAGGCGGCTGGGGAAAACGTGAGCGATTACGAAAGCACTTATTTGTCACTCAAGGAGACGGTGGCGAAGCTTCCGAAGCCTGCTGTTGATCCGTCGCGTCGACGGCGTGTGGTTTTGCCTCCTTAAAAATCGCGTTTGCCATAGGCTCAGCACATTTCTCCCTGCGCGTCGGCTCGCTATGCGCTAAAGAGTGCTGCATATGGCCAAGCAACAAAAAAACGCGGTTTCGCCCGCTCGGGCGGAGGATTTCCCAGAATGGTATCAGCAAGTGGTGCGTGCCGCTGATTTGGCGGAGAATGCACAGGATGTGCGCGGTTGTATGGTGATCAAGCCTTG
>CALAIY010000058.1 GCA_937922595.1 uncultured Verrucomicrobiales bacterium | reverse complement strand
GGCTCAATTCGGGTTTCGCAACGTGATTCACTTGTTCGCCTGACCGCTGAGGGAAGATCCTCCCGAAGCGCTTCCAAACCTCTCTCGCTGGAGGCAGGTGGACTCAAGCGATCCCGCAGGAGCGAGGAACGAGCGACGAGGACAGCGCTTGAATCCGCCTGCCGGAGGCGGTTCGGCGGACAAATCGACACACATGACATCGCGATTTGATGCCTCAGCACCCCGGAACCGGCCTTGCCTCAGCCCACCTCGTGGCGACGCTACCCCTATTCAGAAAATTGGTGTAGCGCCTCGATCCCGAATGCACAGGTTGGGGACGAAATCTGTACACTCAGATTTGCACTGAAACCACGCTGCCAGCTTGTTTCAGCTGGATTGTGAGCTTTTGCGAAAGCCGAATATAGCCCAAATAAAAGCTGCCTCTTGATTTTCTCTTTAGAGTTATCTAAGAGGTGCGGATGTTCGAAATTGGTGAAAAAGTAGTCTGCGTCGATGACGCGTTTCCTCATGGCGTTGCCGACTTTCATAGCGCGTTGCCTTTTGAGGGGTTGATTTATACCGTCCGCGATATCACGCCCGGGCAGAATTGGGATAAGACTGAGACGTGCGCCGTCCACCTCAAGGAAATCACGGGGAAGATCAATAAGCGGGGGATAGAGCACGGGTTTTCATCTCATCGCTTTCGTCCGCTTGAAGAGGACGAAATTCTTGAAGCTGTGGCGGTTGAGCAGGAAGAGCCTGAGCCGGCTACTTTTTGATTTGAGTCGAATTATTCGGCAGGGCGGATCTCTATTTTTTAGGTAGGGTGTAGGCCATGAGATTGTTGATTTTTTCAGTTTTTTCGTTCAGCCTTCTGTCATCGCCCGCTGCGGATTTTTTTGTCTCACCGACAGGATCGGATTCTTTTTTAGGATCTCTCGGTTCACCGTGGAAAACGGTCGGCTTCGCGCTCAGCCAATCTGGGGCGGGGGATACCATCTTTTTGAGGGACGGTGTTTACCCGGGCGAGAGGATTGCTTTCTTGGCGGGAGGCACGGCTGGCTCCGCACTCGTCTTGCGGAATTATCCGGGTGAAACTCCCATTATCGATGGTGGTGCGCTCACTGTGTCATCAAGCGGTGGTTTGGACGCACTCGTGACGCTTAGGGATGTATCTCACGTGACTGTAAAAGGCCTCACTATCCAAAATTTTAAAACCAATCTTCAAGACCGCGTTCCTGTTGGTGTGCTCGTGGAAGCGACATCTTCGGGGGGAAGCACTGGAATCACGCTGGCAAATCTCACGATCCGCGAAATCGAACAAACCTACGACGACGGGCTTCCTCACGAGGGCGAGGGGCTTGGATCGGACGCCCACGGGATCGCCGCTTATGGACGAGGTCTCGACCAGTCGCATGCGGTGACCGACTTACTGATCCAAGACTGCATCGTCTCCGATCTCAGGCTGGGCACTTCAGAAGCGCTTGTGATCAACGGTAATGTCGATGGCTTTACCGTCCGCGGGTGCAGCGTCCGCGATTGCAACAATATCGGGATCGATGTGATTGGTTTTGAGGGCAACTCCCCGGAGGCATTCGATCAGGCGCGTAACGGGCTCATCGAGGACTGTGAAGTTACCAGAATAGATACTACTGGAAACCCAGGCTACCGGAATACCGACGGCAGCTTTGATCTCAGCGCTGCGGGTATCTACGTCGATGGTGGAAAGGATATTATTATCCAGCGCTGCCGATCCTACGAAAATAATGCGGGCGTCGAGCTCGCCAGTGAAAATAGTGGCCGCTTGGCGATGACCCGCTCCTCGCGGCGGATCTCCATATTCCAGCTACTTCTCCCGCAGTGGAAACCGGATCGGCGATTGGGATTGATCCCGGGACTGTTGATATCCACGGGCAAGCGCGCGTCGCGGGAACCATCGATCGTGGCGCAGATGAATTTTCGTCTGAAATCAGTTCGGTCAATATCGTGGAATTCAACGATTTCGAATCGGTAACATATGAGGGTGCCCCGGCGCAGATCCATCAGCTTGAGATGTCGACGGATCTTGTCGGCTGGACACTCGTCGAGGGCGAGTGGTCTTCTGCTGCTGAAGGAGTGCTATTGCTCCCGGCTCCGATTACGCGACAATTTTTACGCGTGTCGACCTCGACTCGATAGAAAGAAAAAAAACCGCCCGAGGATAAATTCTGTGATGGTGCGGAGAGCGACGGCGATGGCCATACGCTCCTTGTATTTTTTCGGGATGGCCTTGTCTGCGAGGGCTGCCTGATCGTAGTTTCAGAAGGCTTTAGTGGCCTTGGGTTGGAGTTCTCCGAGCTTAGGAGGTTTTTCGAGATCTTTTCTTTTATGTATCGGAAGTTCTATTAGTTACGACCTGGGGTGACGCCGCCATCGATGTCCCAGATAGCGCCGGTGACCCATGCCGTGTCGTTGCTGAGGAGGAGATCGATGGAGGGGGGATGTCTGAGGGCTGGCCGACGCGACCGATTGGGTGGAAAGCGTTGACGACGACGGCCGGAGAGACTGCGTTGATGCGGATTTCGTAGATGCGAACCTCATTTGGCTTGAGGAAGCGATGGGGAGAGGTGGCTCGCCCGAGAAGGCGTTGCTTATCTACGCGGCGCTTGAGGGCGCCATGGGTGTGGCCGCCCTGAAGCGGGATTCGGCGTGGATCGTGAGGGTGGGAGAGAGCGCGTGTGAGGCGGTGCTCTAGCCTTCGGCGAGCAATTCAGGAGGAATCGAGGTCTTACCTTGCTTGGCGTCCTTCTTTTTCTTTTCGCGGACGTCGAAGATAATTGGAAGGCCGGTGAAGGGGGAGACTTTGCGGATCTCGTTTTCCAGGTACTTTTTGTAGTTCTGGGATAGGTAGAGTCGCTTGTTCACGAAGAGAACGAAGCGGGGGACCGGCATTGGGGTGGGCACTTCTTTCTTCGCGAGGGTCGCGTAGTAGAGCTTGAGGTGGTGGCCGCTTTTCCGGGCGGGCGGGGGGTAGGCGCGCATGGCGTCTTCGAGCATCGTATTGAGGAACGCGGTGGTGGGTGCGTTTACTGCTGCCTTACGAACTCTTTCGATCCCTTTGAATACTTGGTTGATGAATTCGCGATCTTTTGCCGAGACGGCGATCTGCGGGGCGTAATGAAGAAAGAATAGATCCTGGGCAGTGTCTTTGGTGAGCATTTCCAGGCGCTCGCGGAATTTATCCTCGGGGTGGTAGAGGTCGAATTTATTCATCACGACGACGCAGGGTTTGCCGGCGGCGAGGATGATACGGGCGATCTTACGGTCCTGGGCAGAGATGCCTCGGGCGGCGTCGATGACGAGGACGCACATGTGGGCGCGGTGGATGCTCTTCTCGGTGCGCATGGCGGAGAAGACTTCCACGGTGCTATCGCGTTGGTTTTTCGTGCGGATACCGGCGGTGTCGATGAGGACGTAGTCCCGGTCGCCTCGGGAGTAGGGGATGTCTACGGCGTCGCGGGTGGTGCCGGCGACGTCGCTTACGATGGTGCGCTGATCCTTCATGATCGCATTGATCAGGGAGGATTTTCCTGCGTTGGGCTTGCCGACGATGGCGATGCGCATTGCGGCCATGCCATCGGGATGCTCGCGGGCGGTGGCGAGGGCTTCGGCATCGACGCCGAGCTCAGTAAATTTATCGATGATGCGATCGAGTAGGCGCTCCATACCCACGCCGTGGGCGGCGCTCACGGCGGCGGGGGATTCTTCGAAGCCGAGGCGGGAGAACTCGGCTTCGTGATTTTCGAGCTCCAGGTGGTCGAGCTTATTGACGACTGGGATTACGGCGGTGGTGCCTCGTCTTAGCTTCCGGGCAAGCTCTTCATCGACGGGGTGTAATCCTTCGCGCCCGTCCATGACGAACAAGATGATGTCGGCGGTTTCCCTGGCGATGGCGACTTCGGTCTCGACTTCTTGGGAGAATGATTCATCGGCGCCGCCGCCGATGCCTCCGGTGTCGATGAGATCGAAAGGGAAGGGGCCTTTTTCGCAGGTCGCGGTGATACGATCACGGGTGACGCCGGGCTGGTCGTGGACGATAGAGATCCGACGACCGGCAAGGCGGTTGAAAAGGGCTGATTTACCGACGTTGGGTCGGCCGACGAGAGCGACGGTAGGCATGGGACGGGAAGGCTTAGCGCGGAATCGTGCGTGGCGAAAGGGGGAAGACTGAAGACTATTTCTTATCGTCGGCGGCGTCGACCTGGAGAAATCCCTGGTAGGCGTAAAATGCACCGGAGCCGACGACGAGGAGTCCGACGATAATCGAGGGGACTTCGACTGGTATCCCCGTGAGGGCGGCTCCTCCGAGGAGTGGCCAGCCGATGGCGAAGAACATTGAGACGGTGGCGGCTTTTCCGCTCCAGTGCGGTACGACTTCGACGTGTCCGGCAAGGTGGTTCACAATAAATGTGCCGGAGATGGTGATAATATCGCGGGCGATGACGATGACGGGGAACCACAGGGGGAAACCGCCGGGCCAGTTCACCGCGCTCAGGGTGATAAGCGCGGCGAGGATGAGTGATTTGTCTGCAATTGGATCGAGTAGCTGGCCGAGTCGGGAATCCTGATTGTATTTCCGAGCGATGTAGCCATCGATCCCATCGGAGACTGCGGCGAGGGTGAATATGGCAACGGCGGCCCAGCGCCAGGCGGCGTCCGGTGCGCCTTCGCGTAGGCTCTTCCCATAGTAGAGTGCGCAAATCACAAAAATGGGCACTAGGAGGATTCGCCCGATTGTGATTTTGGTGGCCAGGGTGAGCATTGCGGTAAGATCCCCCGGATCTGGTGTGGCGGCAAGCGGGGGAGCGCGCTATGAAATCAATCTATGACCCCCACCGAAGTCCGCGAAGCCCTTGATGCTATCGGCGTATTGCCAAGCCGCCGTATGGGGCAAAACTTCCTTTCCGATGCCGCTGTTTCTTCGGGGATTGTTGATCTGCTTGATATTCGGAAGGAGGACACGGTGGTTGAGATCGGACCGGGGCTCGGTGCACTGACTGAGCATATCGTGGGCAAGTGCCACAAACTCCTTCTCTTGGAAATGGACACGCGGCTGGCATCGCGCTTGCGCCGGAAGTATGCGGACGATCCGAGTGTGGAGGTGGTGGAGTGCGATGCCGTGCAGCACGATGTGCGTCCGCTCTTTGCGGAGGCTCCGGTGAAAGTGATTGGAAACTTGCCGTATTCATCGGCAGGGGCGATTATGAAGACGTTTCTCGACTCTCCGTCACCAGCTGAACGCGCGGTATTTATGCTTCAAAAAGAGGTGGGAGATCGGCTTCGGGCGGTGCCTCGCACCAAGGATTATGGTGTGCTTACACTTTATGTGCAGAGTGGTTGGCGGCCGAAGCGTTCGAAGACTGTTCCGCCGGGGTGCTTCTTTCCGCGCCCGGCAGTGGATTCTGATGTGCTTATTCTGGAAAAGCGGACGCCTGGGGAGTTGCCCGTTTTTGATGAAATGCTATTCCGGAGGCTGGTGAAAATGGGCTTCGGCCAGCGGCGTAAGCAGCTTCGTAAGCTTCTCCCGCCGCCGCCGGCACCGCTTGATATTTCGCCTACAGCGCGTGCTGAAGAGCTGACGCTTGAAGATTGGATTTCGGTGACGAATCAATATGATGAGAATCCGCTGAAGGCGCTGCCGCAAGATTCAGAAGAGGTTTTCGATGTCGTGGATATGGCCGATGAGGTGACGGGGCAGGCGACGCGAGGAGAGGTGCACGCGCAGGGATTGATCCATCGGGCGGTTCACCTCTTCGTTTTCAATCCTGCAGGAGAGTTGTTTCTTCAGAAGCGCTCTCAGCTCAAGGATATCCATCCCGGGGTGTGGGATAGTAGTGCTGCGGGGCACTTGGATAGTGGCGAGGATTATGGAGCGGCGGCGGAGCGAGAGCTTGAGGAGGAACTCGGGCTTACGGGTGTCGAATTGACCGGGATTGGGAAACTGCCTCCGAGTGAATCGACCGGACAGGAGCACGTCCAGTTGTACCGGGCGAGTGTCGGGAAAAAAGTGAAGCTTCGCTATCCTTGTAGCGAAGTGGAGACGGGTGCGTTTTTTCCAATCGCTGTAATCAGCGATTGGGTAGAAAAGCGCCCGCAAGATTTTGCGGGAGGTTTTTTGGAATGCTGGGCGCTTTTCCGGGATTCCGGGGAATGAAAGCGCTCCCGCATAGGGTGGCGGCTACTCGCTGGCGTTAGCGCGGCTTTGGGATTTTCTCTGGCGGTGGCGGTCCGAATTGGGGCTCGCCCACAAACCATTCGATGCGGGTGCATTGATCGCAGACGAGGGCATTTGTGTCTCCCTTTCGGAGTTGAAAATTGCCGCTGCCGCAGTGGGGGCAGTTTATGGTTGTTTCGGCGATTATCCAGACGTTTGGCTGAGGGGCAGCGGCTGCTGCAGCGGGGCTCTTCGTTGGAGAGGGAATGCGGGCGAGTCCTCCTCCTTCCGAGGAGGATGGACGTCGCTGTGGCTTCGCGGTATTGAGATTTACGGGAATGGCGGCGGACTCATCATCGCCAACGAGGCGCCTTGGTGGGCCGGAACGTTTTGGTGGAATGGGCATGTGGAATCGGAGGTTCGATGAGCGGTTTTCTCTATTCTCTGGGGGCGGAGCGCGCCACTTCAGGGGTGGGTAATCCTGTGCCGACTGCTTCGTCGGTGATCGGCCAGGTGCCGGCGAGATTCAGTTCCGCGGGTGGGGCAAGCGAGAGTTGGCCGGTTCCGGGTACTTCGAAGGTGCCGTAGGCGAGGGGGACGAGGGTGAAGCAGAGGTTGTCTTCGGGAAGTTTCTCTACGTGAAGAAGGGAGGCGAAGGTGCTGTTTCGATTGAGCTGAAGATCATCGCCAACGGTGAAGATTTTCTGCTGATCTGCATCCAGTGCAGATTTGGTGGGGAAAAGGAATTCTGCGACGACTGTGGGGTAGTCGTGAGCGCGTGCGCGAACGATGAGCCCTGAGGAGAATACGTCGTCTTTAGTGAGTTTCCGCACCTGGTAGATTCGGTATGTGCCCCGGAGGTAGGTGGGGGTGTCGGTCTCGTAGTTCTGGATGTAGCGGCGCTTCAGGCGGCTATTATCAATGTCTAGGAGGGGCTCGGTGAGGCCGAAATATTTGGCGTAGGCGGCCTTGGGCGTGAGGAATGGGCCTGAGGGGACGTTTAGTGCAGAAAACTGCTTGGGAGGCTCTAGTTTTTCGAGCTTGGTGAGAATGGAGTAGTTCAGCGGCTTCTCCGGGTGGGCGAAGATGTAGATGCTGAAAAACCACGAGAGAGTGGTGATCCCGAGGAGGAGGGTGATTAGGATGGTCCACCAGAAGAGAGATGCGTCGGTGCGCTTCGCTACTACGGCACGCCCGCCACTTGAGAAGCTGCCGGGGCTTCTCATGAATTCGACATGGAGGTTTGAGCGCAAGTTGAGGTGGAGGGGTTGGAAGGGTGGGTGTGCTTAGTCTTCCGTAGAGCCGCAAACTGTTCCGTCCAGTGAAGAATCGTAGGTCGGGGGCTCGTCGGTGGTGGTTGGCTCGAATGAAGTGCCGCAGCCGCAGCTGCGAGCGGCGTTAGGGTTGATTATTTTGAAGCCGGAATCGTTTAAAGAGTTCTCGTAATCGACTTCAGATCCGTCCAGAAATGGAAGGCTTTCGGCTTCGATAAAGACTTTTACTCCTTCGCGCTCGATCACGGTGTCATCGGGCTCGGGATCGCGGACGGCCATCGCGTACTGGTGGCCGGCGCATCCGCCTTTTTGGACGAAAAGCCTTAATCCTTGCGCGGGGGTAGCGTCCTTCTCGGTGAGAAGGTGCTTGAGGTGTTTGACGGCGCTGTCAGTTACCGTAATCATGGGGATGGTCGTTGGAGATGTGGAAGGGACACCGTCCGAACTATTATAATAGGAACGAGATTGCTGATAATTGTCTTTTTTTGTCGTAAAGTCGATTAAAAAACTCCACGACTATTAAATATTAACTAAACGTAAAGAATCGTATCGACGCTGTAGCCAACCAAGAACCCGCGCGGGTGCAAGTTTTACCCGATATTCTGGCGAGTCAGGTGGCTGCGGGAGAGGTCGTGGAGCGGCCGGCATCGGTGGTGAAGGAGTTGGTAGAGAATGCTATTGATGCGGGGGCGAGAAAAGTGGAGGTCGTTGTGAGGAAGGGGGGGAGTGCGCTCATTCGGGTGGTGGATGATGGTTCGGGAATGGGACGCGCGGATGCGGAGATGGCGCTCGAGCGACATGCGACGAGTAAGCTTCGTTCATCAGATGACTTGGAGTCGATTTACACCTTGGGGTTTCGAGGAGAGGCGCTGCCGAGTATTGCGAGTGTAGGAAGATTTTCCTTGGTGACGCGGGAGAGGGGGGCGGATGCGGGCACGGCGGTGGTGGTGGATGGGGGAGTGGTGGTTTCCGTGGGAGATTCGGGCGAGCCGCCGGGGACACAGATCGAGGTGCGTGATCTTTTTTACAATGTCCCGGCGCGGAGGAAATTTTTGAGGACGGAATCGACGGAATTTGGCCATGTGGAGCATCAGGTGCGATTGCATGCGGCGGCATATCCGGAGGTGGCATTTACGCTGGTGCATAATGATCGGGTGTGCTTCCAGCTTGCTCCGGCGAAGGATCGCTTGGAGCGAGTGAGGGGACTCGCGGGTGCGGCGCTGGCCAGCGGATTGATCCCGATCGAGCTCAATGGTGGGGATGGATATTCGGTAGCAGGGTTGATTTCGGGACCGGGGCTCACGCGTTCTGGAAAAGTCGGACAGCTGGTTTTCATGAACCGGCGCCCGATTGATAACGCTCAAGTGACTTACGGATTACGGGAGGGCTATCGTGGGGCTCTGCCGAAGGGGCAGTATCCGGTGACGTATCTTTTCCTCACGGTGCCACCTGCGGAGGTCGATGTGAACGTGCACCCGGCAAAACGCGAGGTGCGGTTCCGGCATGGCAACAAAGTGCGGGACATGGTGGCCGAGGCGGTGACGGCTGCGCTGCAAGCGCATACGACTTCGCAGCTTCGACCGCACGAGGAGCGCGTGGTGGAAGTGGTGCCGGAATTGCCAAAGGTTGAGCGGCCGGTGCAGGCACCCGTTGAGAAGCCGAGGGTTCCGGCAGCGGATCCCTTTGTCGAGCCGCAGCGGGAATTTGCGAAAGAAGTCATTCCTGTGGAGCCGATGCCGGATCTTCCTGCAACGATTCCTGAGCCGGTAAAACCTGTTTTTGAGACGATTGGGGTGCTGGGGAAGGGGACGATTCTGTTGCGCTCGGATGAGGGGCTGGTGCTGCTTGATCAGCGTGCGGCGCACGAGCGGGTGCTTTTCGAGCGGGTGCAGAGCGATTTAAAAAATGGCACTACTGATGCGCAGCCGCTTCTCGTGCCGGTGACGTTGGAGCTGCCGCCGAAGGATTTCGCGCTGGTGCGCCAGAATCGCGAGACGCTTTCGAAGGCGGGGATCGGGATCGAGGAATTTGGTGCGAACGCGGTGAAGATCGATTGTCTTCCCGCTTTTCTCAGCGACCGCGATCCAATGGCGATTGCGGATGCAATTGTGCGCGAGCTGAAGTTAGCCAGCGATGGGGTAACTTCGCAACGGCTCCGCACCGACCTGGTGGCCGGTGCGGTGTGCCGAATTGCGGTGCGGCAGCGAGATTCGCTCAGCGAGTCCGAGATTGAGCAGCTCGTGGAGGATCTGCTGGAGTGTGAGATGCCCTACTGTAATCCGAAAGGGCGGCCTACTTTGGTGCAGATTTCGTATCAGGAGATTGATCGGAAATTTGGGCGGAGGTAGGGCTGCATGTTGATTTGAATATTCCCGTCTCGAGGCGGGACTAAATGAGCGCGTTCATCGCACGACCATAAGTTGTGTAACTATCGTAGCACTGCTTGGCGATCTCGGCGGGGTCGCGGGTATCATCTCCGGTGTCGTGGAAGACGACTGCCATGTGGGGCTCGATGGAGATGTGGCCGGTGTAGTTATCTTTTTTTAGATCGGCTAGGATTTTTTTTACGTGGCCTTGGCCTTCTCCGGGGAGGGTGTAGGTCTCGGCGTGGGCGGCGGTGTCCCAGGTGCAGTCCTTGATGTGGACGTGGGCGATGTGGGGCTTCACTGCTTGGTAAAACTCCCAGGCGTCTTGGCGTGGGTAGGGCTTTGGCTTGGAGCGATCGGCGTTGAAGGCGGGATTGGCGGTATCGAATACCCACTTCATTCCGGGGACTGCTTCGAGGGTTTCCAGCGCGTGCTGGATGCTCATGCCTCCGTAGTTCATGCAGTTTTCGTGGACGATGGTGATTCCTGCGTCGTCGAAGCGTGCTTTGATTTCACGGAGGCGGCGGAAGCGCTCGTCTTTCATTTGGTCTGCGAGGTCGTTTTCCTTACCTTCTTCGAGGATGGCGTAGGACATGATGCGGACGAATTTTGCGCCGACGGTTTGCATTCGTGGGATGCAGCGGGCGATTTCTTCTTCGGTGATGGAGAAGTCGTCTTTGATGGAGTGTCCCCAATTGGCGATGGTGGAGCCTACGGCGCAGACGCCGATTTCGGCATCTTTGAGTTTGCCGGCGGCGGTCTCAAAGGCGGCTTCACTGATGTCGTGGAAGGGGCCTTTTTCATCGCCGACTTGAATCATTCGTGATTCGATGGTGTCCCAGCCGAGTTCTTTGTGGGCTTTGATTTGGACGTCGATATCGGCGCCTGCTTCGTCGGAAATTCCGGTGAGTTGCATGAAAGAAGGTTGTTTAAAAAAGTGAAAAAGGGGAGTTAGCGGAACGACTTGGAGAAGTCTGCGGCGGTGGTCTTTTTATTGGGATCGATTTCGCGCTTTTTGAAGGTGGAGGTCTCACCTTTGTGGATGAGTTCTTTTTCGTAGGCGTCGGCGTCGATGGGGAGGTTGAGCGTTTCCCCGTCTTTCCATGCGGAGGCGATCACGGCATTGGCTAGGTGGATTGAGTGGATGCCATCGATTGCGGGGCTGATGAGTTCGGCTCCGTGGAGGATTGCGTCGGTGAAATTCTGTAGGATTTCGACGTGCTGGCCGCCGGCTCCTTCTTCCACGGGGACTTCGACGTCCCATGTCTCGGGCATGCCGAAGGCGAGGTCGGTCTTGTCTGAGTATTCGGAGGTCTCGGTGCGGTTTCTCCGGAAGGTGAGCTTACCGCCTTCGAGGATGATGAGGCCGCGTTCGCAGGTGACTTCGAGGCGGTTTACGCCGGGTGCTTCACCGGTGGAGGTGACGAGGAGGGCGTTTTTTCCGTCTTTCCAGCGCATGTAGGCGGTGACGTCGTCTTCGACTTCAATTTGGTGGTAGCGACCGAAGGAGGCGAAGCCGGTGATCTGATCGGGCATGCCGAAGAGCCACTGGAAGAGATCGAGATTGTGGGGGCATTGATTGAGAAGAACGCCGCCGCCTTCGCCTTTCCAGGTCGCGCGCCATCCGCCGGAGGCGTAGTAGTATTCGGTGCGGAACCAGTCGGTGACTTGCCAGATGATGCGGCGGACTTCGCCGGTCTCTCCGGAGTCGATGAGGTCTTTGAGCTTTTTGTAGAGTGGATTCGTCCGCTGATTAAACATCGCGGCGAAGGTGAGCGTGCCGTCTTTCCCGCCGGTTTTTTCGTATGCGTCGATGAGGCGCTGGCAATCGGCTACGTGGACGCCGAGGGGCTTCTCGACCATGACGTGGAGCCCTGCTTCGAGGGCTTCGATGCCGAGTGGGGAGTGGAGGAAGTGCGGGGTGCAGATGTGGATGGCATCGATTTTGCCCGATTTGATCATCTCCGAGGCGTCGGTGAATTGAGCTTCTCCTTCGCGGATTTCAGGAAGTGCTTCGGCGCGGTCGCAGACGGCGGCGACGGTGAGGCCGGTTACTTTGCCGTCGAGGATGTTTTGACGGTGGGCGCGGCCCATGTTGCCGAGCCCGACGATTCCGAGTTTTACTGGTTCTGCCATAGTGTTGGCGAGCCTAGAGGATGGGTAAGCTTTGGCAAGACTTCCAGGTGCACGGAGGGTGGTTTTCTGCTAAAGAATGCGCGATATGAGCGATAACTCCCATGATTCTGAGAAAAAAGCCGTTCTTGTGACGGGTGGTGCTGGCTACATTGGAAGCCACACGGTAAGAGCGTTGGTGGCTGCTGGAGAGAAGGTCGTCGTTTTGGATAACCTCGTTTATGGCCACCAGGAGGCGCTCGAGGTGTCGCCTGGCGTGGAATTCGTAGAGGGAGATATGGGGGACGCCGATTTCGTGGAAACGGTATTCAAGAAATATAATTTTGGAGCGGTACTGCATTTTGCTGCCTATTGCTATGTAGGCGAGTCCGTAGAAGAGCCGATCAAATATTACGAGAATAATACAGCAAAGCCGCTCGTGATTCTCGAGGCGATGCGCCGCCATGAGGTGAAGAAATTCATCCTTTCATCGACATGTGCGACCTATGGCGATCCGCAGTATCTGCCGCTCGATGAGAACCATCCGCAGAGCCCTGTGAATCCTTACGGCTGGAGTAAATACATGCTTGAGCGAATCATTCGAGACTGTGGCAAAGCCTACGGGATTCAGGCCGTGTTCCTGCGCTATTTCAATGCTAGCGGTTGTGCGAGTGATGGATTGATCGGTGAAGACCACGATCCAGAAAGCCACATTATCCCTCTCGTGCTCATGGCGATCAAAGGGGAGCGGGAAAACATCACCGTTTTTGGCACCGATTGGGACACGCCCGATGGCACGTGTGTGCGCGATTACATCCATGTAGAAGATCTTGCATCTGCTCATATTTCGGCTCTTGGATACCTCCGCGATGGAGGCGAGACCGTGGGCGTAAACGTCGGTACGGGGACAGGAGTTTCTGTGAAGCAGATTATCGAACTCGCAGAGGAAGTGACGGGTAAAACCGTCCCAGTGGTCTATGGCGAGCGGCGCGCAGGCGACCCGTCCGAGCTTATCGCAAAGCCCGAGCTGGTGAAGGAAGTGCTTGGCTGGACGGCAAGGCATACCGAGCCGCGTGCGATGGTGGAAAGCGCTTGGGCATGGATGAATGGCCCGCGTTCGGGGCGCTATCCTTCGTGATTACTATTTTGGAGATAGTAGGCCGCCGCTTACAAAGCGTCTTTTTTGCAGATTTTCTTCTGATTCCTCCTCAGGAGCAATGATCGCTGGTGGCGTGATCATTGTGGAGCAGTGACCACAAGGGGCGGTCGAGGCGGCTTTGAGCCTGTCGGCAGGGACACAGAGTGTCGAGCGGCACGCTGGGCATTGGAAATAGAGAGGTGCTGCGGCTGCCGCTTTCGTAGGAGGGACGAATTGGGAAATTGTTTTCGCGTCCAGTGCGCTGGAGCGCGGACGAACCTGCACTTCGGGCGCCTCGGGGACGTCCGGCGTATTGGGCGCGAGCAGGGCATCATCAATCGATGCTGGGAATCTCGCCAGGTCTTCATCGATTTCCATTCGCAAATGCTGCGATTTTGCGGGGCGTGTGTCAATCCTTATCGCCGATGTAGTCGAGCGTGATGACGCACTCTAGGTGGCGGGTCTGGGGAAACAGATCAAATGGGCGGACACGTTTCAGCTCGAATCCACGGGCGCGAAGGAGTGCGAGATCCCGCATCTGGGTCGCTGGATTACAGCTCACGTAGACGACCCGATTGGGCTTGAACTTGGCCAGTTGTTCTATGAAATCCTCGCTGCATCCTTTGCGCGGAGGATCAATGATGACGCTCGTCTCCTCGGCCGGAAAGGGGGCTTTTTCGAAGATGGCTTCGGCGGAACCGGCGTGGAAGCTCGCATTGGTGATGTTGTTAGTCGTGGCATTTCGGCGTGCCCAATCCGCGCTTGATTCACTGAGCTCGATCCCTGCGACAGATTCGAAGCGCGAAGCGGCAGTGAGACAGAAAAGCCCGCTGCCGCAATAGGCGTCGATGAGAAATTTGTTTCCGCTTGCGGCAGCTTCGTCTGCGGCGTGTCCGGTGAATGCGGGAAGGATCGCGGGGTTGTTTTGGAAAAAATCGCCAGCGAGGAAATGGAAGGTGAGGTCGCCGACTTTTTCTTCCGCAACTTCGCGGGGGCCGGTAATGATCTTACCTCCAGCGTCACGAAGGAGGAGGGTGGCGCCATTTTTGAAGCGATCACTGGCGTCGAAAGCTTGTTTCCGCTGCGCGGGGAGGGCTGCATTGATGGCATCGGATGCGATAGGACAGTGGGGCACGTCGATGACTTGGCCGCGAGTCCCAGCGCGCAAGAAGCCAATGGCGTCGATCTTGCCTCCCTTCGGTTTATGGAAATGTGGAGTGATTTTCGAGCGGTAGGCATACTCGATTGGGGAAGGCTCAACGGGATCGACTGGGTGCTTAATTTCCGCGAGTCGCACGAGAAGCTCTTCCACTTGGGAGCGTTTCCAGGCGATCTGGCGCTCGTAGGGAATGTGTTGATATTGGCAGCCTCCGCAGGTGCCAAAGAGCGGGCACTTGGGATCCTGTCGTGAAGGATCCGGCGTGAGGACCTCGATGAGATCTGCGTCGCTGTGCGCTTTGTAATTCCGGAAAATTCGGGCTTTTACGCGTTCTCCAGGAATCGTGAAGGGGACAAAAACGACCCACCCATCGGCAGTGCGCCCGACTCCTTGACCGAGGTTCGCCAGCGATTCGATCTCCAACTCGATCTCTTCATGGTAATCAAAGGGATCTGCGACGAATTTCTTCGGGGGGCGGGGGGCTGCGGGCATCGTCTCTCATCTTACGCGAGGGCGTTGTGTGCAAGCGCTTGTGTCAGTCGAGTGGGCGAGTATGATGATTTTCCCATGGAGCGCACCATCGTCATCGCCTTTTTTATCGTTAGTATCTGTGCTGTTGTCCCAGTGCTTTACTACTACCAGCGGAAAAACCCCGATCCGCGATTTCGCCCGCGGTTTGGTGAAATGATGCTGATGAGTATCCTCGCATTCGGTTTTTGCACCGGTGGCGCAATTTTCATGGGATCCATCATGGGGGTCAATTGGGATCCCGAGAAGATGAAGCAGCAGCTTAGCAAGCCCAGCTCAGGTGGCTCAGATGATGACGACGATGGTATGTTTGGTGGTGGCCAGCAGAGTGACGAGGATCAGATGCTGGACACAATCTTCGGTAGTGATCGCTGAAGTGATCACACTTTAGCAATCCAGGTAGGCCACCAGGCATCGAATTCTGATTTACGGATGCGCATGCGCACGATGTTTCCCTCGCTCAATGAGATGAGGAGGGCTTCTGCCATCTCGATGAAACGCTCTTGGTGTGAAGCTGTGATTTCCAATTTTGCCCATCGGCGCACAGCACGCGCGGCGGTAGGCTTATCCAGCCCCTCCACCACGACTTCGCGAACGCAGGTCTTCAACTCCTCGCGGTAGCGCACTCTCACGGGATCGGGCTCGCCGATCTCTTCCCGAATGATCGCATATTGAGCCGCTGATTTCCTATAGGCCCAGGCAAACACATCGCTCAGAATGCATGTTTCGTTCAGCTCGTAGACCGCAAGAATCGCATCCGTGTAATCGCGCTTCGGAATACTAGCGAAAGAAAACGGAGCAAGATTGCTCTGAATCAATGGTAGGTTACACCCGATTCGGGAGACGCGTTTATTGCAGTCTTCGAACGGCTGAAGATAGGGGATATGCACCATGATGAAGAGCACGGCTTCGAGGGGATCTTTGATTTGCCCCGCCTTTTCTAAAATCGTGACAAAGCACTCTTCGACCACAGGTATGGTGTTTTCAGGGTGAAACACCGTCCCTCCAATCATCACGGGGATATTGCGAATTCGGCCTTCGCCGCCGCTACCCTTTAGGAGCCCTTGGGAAAGGATCGCGTGCAGATTGAAAAAGGTATAGCGGTTGAACCCAAGGGACATCGGATCTTCGACAAGGAATTCGATGGCTTCTTTGTGATTCAAAATCATCTGCGCCTCTGTAGAGCGCGAACCATCCGTGCTTTTCCTCTGATTAATCAGGTGATCTGTCTCGAGTAGAGAATACGTGTTTCCCTCCAAGCGGCTGGAGTTCCATGAGAGATCTATCAGTAGGCGATCAAGAACCGTACGCGCATAGGTGCCGGGCGGTAGATTCGCCATATCATTAGATTGTCCCGCGTGGCGTAGCTCGGCCGAAAGTGATTCTGAGAGATAGCGGGTTACGTTGGGCTCATAGGAATCGAGAAATTCCCGCCGATAGCCGACAGGCTTGCGGAAGGCCATCTCGCCACGAATGATCTCGCGGATATACTTACTCTCTTCACTAAGAGGCGCGTGTGTTTCAAGTAAGCTAGGAGTGTGGCTTGGAAGTGGTGGATCTGGCTCGTCGCGTACTACTGCTGGTTGAGAGTGCCTGGAGAAAATAGGGTAGGGGACACTCTTCGGCATTTGTACCCTAGGCGCCACTACCTCGACGTGATAACGCGTCCCCCGCGCTTTTCCCGTGCGGATGATGCCTTCGCTTTTCACTAGGGACTCAAGTGCACGCTGAACATTCCGACGAGGGGCTGAGCCCAAACGCTCGACAAGATCACTCACGCTGAGCGGCGTTTTCGCGCCACTCAAGAGAGAGGTTATTGAGGATTCCAGGTCGTTTTGCGCCATAATATAACGATATTGCGCCATTTATTGGCGCAATTCAAGTGTTTTTGGCGCGATTTTCGCTTATTGCGCCATTTATGCGCCACTATCGGGGTGAGTAGAATGATCGCCGTGTTTTCTCATAGCTTCCTCCTCCTCTGCCTGCTAAATCTCTAGCACTATGGCACTACTTGATTTCATCAAAGGAGAGCTGCTCGAGATTCTCGAGTGGAACGATGACACCCGCGACACCATTGTTTGGCGCTACCCAGACGACGACAAAGCGATCAAAAATGGAGCGCAGCTCATCGTGCGCGAATCTCAGGTGGGACAGTTTCTCTACCTTGGAGAATTTGGCGATACGTTCGGTCCGGGGAAGCATCCACTTACCACAGAGAACATCCCCGTTCTTACTCGACTTAAGAGCTGGAAGTATGGTTTTGAGAGCCCTTTCAAGGCTGATCTTTATTACGTCACCACCCGGCTTTTTACCGGAAATAAATGGGGCACTAGCAACCCGATCATGCTTCGGGACAAAGACTTCGGTGTTGTCCGTGCGCGCGCCTTCGGGACTTACGATTTTAAAGTCGTCGATCCAAAGGTATTCATCCGTGAGGTCGCGGGCTCAGATCATAATTTTCAGCTTCACGAATTTGCGGATACTATGCGCAGCCGAATTGTGAGCGTTTTCTCGGACTCGCTCGCCAGCGCGAATATCCCAGTGCTCGATGCGGCCACAAAATACACCGAACTCGGTGATGCCTTGCTTCCGCTGATTAATCCTGTGATGGCGGCGAAATATGGCATCGAGATTTCGAGCTTCATCGTTGAAAATATCTCCGTCCCGAAAGAGGTCGAAGAAGCGATCGATAAGAAGTCTAGCATGAGCGTGATCGGCGACCTAAACGATTACGTGAAATACCAGATGGCGCAGGGCTTTGAAAACCCAGGAGAAGGAGGCGCAGGTGCAGCCGGAATGGCGAGCGAACTCGCCGTAGGGTTTGCCGTAGCGCAGCAATTGATGGGGCAGCAAGGATTTGGAGGAGCCACTCCACAAGCCTCCAGCCCGGCAGCGCCGGCGACTGCCGCTGCCATCGGGATTCCAGACCTCCTTGATCCCGAATCGTGCGCTAAACTTCTCGGTGTCTCGCCGGATGATGTCATCATCGAGCTCGAAGCGGGAAACCTCAAAGGCCGCAAGATCGGTAGCCAATACCGCATTACCCGCGCAGCGCTCAACGCGTTCCTCGCAGGTTAGATTCAGCATGGCTGAAATGGCCGCCGCCACCCCACCGCCCCTTCCACATGAAGTGCGGCTTCCCGAAGAAGCGCGTCGCCATGTGGAGGCGCTCAATTCGCGTGCCTGCCCCCATTGTGGTGGTAAGGCTGAGTGGAACCCTCGTGACCAGGCGCTCGTCTGCCCATACTGCGACCACGTGCTCGATCAGCGGGATGCTGTTGTGGATGAAGAGGGCGTAATTAAAGAGCATGATCTCCACGAGGCTCTGCGAACGATCGAGGAAGCCACTAAGGGCGTCGAGGCTGGCGAGCGAAAGGTTCACTGCCAGAGCTGTGACGCTGAATCGCTCCGCTCCGTCGCGCGCGTCGCCGATCGCTGCCAATTCTGCGGGTCTCCTGAGGTGATTGCCTACGACGCCCTCGGGTCGGTGATCCGCCCGGAAAGTCTTCTCCCCAAAGCGCTGGATAAGAATCAAGCCTACATCAAGCTTAAGCGCTGGGCTGGTAGCCGATTCTGGGCACCGGGTGATTTGAAGAGCAAGAATCTCATCGATCGAATGCGCGGCGTCTACGTTCCCTATTGGACGTTCGATGCATTTGCTACCTGCCCTTGGCACGCTGATTCAGGCACCTATTACTATGTCACTCGTCGCGGACCAAATGGCGAGAGCCAGCGCGTTCGCCAAACGCGTTGGCGCGCGGCTCGTGGGGAAGTCCGCTTTAATTTTGACGATGTCCTCGTTCCTGCCACTGAGATCATTCAGGAAGAAATTCTCACCAAGATAGAGCCATTTCCCACAGGTGATAAGCTCGTACCTTACGATACCGTTTATGTTTCCGGTTGGGAGGTTGAGCACTACAGTATGCCACTGCTGGATGGTGCAAAAAAATCCCGCGAAGCGATGCAGGCAGTATTAAGAAATCTCGCTGCACAGGATATTCCTGGCGATACCTATCGTAACCTTCGAATCAATCCGATCTATTCCGGGGAAACATTCAAACACGTTCTCGTGCCCGTGTGGATCGTCCTCTACCAATATCGAGGTAAGATGTTTCGTAGCGTTGTGAACGGCTATACCGGCAAGGTCGCAGGAAAATACCCGATTAGTGCATGGAAGGTTTTCTTTGCTGTTGTGTTAGGATTGGCTTTGCTTGCGCTTGTGATCTTCTTTTGGGGAAGATAGATCAATAAAGCGCTACTTCGGAATCGATCTCTTCGGACCATGCGTTGATCCCACCTGCGACGCTCGCGACTTCTTTGAAGCCGTTTTCTAGAAGCACTTCCGCCGCCTGCGCACTGCGGACGCCGCCCTTGCAGTGAATAACTACACGAGGGCTTTTTGGGATTTCATCGATTCTATCGCTAAGTTCCGGTAGTGGTAATTTGAGGCTTCCTGCGATTTCACAAATCGTGATTTCATCTTTCCCGCGCACATCTAATAATGTGTGCGGTATTTTCGCATCCCGCAGAGCTTTTAGCTCTTGGACAGAAATTTCTTCTACGACTGGTGGGGGCTCAGGCATTCCGCAGAATGCTTCGTAATCTATTGGCTCAGTAATTGAAGGGGTCTCTCCGCACACTGGGCATTCGGGATCTTTTCGCAGCTTAAATTCTCGGAAGCGCATCGTCATCGTATCCACGTGCACCATTTTTCCGATGAGAGGCTCGCCTTTTCCTATGATCAGTTTGATCGTCTCAGTGGCCTGGAGCGAGCCGATAATCCCCGGAAGCACACCAAGGACACCGCCTTCCGCGCAGCTCGGCACGAGACCAGGTTCTGGTGGGGTGGGGAACATACAGCGGTAGCATGGTCCGCCCGCCGCCGGGTGAAAGACCGAGGCCTGGCCTTCGAAGCGGAAAATGGAGCCGTAGACGTTCGGTTTACCGGCGAACGCGGCGACGTCATTACTTAGGTAGCGGGTGGCAAAATTGTCGGTGCCATCCACGAGTACATCATAAGGCTCTAAGAGGGAAACGGCGTTTTCTGCAGTGAAGCGCTCCGGGTAGAGATCGAGCTGGAGGTGTGGATTGATCCCGAGCAAGCGATCCCGTGCTGCCTCGATTTTCGGGCGTCCGATATCGGATTCCGCAAAAAGCACCTGACGCTGCAAATTCGTCCGCTCGACGACATCTGGATCCACGATTCCAATTCTGCCGATCCCTGCCGCAGCCAGATAAAGCGTCACCGGTGAACCTAGGCCTCCAGCGCCAATACAGAGCACTGAGGCGGCTTTCATGCGTTTCTGCCCCTCAATCCCCACGTCTGGGAGTAGGGCGTGGCGAGCGTAGCGCTCGCGCTCCAGGGGGGAGAGTTCTACGGCATCGGCTCGGGTATCGGGGATCAACATCACAAAAAATACAGAAAAATAATTCAACAAACCAGAACCTTTGCCGGTCTAAACGCACAAAGCACACGTAATTCCCACGTGCCTACAAAAATATGAAGACCCAAATCACCCCATCCCCGATTCTGGCCGGTCTCGCCGTAGCCGCCACTCTCGGTTTCACCCTTCCTCCCACTTTCGCCGCAGATGCGTTTCGCGATAAAGTGACCATTGATACTCGTGAAATTGATCGCGATTCGCCGGCACCCCGGAGCTACGCGAAAATGCTGAGCAAAGTGAGCCCGGCGGTGGTGAGTGTGCACGTCTCCTCCACGGAGGAGATTACGTTTCAAGATCATCCGTTGTTTAATCACCCGATGTTTCGGGATATGTTCCAGGGACAAGATCCTCGGAGGATGCAGCCGCGCCGTAGTGAAGGAATTGGATCCGGAGTGATCGTGAGTGAAGATGGCTATATCATCACCAATAATCACGTGGTGGCTGGTGCGGACGAAGTGACTGTTGAATTTGCCGGAGGCAAAAAACGCTTTGTCGCTGAAGTGATTGGTGCCGATCCGCGGACGGATGTGGCCGTGATCAAAGTGAAGACCGATGAGAAGCTTCCGACGATTCCGATTTCCGATAGTGCGCAACTCTTAGTAGGCGACGTTGTGATGGCGATTGGTAGCCCGCTCGAATACGAGCAAACCATCACTCAAGGCATTGTGAGTGCGATTGGTCGAGATGATGTCGGTGTGCTTGCTCGCGTGGGTGGCTATGAGAACTTTATTCAGGTCGATGCCGCAATTAACCAAGGGAATTCTGGAGGTGCTCTCATTGATACTGATGGGCGACTTGTCGGAATTAATACGGCCATTGCCACGAGAACAGGTGGCAGCGTAGGGATTGGCTTTGCCATCCCGACGAATATGGCGCTCACCGTAGCTGAAGCGCTTGTCGATGAAGGTGAAGTGCAGCGCGGCTTCTTGGGCGTCCAACTCCGCGATCTCAGCGAAGGTCTCGCTGCTGGTCTGGGGCTTGATGCACCGGAGGGTGCGCTTGTTGGCGGTGTCGTTCCCGATTCAGCTGCTGATAAGGCTGGATTTCAATTCGATGATGTAGTGACCAAAGTTGGTGATAATGAAGTGGACGATGCAGCGACGTTCCGTCGTCTTGTTGGAAATAATAAGCCAGGGACGGAAGTCGAATTTACAATCATTCGCGATGCGAAAACGAAGATGCTGAAAGCAGAGCTTGGAGAAATCCCAAGTGATCCCCGTCTTGCCAACCGTCCTTTGAAGCGTAGCAAGCAATCGGGTGAGGACTTCCTCGACGGTGTGAATATCATGAACCTCGATAACTCGATGCGTTCACAGCTTGAGCTTAGTGAGGATGTATCTGGAGTAATCGTAAGTGCGGTAGCGCCGAATTCGAAAGCGGATCTAAATGGCCTCACCGCTGGCGACGTCATTGTGAACGTCGGGCGCGAGCCGATCAGCAGTATTCGCGAGGCTGTAGAGGCTCGCGATGCAATCGGTGATTCCGATTATCTCCTGCTTCGAGTGATGCGTCGAGGATCAGAGATGACGCTCGCGGTCGAAGTCGCCGAGGAGTAATAAATCTAAGATAAACGTAACTGTAGCGGGCACCCAGGAGACGGGGTGCCCGTTTTTTGTATCTACGAAACGCGCTGGCCGGGCTTGGCACCGGAATCGGGGGAGAGGACGTAGATTTCATCTTTTCCTGGGCCGGCAGCGATGACCATACCTTCGCTGATACCGAATTTCATTTTCCTCGGGGCAAGGTTGGCGACCATGACGACGAGTCTGCCATTTAGATCTTCTGGCTTGTAGGCAGATTTAATTCCGGCAAAGACGTTTCGGGTTTCGCCTTCGCCTAGGCCGAGAGTAAGTTTTAAGAGCTTGTCCGCCTCAGGGATGTGCTCCGCTTTGATGACTTCAGCGACGCGGAGATCGATCTTGGAGAAATCATCGAAGGTAATCTCGGGGGCGAGATCGAGGCTCGATTTCGGGGCGGGGGCTTCTTCGCGGCTTTCTTCGATCATCTTGGTCACTTTCGCAGGGTCGACCCGCTGCATGAGGTGTTTGAATTTGTTTACCGGCGAGCCGGTGAGGGGAGTTTTCACGTCATCCCATTTGGCTGGTTCGGTTCCCAGTAGAGCGGCGGCTCCTTCGGCGAGGCCGGGGAGGACCGGGGCAAGATAGATCGAAAGCTGGCGGAAGAGATTGAGGGCTATGGTGCAGACGTCTTGAAGCTCCTGCGCTTTCTCGGGATTTTTTTTGAGTTCCCAGGGAGCTCGCATTTCGACGAATGGATTCGCCTTATCCGCGAGGGCGAGGATGATGCGGGTGGCACGGGCGAAGTCGCCAGCTTCGTAGGCTGCGGCGATTTCGTCGGAGGCACCGGCTGCGGCCGCGAAAAGGCCGTCGTCTTCGGGGTAGGTCTCGGAAAGGCCTACATCTTTGACGAACCGCGCTGTGCGGGATGCGAGGTTTACGACTTTACCGATGAGATCTGCGTTCACCTTCATGGCGAACTCCTCAAGGTTCATGTCGATATCGGTGATTTTGGCCGAGAGTTTTGAAGCGTAGAAGTAGCGGAGATACGCTGGGTCGAGATGCTTGAGGTATGTTTCTGCTTTTACGAACGTCCCTTTGCTCTTGGACATTTTTTCGCCATCGACGGTGAGGAAGCCGTGGATGTGCACTTTGGTGGGGAGCGTGTAGCCGGACGCATTGAGCATCGCGGGCCAGAAGAGGGTGTGGAAATACTGGATGTCTTTTCCGATGAAGTGGTGGATTTCCGTGTCGGGAGATTTCCACCAGGAGGTGAAGTCTTCGCCCTCACGATCACACCATTCTTTGGTGGTGCCGATGTATCCGACGGGTGCATCGAACCAGACGTACCAGTAATTGCCGGGACTGTCGGGGATTTCGAAGCCGAAGTAGGGCGCGGGGCGGGAGATGTCCCAGTCGCGGAGGGGCTCGTGAAGGAAGTAGTTTTTGAGGTAATTGGCGCTCTCTTTGGGGAGGGTGCCGCTTTGGGTCCACTCGTCGAGAAAGTGGTGGAGCTGCTCAATCTGGACGAAGAGGTGTTTCGCAGTGCGGATCTCTGGTTTGGTGCCGGAGAGGGTGCTGATAGGATCGATGAGCTCGGCGGGAGTGTAGGTCTGGCCGCAGGAGCCACAGTTGTCGCCGGGTTGATCGTTTTTTTTGCAATTTGGGCAGGTGCCGCGGACGAAGCGGTCCGCGAGGAATTGGCCTTTTTCGATGTCGAAGAGCTGTTCGACGTCTTTTTCAATGACCATGCCTTTTGCGCGGAGGGCTGCCCAGATTTCTTCGCAGACCTCGCGGCAGGGCTCGCTATTGGTGGAGCCGTAGTGGGTGAAATCGATGCCGAAGCCGCTGAAGTCGCGCTGGTGGGCTGCGGACATTTCGGCGATTACTTCCTCTTCGGTGCGGCCTTCTTGATTGGCTCGGATGGTGATGGCGGTGCCGTGGGTATCATCGGCACAGATGTAGATCGCGTTGTTTCCTCGGAGCTTTTGGAAGCGTGTCCAGATATCGGTCTGGAGGTATTCTACGAGGTGGCCAAGGTGAATTGGGCCGTTTGCGTAGGGGAGGGCGGAAGTGACTAAGATGCGGCGCATGAGGGGGCTTCACCCCCTGGGCAGGGGGAAAGGGAAAAGGTTATTTTTTGATTCGACCGCCTAAGGAGAGGATGCGGGCGTTGCCTTTGGCTGTTTCGGCTTCGGCGATTTGGCCATCTTGGACGTACATCTGGGAGAGGCCGGTCCAGGCGAGGAGATCGTTGGGCTCAAGATCGGTGGCCATGAGGCCGGCTCCGATGGCTTCTTTGAGGTTGCCAGTTTTCATGAGAGCCATGCCAAGGGCGTGCCAGGCATCGAAGAATTTGGGGTCTTCTTCGACGCAGGCTCGGTAGCCGGAGACGGCTGCTTGGAGGTCTCCGATGGCGAGGGCTGCGTTCGCCCCATCGAAGGTGTCTTCTAGGGCTGACATAGCTGTTTTTCTTTTAAAGGAGGGAAGGGTCGGCCTTGTCCTTGATGTTGCGGAACCAGTTTTGGAAAATGCTGCTTTGCTCGACGTCTTGAAGGGCGGTGGCGATGGTAGCATTGGTGGCTTCCTCGTTTTCTGGGTCGAGCGGGAGCTCGCGGGATTCGAGGTAGACGAGGAGGGCACCGGTGGGAGTGTCTGTAGGGTCGCTGACTTCTCCATTTGCGAGGCTGGCGATGGTCTGCTTAATGACACCTCCATCGGCGACGCCGATTGGGTTTTGCCCAGAGGTGAACATTTTGATTTCAGTGGCGGTGGCGCCTGCTTCTTCAGCTGCTTCAGCGAAGGTCTTGCCGCTGGCGAGGAGGGCGTCGATCGTTTCTTTGGCTTCGGCTGCTGCGGTGGAGGCGGCGTTTGCTTTCTTTTCGGCGGTGAGAGTATTGGCGATATCGTCCTTCACTTCATCGAGCTCTTGCTGGGCGGATTCTTTGCGCTCAGTGATGCGGAAGAAGTAGTAGCCTTCGGGAGTGTCGACTGGGGTGCCGATGTCGGTGGAGCTGATGGTGCTGAATACACCGCTGACGAGCTGGCGCTTGGCCATCATTTCTGCGGGTGGTGAGGACTGGGAAAACGGCTCGGTGCTCTTGATCCCGCCATTGATGAAATCGACGTATTGCGCATCGGTGACGAGGGTTTCTAGCGGAATTGCTTCTTCGGAGGTGTCGGCGAAGGCGGTGTCGAATGCGTAGACTGCTTTGGCGTATTCTTCGGTCTTCGCTTCGAGCTCGGCGGTGGCGTCTGGTGGCTCTTCGCCGTCGATGGTGGTGTCTGGGGTGAAATCGGCAGCGGTGGGTTTCTTAAAGAAGACGTATTTGATCGCGCGCTTGGGCTGGGACTGGAAGCCGTCTTTATTTTCGTCGTAGTAGGCTTGGATTTCGTTATCAGCGATTTCGATGCCTTCAGCGTGGTCCGCTTGCTTGAAGGTGACGATGCTGGAGAAGATTTTCGATTGCTGGTCTTCGTAGCGTTCTTTGACGCCGCGGGGTGATGCTGCGACGGCGGGGGCGACGAGGGCTTTGAGCTTATCGTAGCGGATAGCATCTGCGAGGGTTTCGCGGACGAATTCTTCGTTCAGGCCTTGGCGCTGGAGGTTGGCGAGGACGTTTTTCCACTTTGTGGAATCGAATTCTCCATCGGTCTCGAAGGTGCGTTGTTTTTTGATTTCTTCGTTAATTTCCCAGTCGCTCACTGAGACGCCGAGCTTTTTGGCTTCGTCGCGAAGGAGGAGGGTGTTGATGACGAAATCATCGGTATTGCGCTCGCCAGGAGTTTGGCTGGCGAATTTTTGAGCGAGGCTGGAGATGGCGAAAGCATACTGATATTTCTGCATCGCGTAGAGAATGCCTTGGGATTGGTCGAGCTTTTCCTTTTCTCCAATGGTGAGGGTCTTGTCTCCAATCTTCATGTACGGTGAGGTATCGACCGTCTGCTGTACGGGTGGATTGTAGAGGAAGGCGAACGCGATGATGACGAGAATCGCGACAACGAGCATGAGGCCGTATTGGTAACGGCGGATTAGGGCTAACATTTTAGGGAAAGAAAATTAAAGGGGGCGGAATAGACGGGGCGGCGGGCTAGAAGTCGAGGAATTTTTCGAGGGTAGGATTGCGTTTTGCTCCATTGTTGCGGGCTTCTCGGTAATGGCGCTTTGCTGCGCTCATATTTGGGGAGTCGGCAGTGGCGTAGAGGACGGCGAGATTGGAGTGGGCGTCGGCGAAGGTGGGATCGATGTCGACGGCTAGTTGGAATTGAGATTTGGCGGCGTTGGTGCGCTCGCGGCGGACATTGATGAGGCCGAGATAATTGTGGGCACGGGCGGTGCGCTGGCCGTTTTCGGTGGGGGATTCGAGTGCGAGGCACTGTTCGAAGGCATCGGCGGCAGTGGTGGTTTTCCCCTGCTTATAGTAGGTGATGCCGAGGAGGTAGTGGGACTGAGGGTTCTCGAAGTTGTAGGCGAGCGCTTTTTTGAGGAGTGTTTCTGCTTCGGAGAGGCGGCGACGGCGGAGCTTCACTACGGAGCGCTCTTCCATGGCGAAGACGTTTTGCGGCTCGACTTCGAGGATTTCTCCCCAGACTTCGTCGGAATTTTTGAAATCACCCTGGCGGAAGGCTTCGGCGGCGGTGCCGGCTTTTCGGAGAAGCTCCTGGGCGAGGCCGGTGCGCTTTTCGGGAGTGAGCGGGGCTTTGACGATGGCGTTTGGATTCGCTCGGGCGATGAGGGTGGTCTGGATGACCGAATTGGAGCTGAATTGCTCGAACTGTGGATCTTGGAAGAGTGATTGCTCGCCGGTGCTGAGTTCCACGGGTGGGCCGGCTACGGCTTCTACTGCGGCGATCATGTCTTCGGAATCAGCTTCGAGGGCGGTGAGCTTATCGAGGACGAGTTGCTTGGATTGCTCGCGGCGGGATTGCGCGCGGAGCTGGCGGAGGATGATTTGGCGGAGCACGCCGTTTTCCTTCACTGCCTCGGGGACGCTCATGCTGGGGGAGGCGGCGAGGCGCTCGGAGGTGCGTTCGAGCTTTGAATTGAGCTCGTCGATGGTGGTTTTGTAGCCGACGTTTTCCTTTCGGATATTCTCTAGCTCTTGCTTTACGCTGCCGAGTTGTTCTTTAAGGCCGGTGATGGTCTCGCGGTCGGCTACTTGGACTTCCTGAAGATTGGTGATGGTGGCTTTGGCTTTTTCGAGCTCGGCGCGGAGGCGGTAGTTGGCGACTTTGAGCTGATCGGTGGAAAGGGGGTCGTTGTCGCTTTTATCGAGGATGGCAGCGAGTTCATCGCGCTCTGCGCGCAAACTTTTTTGCGATTCGCGGAGCGATTTGATGGTGGTATTGGCTTTTTCGAGTTCGTCGAGCAGTGATCCGGTGCGGTTGTTTGCTTCGGCCATCGCGTCGGCGGCTTTTGCCAGTTCGGACTTCAGGTCGGCTACTTGGGATTTGAGGACGGCGATTTCTTCGTCGGTTTTCCGGGCTCCGATTTCCTCTTCGGCATTGATGAGCTTGGTGCGGAGGTCTTTTTCGGTTTTTTGAGCGAGGAAGAGCTGCTTACGCGTTTCGCGGAGGATGTTTTCCTTGGATTCGAGGTTCGCGAGGAGCTGGGTTCGCTCATCGGCGAGACGGCGAATTTCGGCTTCATAGCGGGAGAAACGCTCTTTTACTTGCTGAGAAATTGGGGCGTTCTGGGTGGTGCCAGGAATGCGTGGGACGACTGGACGGGAGCCTTCTGAGCGGCGGGTGGAGGGCGGAAGGGTGCTTTTTGGGCGTAGCTCATCGAGCTTTTTTCGGATTTTTTTCCTCCGGAAATCTACCATTTGGGGGTTCCAGGTAGGGTAGCTACGGGCGACGGAATCCACGAGGTCTCCTGCTTCTTTTACTTTTACGTAGGCTCCGCGCTTGTCGCCTTGGGCTTCAAGTTTTTCAGATTCTTGGAGGTAGAGGAACGCTTGGAGGTAAACGTCGGAAGGATCGGGCTGGGTGGAAGTGATCCGTTGGGCAATTGCTTGCTGCGGTAGCAGTAGAAGTGTCGCGAGGGGGAGGCCGCCGCATGTGAGCACGCCGAGGGTGGCACCAAGAATAGCGCTACGGTGGCGGGTTGCGGAGGAGGGGATTTGGGGAAGGCGCGTCATGCGGAGCATATCCATAGGGAACGCCTGGCGAGCTTGCAAATTATGCCGAAATGGATTGGGCAAAGAATCGTTGTTTTTCGAGCTTTGCGAGAATGGGCCGGGATGTTACTCTCACTTGCATCTCCCCCCGAGACGCGACGTGATTATACCCCTTGATAGCCCTGTCCTTGTCCTGAACCGCTACTGGCAGCCGGTGAACACTTGCTCGGCGCGTCGTGCGCTCTCGTTGCTGTTTCTCGGCCATGCCGAGGTGGTGCATTCAGATGAAGAGCAGTCTTATGCGACTCACGATTTTGCTTCGTGGCTGGCTCAACCGATTAGCGATGGTGCCCATGAGATCGTGCACACGGTGCAGCGGGCGATGCGGGTGCCGAAGATCATTGTGCTGGCATTTTATGATCGGCTTCCGAAGAAGGATGTGAAATTTTCGCGCGAGAATGTTTTTCGTCGTGATGCTTATACTTGCCAGTATTGCTGTAAGATTTTCACGACGGCGGATCTCAATATCGATCACGTTGTCCCACGAGATAAGGGCGGACCGACGACTTGGGAAAATGTGGTGTGCTCGTGTGTGCGCTGTAATACGCGGAAGGCAAATAAGATGCCGAAGGAAGCGGGAATGATTCCGCGTAAGGAGCCGAAAGCGCCTAGGTGGCGGCCGTTTTATAGTCCGATGGCGGAGGATGGGATGCCGAAAGATTGGCTGCGCTTCGTGGAGCTGCCGCAGGCGAGTGTGGAGCTTACGGCTTAGGCGGGAGTCGCCGCTTCGGTGATCGTCTCGCGGGTTCTTGATGCTTTGGGTTGGCCGATGAGGCCGAGGATTCTGGCGAATGCGCGGTCGAGCTGCTTGCGGTCGTGCATGGCGTGGTATTCGTCGAAACGCGGCTCTGGTGCATCGTCGCCGTTTTCGAGTATGGAGACGATGGCATCGGCGGCGGCTTTGGAATCGCCTTCAGGAATGGTCTCGCCGAGGGCAAATTTTTCGACGCGCTTCCCGACACATTCTCCGGCGGTGGCGATGAGCTTGCGCTTGAAGATGGATGCTTTGGTGAGTGTATTGGAGCTTCCGCAGAAGTCTTCGTAGGCGGCGTAAGCGATATCGAAGGTGGAGAAGAGGGTGTTGAATTCGGTGCCATCTGGGATGCGGCAGATCTCGGCTTTGAAATAGATGTTGTCGATTTTTCCGGATGCGATGTCGGCGGCGACGGTTTCCGCGAAGCGGAGTTCTTCGGGGGGGTAGCTTTCGGGGAAGAAGCTGCCGGTGAAGGCGAAGAAGTATTTTTTAAGGCGAGGATCTTCAGTGGCTGCTTTGAGGAGTGTGTGGACGCCTTTTCTGCGCTCGAGTCCGATGAGTCCGATGATGGGACGTCCTTTGGCGAGTGCTGTGATTTCGGCGGAGAATGGGGTCGATTCTACTGCTGGTTCTTCGTTTGTGATATCGGGCCATTGGAAGATGGGCGTCCGGGGCGCGTGGTCTTCCATGGCGGAGAGATAGCGTTCGTCGAGTGCTCCGATGGCGATGCATCCATTGGCACGCATGGTGTGATCGCCTTTGATGAACATGACCTTTTTGTCGGGATGAGCGAAATGGTGGTTCCGAAAGTAGAGGCCGGCCCATGGGCGTCCGAGCATTTTGCTCATGCCCGCTTCGGGAAGCACTTGAAAGCGCAGCATGGAATCAAGAAACGGAAAAAACACGAGATCTGCTTTCTTTCCCGAGCGACGTTCGGCGCGGAGAAGGGCGTTTCGAACACTCGTCCAACGATGCAATGTATTGATGGGGTCGTGTTCTCGCTTGGGAAAGAGAAGGCTGTTTTCCCGGTCTTTGAGTGGCTCGACAGTGACGCGATCTTGGGTGCCGTTTTCTTCGACTTGTTTTTGAATTTCTTCGTGGCCTGAGCAGAGCGCTAGCACGTCGCATTTGTTGCGCAGAAGCGATGCTGTAAATTCCTGAAAGTAGGTGGGGTGGTGGCCGTACCAACGGGGGTCTGCGAGAGCGACTGTAAACGACATTATATTTTGGGGCGTTGCCCGGAAATCATTCGGGCGCGGTAATGGTAGAATTGGGGGAATCCGGCCATGAGGCCAAACACGAGTCCGCCGAGACGCTCGCCGAAATAATTCGACGTGGCACTTTGGCTGAGAACACAGAGAACCGTCACGGCAGGTAAAAATGCAAGAAACGCTTCGGGGTCAAAATATCCTTGGCGCTTCGCGGCGAGCCCAAGGCGTTTCGCGGCAGAAAAGCTAGACCAGACGATACTCCCGAAAAAGCCAAGGTGGAAAAAGAGGCCGATAAAACCGCCGGTAAAGATTGCGTAGGTCCAGATTGAGTGACCGGCGAACCAGAAGACTCCGCTGAAATCATAATCATCTGGCCATACAAGATAGAGCTCCGGATAGTATGAGGGATCCCAGTAGTAATCGGCTCCCATGCCCTGGCCGTAAACGAAGGTGCCGGGGTCTGATTTCATGATTTCTAGCATTGCCACCGCCTCGGCTTCACGGGTGAGAATGGAGACGTCTTTGGTGGTGGCTCCTCCGCCGCTGTTATCGAAGAGGCGGTCCGTCCAGCGCTCGACTACGGTTGGGTTTGCGATTCCAACGATGGTCATGAGCAGCAGAATGATGCCGACGATCGCGCCGGCACCGGGGAGTTTTTTTGCTAGCTCCTTGGGTTGAATCACGCTCCAGCCCGCGCCGAAAAAAGCGCAGATTGTGACCATTACGAACGAAGCCGCCATGGGGAAGAGCAGCCCGCGAGTCACGGATAGGAAGACGCACCCCAATGCTGTCGCGGAAACGATGATCGGCGCTGCCGAAAACCGCGGTGCCAGTGCGAGCGCAAGTCCGATAAACGCGAACGACCATGGCAGCACCGGGCTGAGAATCTCGTAGCGCACGGTCGATAGCGTGAGGCCCAGTGCGGTAAACCCATACACAACACGCCACACCGTATTCACCACGGCGCAGATTAGAAGAGGCATGAGCACCGTCTTCACTGGCATACCACTTCCCGCGACCACTTGCGAGACGACCATTCCAATAAGAACGAGAAGATAGGGCAAGATCACGCGGAACATATTCCCCGGAGCCACCCCATTGATGAATGACGATGCGGTGACGAATACGATGTAGGCTGCCCAAATCGCTACGAGGTAAAATCCCGGTTTCATGAGGATCGCGCGGTACCCGAGAATTGCGACGCCTAGGCCGGAGCCCATCGCGGCTCCGAGAAAGAGAAACTGCACGGCGGAGCCACCCGTTTCCCCGGCTCGGAAATCGAAGGCCATCGACAGCGCAAAGACCCACGTCAGCGCCCGAATCCAAAAATGCGTGGAACGCAGATCCCAACCTTTGGAAGCCGTCTCCATTAGCCTAGGATCTTTTCGAAGCTTTCCGCGATGGCCGAGATATCGAATGTTTTTTCTGCGTAAGCCCGAGCCTTTTTCGCGCAAGATGCGCGTCGCTCAGAATCGTCACGCAGCGCTTGAGCTGCCTTTAGGAAGCCTGCTACATCGCCCGGCGCAGTGGCGGTGCCGGCACCCGTTTGCTCCAGAGTTCGTGCCGCCAGATTCTCCAGTGGGACGGATAATAGAATCGCGCGGCCCGCGCAGTGGTAGGAAAGGACCTTAGATGGCACGGAGAAAACTCCCGCATCTTCTTCGAGCACGCCCACAAAAATATCGCCAGAGCCAAGGACATCGGGAAGATCCGAAAACGGCTGGTAGGGGAATACGGTGAGATTCTTGCCCTTCCCGGTCGCCTTTTGCTCTTCAAGCCACTTCGCGCCGATTCCTTCGGTCACGACGACGACACGCACCGCATCATCCTCTTCGAAATGTTCTGCGAGCGCCAGGAGAAGCGCGGGATCGTGCTTCATTCCGAGTGTGCCGGTGTAGAGGAAAACGATCTTATCATCGAGTCCGTGCTTTTTTGCCCAGGAGTTCGTCTTTTCCCGTACCGGAAGGCTTTCTAGTGGTGCCCAGTTTGGCACCACCGCCACATTCTTAGGATCGACGCCGAAGCCATCTCTTAGGAGCGGGATGAAATCATCCGTGATCGCCACAATTCCATCTGCTGCCTGGAATTGCTTTCTATCTAGTCTCTTATAATAGCTTCCCACCAATCCGCCCACTACGGGGATCTTCTTCCGCACCAATTTATCCACGGCGATGCTGTAAAAATCCTGCAGCCACAGGTGAAACCGCGCCCCAACCTCGCGCGACGCTGCCAGGATCGGCTCCTGCGGCTCCGTAGGTGTCTGTCCCGAAAGCACGACTTCCGGCTTCCACTCGCGCACGAGCTTTGCCGCAGCATGGCCATACTCGATCTCGTAGCGCCGACGCTTTACGAACGAATACTTATTCTTCGCATAATCAGGATGCATTGGAATCGTCTGTAGCGTCAGGGAATCAGGATCGTCCGCGCGTTTTTCCAGCTCTCCGCGTGGGCATTGGAGCTGCGAAGCGAATGCGTGCATTACCGTGTGTCCTCGTTTCGCTAGCTCACGGCTTAGCTGGACGGGGAATGCGTAACCCGGGTAATCATGGACAAGAATTTTCAATAGCTCGGGGGGGATATTCGGTTTTAGAAGAATTCCATATTATTGAAATCCTTGATTATTATGAAATTTCGCATATTGCAGAGGAAACACAACCGATCTAATCGAGAAATGAGGCGCATTCTTATCACTTTTGATACCCACACGCCCTACCTGGCATTCCGGGTGAGTGCTCTCCAGCGCGCAATCCAAGAGCGCGGCCTCCAGGAAAAGCTCCAAATCGAAGTGGTGCTCATCGCCCTCCAAGAAGCCAGTTATGGCTGGAGCGCAGGTGATTTGGATAAGCTTTACGGCGGCGCACCCGTGACCATCCTGAGCGACGCGCCTTTCCGGGGACTCGGAATGAAGACGTTTCTTCAGCCCGGAGTCTGGAAGACCTCTCTCGCTATGGCAAAAACCGTCTGGCGGATGAAACCCTCGCTCGCCTTCGTCGGCGGGTATGATCGGCTCGAAAGTCTCACCGTCATGGCGCTCTCCAAGCTGCGCCGTTTCCGCGTCGGGCCACTTCACGACTCGCGCTTCAATGACGCCGAAAGCTTCGCCAAGAGCATTCGCCTTGAATGGGTGAAAAGCCTCTTCATGGCACGCTACGATTTTTTCATGTGCCCAGGGAAAGAGTGCATCGAATACTCGAAGTTTCTCGGCGGAGCCGGAAAGCCTGCTTATCGCGCCGGCTGGAATGTCGTGGATAATGCGACCATCGGAAAATCCGCCGATGATGCCACGAATGACGACGCCATCCGCGAGCACCTCCAGCTTCCACCGGGGAAACGGTTTTTCCTGATGCCGATTCGTTTCATCGAAAAGAAGAACGCACTCCGCGTCATCGAAGCCTTCGCCGCATCCACGAAAACGGCCGCCACTCCCGCTCATTTGACCATCTGTGGCAAAGGCGAGCAGGAAGAGGCTCTCCGAAAAGCTGTTGCTGCGAGCGGGGCAGGGGAGCACATCACCATTACCGGCTGGCTTCCCTATGAGCAAGTGCCACGCGCCTGCCGCCTTGCTGAGGCAACCGTTCTCGCCAGCACCCACGATCAATGGGGCCTCATCATCAACGAAGCTCTCGCTGCAGGAAGCCCCATCCTTGTCTCCGATCGCTGCGGCGCTCAGGAACTCGTAAAGAATTTTGTAAACGGCTTCACCTTCGCCCCCGAAGACACCGCTCACCTCAGCGAACTCTTCCGCGCCCTCACCGCCGACCAAGCCCTCGTCACTCGCTTTCGCGAAAACGCCGCAAAATCGATGGAGGAGTTTTCCGAGAAGCAATTCGTTGAAGCCGTGTTTCAGGAGATCGAGAGATTGGGCTAGTGTCGTCTTGCTCCACCACCGCCACCACGCCATGATGAGCGAGCGTGTCCGTATCTAACATCGTTCCTATTCTACTAGCCGCCTCCCTTGTCGGCTGCCTTCCCGAGCGCAAAGAGGAGCCACCGCCGCCCCCACCGGTCCCTGAAGAGCCACCGATTCCCGCTGGGACTGATCCCGAGCCCGCACCTGCCTACGTCCCAGATCCTGCGGCTGTAGAAGCGCTCACGGTAGATAAGACGGCCGAAGTCTCGATTCTCTGCTACCACGATTTTACGGCCTCCTCCCGCAGCCAGAACCCGATGGTCATGCCCATCGCTAAATTTCGCGAGCAAATGGACGCGCTTCATCGCTCGAAAACCGCCGTCATTGGTATGCCACAATTTCTTGCTTGGAGGCGGGGAGAAGCGGATATCCCCGATCCCTCCGTAATCATCACCATCGACGACGGGTGGAAAGCCGTGCACACCCTGGCGCTTCCCATCTTTAAAGGATACGAATTCCCCTTCACCGTATTCGCTTACTCCCGCTACGTCGGCGGCGGCAGCAAAGCTCTCACCAAAGATCAATATCGAGACATTCTGGCAAATGGAGGCACCATCGGCTGCCACTCCACCACCCATCCGCTCCCATCGCGCGTGCGTGCTGCCTCAAAATCAGGAGGTAAAAAATACGACGACTTTATCCTCCGCGAAATGGCCGAGTCTCGAGCCTTTTTGGAAAAGACCTTCGGTATCGACGTAAATACCTATGCCTACCCCGGCGGTATTTTTACCGATCGCATGATCGAGCTCAATCAGGAGCAAATCGGCTACGACGCGCTCTTCACGATCAATCCGGCAAAGGTAAAATGGGATACTCCGCGAGAGCAGATCCACCGCTATGTGATCCACGCGGATAATGATCAAAACTTCCGCCGAGCCACCACCTTCGCTGGCTCCGGCCAGAGTATCTTGGATCAAGCCAGTACGCTAGATCTCGCCTCCGGCGAAAATAGAAAGGTTCCCATTCTCACCCCCACCGATGGCGCGCAAATCACGGTGCGGAATCCTGTAATCTCCGCAGATCTCAGCGCAATTGGCCCAATCAACCCCGCAAGCCTGCGCATGAGCGTGACCGGGATAGGCACCGTCCCCGCTACCTACGATCAGGAAAAAAGCCTTCTGAGTTGGGTGCCCCTTCGCACCCTCCGCGCCGAAGATTGGCAAGTAACTGTGCGCTTTAAAAAGCAAGGCAGCCAAAAAGAAGACCGCCTCACCTGGAAATTCAGCATCGACCCAATGCCGCATTACCTGCTTGATTCGGAAGCTTAGTCTTCGAGGTGTTTGTTGCCTTTTTTAGTGGTGTAATAGGCCTGCTTTGGGTGGGTCGGTGACTTGGGGTGCGTCATGGCAAGGAGACCGGAGGTGAGGAGGGGATTGATGAGGGTGGTCTTGAAATTCACCCGGCTGGTGCGCTTGAGCTGGATTAAAAGCTCGGAAAGAGTCTTCGGCTCGGCACAGAATCCGAGGATGATAGCTTGATCACGAGCTTGATCACGAGCTTGGTTGTTTTTCTCTAAGTCCTTCTCTTCCAGTTGTTTAACTTGATCACGAGCTTGATCACGAGCTTGATCACTGTCGTCGGGATTTGCTGGGGTGTCTTTGTGGATTGGGAGGCGTACGAGGAGAGAAATACGGCCGGGATCGGTGTCGAAGGTGGGGGCGGGAGATCCATTCGTTTCCATTGCTGCGAGGATCTTGGGGATGCCGGTTCCGCGGCCTTCGCTGAGCTCTAGCTCTTTGAGGAATTCTCCGATTCGGCGGTTGCGGTAGCGGCGTGCGATGGCTCGTCCGGTGACGAGTTCGTCCATGCTGATGGTTTCATCCGGACCAGGAAAGCTGAGGATGGTGACTTCTTCTGGGGTGATGCGGATTTCGATGGGTTCTCGTTCTTCGTAGCTCCGGTGGTAGACTGCATTGACCAAGGCTTCTTCTAGGGCGGTGTAGGGGATGTTGTAGAAGCGATTGGCTTCTGCTTTGTCGGGATGCTTGATGATGTGCTCGGCTACGAATTGATTTCGCAGATAGGTGAGTGCGTCTTTTAGCATATTGCCGAGGGGGCCGGTGAAGGTTCGCTCAATGAGCTGATCTCCTCCGGGGCCTTGTGGCATGTGTACGATGTCGATTTGGGTCTGGGGAAACCACTGGCGGGGCTCTTCGTTGAAGAATAGAAGCCCGACGTTGAGAGGTCGGGGGGCTTCGGGGACGCCTCTGATGACTTGTAGCTTTCGGCCTAGATCTTCGAGGGGAATGGAGAGGGCTCGTGGGGTGAGTTCACTCCCGACGTTGTGTAAGTGGCTCTGGATGAGGGAGGGGTTTAGCGCTGTGATTTCTGCGCAGGGGTGCTGTCGGTCGTCGAAGGGGATGCGGTTGGCTAGGGAGACGAGTTCGCGTTCGTTGTCTCGTGTGGCGCGGACGGTATTGGCGTTGATCCGGATGAAATAGGCGGAGCCTGCTTTTTTATCAGAAAGGGAGAGGGGCGCTTTGTAGGGGCGCATTTCTCCTGCTGGGGCCCAAATGACGAGGACGAGTTTTCCTTCAAGTGTGTAGGGTTCGCAGATGGGGTGGTAGTTTGGCTGGATGCGGTAGGCGTGCTGGAGCAGCTCTTTTTGGATTTTGTCGGCAGATTCTGGGGTGATGCCGATGGGGGGAAAGATGGGTTTTCCGTCGTGCTCTTTGACTCCGATAATGAGGTAGCCGCCGCCCCAGTTGTGAAAGTCATTGGCGAAGGCGCTGATTGTCTGGATGACTTCTTGAGGGTTCCAGCCTTCTTTGAATTCGAGGCGGTCCCACTCGACCGTCTCGCCCCCGAGGAGTTTTGGGATGTTTGTGGGAAGGGGCACGGCTTTGGCTTAGTAGCCTTTGAATGCCCGCTTTTGCTTTTGCATGGTCTGGGCCATGGGGCGTTTGTTTTTGCCTTTGGTGTCTCGCTTGGCGGTGACGGTTTCGCAGGAGGTGAGGGCGAAGGAGCCGGCGAAGGCGAGGAGGGTGAGGGCGATGGGGGCGCGTTTCATGGGGGTGGGGTGCTAGGCTTCTTCGAGGCTGGAGGTGACGGCGTCGGCTAGGGTGTTGCGGTGCTCTAGCGAGGCGGAGACGAAGCCGGTGAAGAGGGGGTGTGGGGCGCTGAGCTTGCTGAGGAATTCGGGGTGGAATTGGCAGGCGAGGTAGAAGGGGTGGTCGGCGATTTCTACCATTTCTACGAGATCGACGTCGGTGGAGACGGCTCCGATGGTGAGGCCGGCGGTTTCGAGTTGCTCGCGGTAGCCGTTGTTTACTTCGTAGCGGTGGCGGTGGCGCTCGGAGATGGTGGCTGATTTGTAGAGTTCGTAGGCTTTGGTGTCGGGGCGGATGTCGGAGACGCAGGTGCCGAGGCGCATGGTGCCGCCGACGTCGGTGATGCCTTCTTGTTCTTCCTGGAGGCAGACGACGGGGTGGGGGGTGGTGGCGACGAATTCGGTGCTGTTTGCTTCGGCGAGGTCGGCGACGTTGCGGGCGTATTCTACGACGGCGATTTGCATGCCGAGGCAGATGCCGAAGAAGGGGATGCCTTGCTCGCGGGCGTATTGGGCGGCGAGGACTTTGCCTTCGATGCCGCGGTCGCCGAAGCCGCCGGGGATGAGGATGCCGTGCATGCCTTCGAGGTAGCGGGCGGCGCCGTATTTTTCGATGGCTTCGGAGTCTACGCGTTCGATGGCGACGCGGGTGTCACAGGCGGCTCCGGCGTGGGTGAGGGCTTCGTAGATGGATTTGTAGGCGTCTTGGAGCTCGATGTATTTCCCGACGACGGCGATGCGGATGCGGAAGCTGGGGTCGATGATGCGGGCGACGTAGGCGCGCCATTGGGTCATGTCCGGCTGCTCGGTCTCGATGCTGAGGCGGTCGCAGACGTAGTTGTCGAACCCCTGCTGGCGGAACATGAGGGGGGCTTCGTAGATGGTATTGGGCGCGTCGGTGAATTCGATGACGGCGGGCTTCGGGATGTTGCAATAGAGGGAGATCTTGTCGCGGATGTCGTCGGTGAGGGGGTGCTCGGTGCGGCAGATGACGATGTCGGGCTGGATGCCGATTTCGCGGAGTTTTGCGACGGATTGCTGGGTGGGCTTACTTTTTAATTCACCGGCGGCTTTGATGTAGGGGACGAGGGTGACGTGGACGAAAATGGCGTTTTCCCTGCCGACGTCTTGGACGAATTGGCGAAGGGCTTCCATGAAGGGCTGGCCTTCGATGTCGCCTACGGTGCCGCCGATTTCGGTGATGATGACGTCTCCTCCTTGGGTGGCGGCGACGTGCTTGATGCGGTTTTGGATTTCGTCGGTGACGTGGGGGATGACTTGGACGGTTTTTCCGAGGTAGTCGCCCCGGCGCTCTTTTTTGAGGACGGTCTCGTAGACTTGGCCGGAGGTGAGGTTGTTGTAGCGGGTGAGGATGCAGTTGGTGAAGCGTTCGTAGTGGCCGAGGTCGAGGTCGGTCTCGGCTCCGTCGTCGAGCACGTAGACTTCGCCGTGCTGGAAGGGGCTCATGGTGCCGGGATCGACGTTGAGATAGGGGTCGAATTTCTGAAGGATGACTTTCTGGTCGCGGGCTTCAAGGAGGGTGCCGAGGGCGGCTGCGGCAAGGCCTTTGCCGAGTGAGCTGACAACTCCGCCGGTGACGAATACGTATTTCATAAGGAAGGTGAAAAGGTGGGGAAGTGAAAAGGGATGGCGTTAGCCTGCTAGAATTGCTTCGACGGTAGCGACGTGTTCGGGGGTGTCGACCCCGATTGGGCGGTGATCGGTGAGGACGACTCCGATTCGGGCGCCGTTTTCGAGGGCTCGGAGTTGTTCTAGGGATTCGGCGAGCTCAAGGGGGGAGGGGGGCCAGGTGATGAATTGCTGGAGAAATGGGGTGCGAAATCCGTAGAGACCGATGTGGCGGAGGGCGGCTGGGGTGCGTGAGGTGCTTCTGTAGTGCGGAAGTGGGCTGCGGGAGAAGTAGAGGGCGTCGCCGGATAGGGTGCGGATTACTTTAACGACGTTTGGGTCGGTGAGATCGGTTTCATCGGAGATGGTATGGGCTGCAGTGACCATCGGGAGGGTGGGGTCGGCTTGAAGCTCGGCGGCGAGTGCATCGATGAGGCTGGGGTCGATGAGGGGCTCGTCGCCCTGGATATTAATGATGATTTCGGGGGAGCCTTCGATGGATCGCGCGGCTTCGGCGATGCGATCGGTGCCGGTCGGGTGATCGGCGCTGGTCATTACGACTTCGGCTCCGAAGGCTTTGGCAGTTTCCGCGATGCGGGCGTCATCTGTGGCGATAGCGAGGTGATCGAGCCGGTGGCAGCGGCGACAGCGCTCCCAGACGTGCTGGACGAGCGGCTTGCCTGCGATGGGGTGGAGCGGCTTCCCTGGGAAGCGGGTAGATGCCCAACGGGCAGGGATGAGACCGGCGGTGATGGGGGATGGCATATTTGGACTAATTTCGTCTGGGGCGTTTTCAACTTTGACGCGCCCCCGACGGGCGTATCCTATACGAGAACCCTCCTTATGAGACGACAAGCGTTTTTAGCTCCCTTCCAGGCCACGGCAACTTCCGTGGCCTTCACCCTCGTGCCTATTTCCGCGTTCGCGGAAACGCCCGAGACCCCAGCCAAGCCTGCTCCCGCTGCGATTAGTGTAATCGCGGATGACGCGCCCTTCGATATCAATACCTTCCCTGGTGACGTCATTGAAGATGTGATTGTTCCGGTGCCTTCGGAAATATTCGAAGTGCTTGATGAGCTCGGCCAGCCGAACTGGCGTGCTGAAATGCGCCCGCAGGCGAATGCGAATCTTTCGGATCGCTACGAAATTGCGCTGCAATTCGGAGTCGTTGTCGCGGATGGATTCATCGCTGTGCAGGCAGAAGATCAGCAGACGGTGCAGAATCTCGGCCGCGAAGTGCTTGATCTCGCAGGTAAACTTGGCCTTCGGGATGCGGTGCTCCAGCATGCTACAAGTATTGATGAAGGTGCTGAGAAGGGCGATTTTGAAGCGGTGCGGCAGGAGCTGGATCGCACTCAATATACTGTGCGTGAGGAAATGAAGCGTCTTCGCGATAGTGAGCTGTCGCAGTGTGTGAGCATCGGTGGCTGGCTTCGGGGCACCGAAGTCGTCACGTCGCTGATTTCGAAAAGTTACTCAGCTGAAAAAGCGGAGCTGCTCAATCAACCCGGTCTCGTGGATCACTTTGTCGCTGCTGTGGGAGCGATGAAGCTGAAGGTTCGCGAAGCCAAGAAGATGGTAGAGGTGAAGGAGGGGCTCGAAGCGATTCAGCGTGCGATGAAGCCTACGGGCGGAGAATCGATCATCGCTCCTGATGCCGTCGGCGAAATGCTCGAGGTCTCCTCGCGGCTCGTAAAGAGCGTGACGGGTGATAAGCCTCCGGCCAAAACTCCTCCTAGCTCCGAATAACTTCAGCCCTGATTATTAGAATGAGGAAACTTTCCCCTATCCCCAGGCTCTCAGCGGCGCTTCTCGCGCTGATTCTTCCGTTCGCGCCCATGACGGCGCATGCCGTCGTGGATGATGCGTTTTCCTACGCGATGGAAGCTGCGACACCCTTTGTTAGCCAGGGCTTTAAAGTCCGTACGGATCACTGGAATGGTGAGATCCTTCCGGGCGGCCAGAAAGCGGTGAGGCACCAGCTTTTTAAGGGCAATGAATATTGCTTTTGGGTCGCTAGCGCCATCGATGGCGTGGCTCTCACGATTGAAATCTATATGCCAGATGGTACCGCAGTGGCAGTCACTGAGACGATTGATTCGAAGAATGCAAAATCAGTGAGGTTCCCCGCGACGACGACGGGCTCCTACATCATTGTGTTCAGTCTCTCTTCCGATTCCGCCCCAGAAGACGAGCCCATCTCGTGGGCGCTCGCCTATGGCTACCGCTAGCACACCGCCTTCGGCAAAAACTCCCGAATCCGTATCGGGAGTCACCCTCGAATTCGAGAGCCCGCTGTTTCTCCAGTCGCTCTTCGCGCACGATCACTCGTTGTTGCGAATTGCTGCTGAGCGGCTCGGTGTCACTATCACTTCACGCGATGGATGGGTGAAAATCGATGGAGATGACAAATCCGCGATCGAAGCCGCGACTACCATCTTCCGTACCCTGGAAACAGCCCGGCGAGATGGCGCAGAAATTAGCGCCGAAGCCTTCCGCCATGCTGTAGAATCCGCGGCCAATGGAGGTGAAGGAATGTCGGTCGAGAAGCTTCTCTCGAAGCGCTTGCTCGGCTCCGCGCAGCGTCCCGCCGTTTCTCCGAAAAATGAATGCCAGGCGCGCTACCTCGAAGCCATCGAGGAAAATACCGTCACCTTCGGTAGCGGACCCGCCGGCACTGGAAAGACTTACATCGCGATGGCTCGCGCCCTCTCTGCGCTCAAGAATAAAGAAGTCAGCAAGGTAGTGCTCTCTCGCCCCGCCGTAGAAGCTGGCGAAGCACTGGGCTTTCTCCCCGGAGCCCTCGAGGAAAAACTCTCTCCCTATCTGCGCCCGCTTTACGACGCGATTTACGACATGCTCGATCCTGGCGACATGGAAAAATACATGGATCGTGGAGCCATCGAGATCGCCCCGCTCGCCTACATGCGTGGGCGCACGCTCAGCCGCGCATTCGTCATCCTCGATGAAGCACAGAATACGACGGAAGAGCAGATGTTCATGTTTCTCACCCGCATGGGCGAGGGCTCTCGCTGCATCATCACCGGCGACCCGTCCCAGTGCGACCTCAAGCGCGGGATGCGCTCCGGGCTTCGCGAAGCCCTTCGAGTTCTTCGCGGGGTTGAAGGAATTGGATTTGCCGACTTCCAAGAAGCCGACGTCGTCCGCCATCCCGTCGTCCAGCGCATTATTGGAGCCTACAGCCGCTCCCGTGAAGAGCAGCAACGCGAGCGCGAGCAACGCGCTGAAGCTAAAAAAGCCGCCGCCCGAATCGCTGCCGCCACGTCCTCCGGCCTCCCAAGCGAAGGCGATTCTGCCGCCTGGCGTCCCGGTGCCTCCCCTGCGGATCCGGGCTTGACTCCGCCCGATTCTGCTTCTGCGACCCCATAGAAACTGGTTTGCGCCTTTTCCCAGCGGCATTTATCCTATTCGCCCAGTTCTCGGATCACCCGGGCTGCTTTCCCTACTTTGACTACCCACCCGTCACCCCTCCCGCTCTCGTTGCCCTCGGGATCAGAACGCCGTTCTGCCTACTCCTCCCTGTCCCTGCACCATCATGTTTGACGGATTTAAGCGACTCCAACTCCAGCGCAAAGGACTCTCCTGTGGCCGCACCCGCCGCACGTCCGACGACAGCCCGCTGCGCGAAAACCTCAGGGTAAACCCCTGGCTCAAAGCCATCATCTTTGCCGGGTTCGTCTTCCTGCTCGGAGCCGTCATCACCGTCCCCGCCACTGCCGGATCAGTCTTCGATGGCCGACCACTCGTCGCCTGCGGCGCGCTCACCGTCACCTTCGCCATCGCGCTCCTTCACTTTTTTGCCAATCACCCCGTAAGCTTCCGGCGCAATAGCCGCGCGCTCCTCATTTTCGGTATCATTCTCGTCCAGGTCTTCCTCACGAAAACGATCCTCAATGGCGTCCAAGGCACCGGCCTCCCGGAACACTACGGCTTCCTGCTCGTGCCCTATGCACTTGCACCCATGACGCTCTCCATTCTCCTCGGGCGAGCCCAGGGGATTTTTGTCGCCGTCTTCTCCAGCCTCTGGGGCACCCTCGTCGTGCCCGCTCCCGATGCGATTCCCTTTCTTCTCATCAGTCTCGTAGGTGGCTGCTCCGCAATTTATGCCACCAATTCCGTCCGCCGCCGCGCTCGCCTCATGCGATCCGGGATCATCACCGGCCTGAGCACTGCCATTGCGATCGCCGTCTTCGGCTACCTTACAGTACCCGATGCAGCCGGTTTACTCGCCGGGTGGAAACCGCTCGCAATCGAAATCGCGACCGTCATTATTGTCGGCTGTTTCACTGCAATGTTAGTAAGCAGCGCGCTTCCAGTGCTCGAATCACTCTTTCACGTCACCACCGAGATTTCGTGGATTGAGCTCTCTGATCTCAATCACCCACTCCTCAAGCGTCTCACCATCGAAGCTCCCGGCACCTACCATCACAGCCTCGTCGTCGCGAACCTCGCCGAAGCAGCCGCCGAAGCCGTGGGGGCCAACGCCGTCATGTGCCGAGTCGCCTCCTACTTCCACGACATCGGTAAACTCTCCAAGCCCGGCTACTTCATCGAAAACATAGGCAACGGCGAGGAAAATCCCCACGATCATCTCACCCCCACGATGAGCGCGCTCATCATCATCGCCCACGTGAAAGAAGGCGTCGATCTCGCCATCAAAAACAAGCTCAACGAAGAGATCATCGACATCATCGAGCAACACCACGGCAATACCCTCGTCTACTACTTCTACCGCCGCGCCTGCGACATCGAAGAAGCGCGCATCGCCAAGGAGAAAGAAAAAGCCAAGGCTAAAGCCAAAAACACCGAAGACGATTTCGACGCTGATTTAGACTCTGAAGCCGAAGCCGATGACGAAGAAGAAGCCGAGATCAAGCTCGATAAAAAAGCCTTCCGCTACCCCGGCCCCAAGCCACAAAGCCGCGAAGCCGCGATCATTAGTATTGCCGACGCCGTCGAAAGCGCCTCCCGCACCCTCGCCAAGCCCACCCCTGCAAAAATCGATCAGCTCGTAGAAGAGATCACCCAGCAGAAAATTAAGAGCGGCCAGCTCGACGAATGCTCCCTCACCTTCGCCGGTCTTGAAGCCATCAAGAAGAGCTTCTCCTCCACCCTTCGGAGCATGCTCCACGCCCGAATTTCTTACCCCAAAGAAAAATCCGGAAAATCGAAAAAGAAAGACGCCACCACCAAGACCGAGCCGCTTTCCCAGGACGCACCCTCCTCATTCGGGTCCACCGAAAAAGAGACCAGCACGAAGAAGAAAAAGAAAGTCTCCGCCGCGTGATCCCAGAGCTAGAGCTTTACTGGCATCACTCCCATCTCGGAATCGATCAAGCCCAGATCAGCGCTCGCGCGCCCCAAGCCATCGCCCCCTGCCTCGCCGCTCCCGGACCGCACTCTAGCGACCGCCCACTCGGCAACCTCGAAACGGTAGAAATCAGTTTCGTAGACGACGCCACCATCACCCAGATCCACGCCGATCATCTCGACGACCCCACCCCCACCGACGTCATCACCTTTCCCCACGGCGAGATCTTCATCAGTCTCGATACCGCCGCCAAAGCCGCCCCCCAGCACGGCCAATCCGCCACAGCGGAAACTCTCCTCTACCTCATCCACGGCCTCCTCCACCTAAACGGCCACCACGATTCCGACTCCGAAGAGCGCACCGCCATGCATGCCATCCAGGATCGGATTCTCGCGAGCCTCGTTGCTACTTCGTAGGCGGAGCCACCTGCAAGATCTGTGCCCCGTGCGTTTCGGAAAGCACGAGCAGTGCATAGCTCGTTACTGGGCTGTTGCTTGGGCTTAGATCGGTAGTCGTCGTGTAATCAAATTTTCCGCGCAGGTCGGTGTTTCCATCTTTGTGGAAGCGAACTGTTCCATCTGCGTGGCGTACGTAGGCTTTTACGTAGACTTTCGAAAGCGGCTTGGAACCGGCTGTCACTTGGAGACGGCCGTAGGTAGGTGTCACGGCGATATCGAAATGGTTTCTCAAGCGCGTCGTCGTTGCAGAGGCTGCGCCGGAAGTGACCGTGAGATGCACGTTCTTGCCATCAAACGCCTTCGGCAAAACTACCTCCTCCGTACCAGAGGCTTCAGCAAAGATCAGGGGTACTGTCGCCGTGGGGCGGATCGTACGGAAGCGCTTTCCTGCATCTCCGGAATCTGGGAATGGAGCCGCACTGAAGAGCAGTTCTACATCCATCTCGTGGATGTGGAGCGTCGCCGATGATGTGTTCTGGTGCCGAAGGGAGAGGCCGGTAAACGCAAGGGAAGGGAGCTCGCCTGCGATTGTATCTTGCGAAGCTTCCGGAGTCTCTCCGCCATCGGGCGTGCCGCCAGCATGTGCCAATACCGTATTGAAACGCTCGCGCCACCGCTTCACCGGGTGCTCAGAGTAGCGCGCCGCTACCGTGCGCGCCATTTCACCATCCGCCTGGTGGAGCGCGAGCACCGCCCGTAAATAAGCGAATTGGATCGTTCCCGCTACGGCATCATCCACCGGGATCATCTGGAACCGATCCATCGCTTCCGCAATGCGGCGCTGGGCAAGAAGCGCCGTGCTGAGCACAAGATTATCCCGTCCGGTTCTCTGGGGAAGAGCGGCCATCTCATCGAGTAACTCGTGATAGTACGTGTGGAACGCCGGGTTCGTAATCGTCGGCGTGCCATCGAGCGTGTGCGCGCGGGCGGGAACGAGCGGGAAGAAGTCTTCGAGTTCTCCCGTGTGGCGGGAGAACGGTGTGGTTTTGAAAATGCTCGAATCAATCGCAGGACGAAGCTGGTTGGTGATGGAATCCCGCTGTTGTAAATAACTAGCGAGCTTTGCTTTGCGGAGCGGCGTGTGCTCCAAAGCGTAGCGGAATATGGTGTCGCTGTAAGTATGCCTTTGGAGAAGGAGGTCGGTGATCTGATCGAAAAATTTGGGATCTGCTTTGGCTCGCCAAGCGGCGAGCGAGAGATCTGTTTCTTGGAGATTGGCGCGCGTAAGATATTTGATGACGTTTCCTGCGCTTCCGTTGGCTGCAATTTCTGGCCACGAGGTAGGATCAGGAGCGGGAGGTTCAGCCAATACTTTGATCTCGCGACCTTTTGAGGATCCGAGGTGTTTATCTTCATGTGATGCGTGCGCGGGAGCGGCTGCGAAATCGCCCGCCTCTGGGAAGTAGAAGTGGCTTTTCAGCGGCTTGGAAGCAAACGGCTCCAGTTTGATTTTGTAGCTTTGGAGAGCAGATCCGTTCGTTGCAATCGATCCGGAGGGGATCTGTGTTGTGATGTCTGCCTGGATTGTTTGAGAGGTGCTGTTTGTCACTACGGTGAGTTGCGAATATTTCACCGCCTTCACGAGAGGGGAGCCCGGTTCTAGTGGCTCATCGCTGCCGGATTTCAGGATCGCTTGGCGCAATACGAGTGGGGGATTTTCTGCGGGCACGATTGCCTTGTCTGCGATATAGCGCGCGATTGATGAGCCTTCGCCAGCAACGAAAGGAAGGTCGTTGAGCGCGACTGCGAGCATTGCCGAGTGCACGTTTTGTTTGGTTCCTCCAGTGCGCGCTGAGAGAAACGGTTTTTCTGGATCATGTTTCGCTAGGTCTACCCAGAAATCGCCCGGATTAAATAATGTTCCAGGTGATGTTCTCTTGCGGGGGCTTTCGAAGTAATTTGATTCTGCCCTCTGCTTCGTTGTTTCGATCGATTGGTAGAGGCGTGATTGGTCTTGTCGTTTTGCCTTGGATGATTTTCGAGCACGCTTTCCGAAGGCGGGTTCTTGTATGCGATTTTCGGTTATGTTGATGTTGGCTCGGGTTCCAAACGTATTGAAATGGCTGCCGGCACCCGCTTCTGCAAAAGGATCG
>CALAIY010000057.1 GCA_937922595.1 uncultured Verrucomicrobiales bacterium | reverse complement strand
TCCCGCAGCAAAGGGTCCTTCACGGCCACTGATGGCAAAATAGCGATTATTCGGACCTGAATGGGTTGCCGGTGCAGGAAGCGTCTGATCGAGCGCTGAAACGAAACTACCGCATTCGCCATTTACCTCTAGCCCCCAAGTACCTCCTGAATCACAGGCGCGATACATGGAACCTCCGGCAACATACCATGCACCATTCACTTGGTCGTGATAGCGGTTACGGGTCACGAGAATCATTCCAACCTCACCTGAAGGCGAGTAGTCAAATTCGACATCTCCCATCCAGGGCATGATGTGCTGCCTATCATTCGCATTCAGCCCGGCACCCTCGCCGGTCGGATATGTCGTAGTGTTGGCGGATAGCGTTTCCCACGGGTGGCGGATTTGATCGTGCCAAGTATTATTGTTTGGCTGCCCAGTGGGAACCGGGTGGTTCATTGGAACCGTAAGCTCAAGATTAAAGTCACCGGATGTGGGCGTCGTATCAGTAGGATCAAAGGAATATACATAACCTTCCAAGTCATCGAGACTCGGCCCAGTTCTTGTGAGCGTCGCATACACATCACCTGACTCCGGGTGCACACCCAAGCCAAGAGCAGCCTGGAAAGGACGATCAGCGACAGTGTCGTTATCATCATCCCAACCATTTGCGGTATAGCCGGCGGGAAGCGGGCTTGGGAGCGGCTTCGTAGAAGCGGGAAGTGTTGGGAGAGGAAACGCCTTGATTCCAGCAGCTGAAGCAGGAGGCGTCCCGTCCGCATTGATGCTAATTACATAAACCTCCTGGCTATGGAGGTTCACGGCATAAAGCTCAGTCCCATCACGTGAGATAGAGAGCGAACCAAGAGAGATATGGCCCGGCAGGTTCTGGCCTACGCTCGGGGTTCTTTCGTATACGGAAGAGCCAGGAACCGTGCCACTATGAGGAACATCAACACCCGCCACGTCCGCGCCGAGCAGAGATTCGAGATCGAGCCATAATGCACGATTCCCAGCAAAATCTACGGTGTAGATACCAGCCTCTAATGGATTTCCTCCATCCATTCCCATGGCAGTAAATGCTCTCTCGAAGGCGGAGGTAAACAAGCGCTGGTTCTTTCTGTCCCAGGCCATTCCCAATGTGGTCGCGGTCTCATCACTGATGGTTGCAAGAATAGTTTTAGCAGGATCAGGTAGCGTCCCGACGGGAGTGCCCCAGTCTCGCGCGCTAGAGCCATCAGGATCGCGGCTCCGGAACGGGATTCCCTCACTACTTTCGACGGCAATTATCGTCGGATCCAATGCTGGATCATTCGTTCTGGCGAAACAGACGATCACGTAGTTTGGATCATCTTCCGAGTAGTCAGCAGGATCACCCGCTGTGAAATCAACACTTCCATCTCCACGGTTTACGAACGTCACTGAACTAGCATTGTCGCTGCCGATTGGAGCCGGCTTGTATCCCGCTGGTGGGGCAAACTCTACACGTAGGGCATCACTTGATGCGGAGGATGCGTCGAGTTCCCAATATCCATCTGCATCGGACGTCGTCGTGCCGACTAAATTTCCAACTGCGTCGTAGACGCGCACAGCCGTTCCCCCCAACGGCAGCTCAGCATTCCTAATTTTTCTCGTCTGGGTAAGACCCGACCACACTTCGGTCTCAAGAAGTGCTTGGTCAGCCTCTCCATTAAAGTTAAATTCGCGCATCACCTGGCCGCCCACGAAATTAGGAGCAATTACAGGAATTCCCTCAATTACTTCAACCTCGGCGAGCGCGAGAGCATCGACCGCTCCGGATTTTTCAATCCTTACAATCTGACCTCGGACATTAGCAATAGCCGACTGCGTTGCCGTATCACTGGTAAGTGGAGCTGAAGTGTAAACGACATTCCGATCGGTTGCGTTATCGAGGACAAGCACAATAGCTCCAGCAAGCCGTTCAGGGGTGGAGTCCGTCCTGTTGTAGATGAGAATCTCGCCAATGCTCTTGGGTGATGCAAGATCGACCTCCCACCAGTGCATTCCGGCACCGGGATCCGTGTTTTCAGTATGAGACACAGTGCCAAGGCCATCGGCGGTGCTCACATCGGCGGTGAAATTGCCGCTAGTGACACCATCGATCGCCTTCTGAGCGAAGGGGTCTTGCGCGTTCGCCAAGGTTGATGACTGGGAGGCGACTCCACTTAATGCTAAGTTGTCGCCAGGCGCGGCAAATGCTGGTTTCGCCACTAAAAAACCAAGCACTGATAGGAACCAAAGCAGCGCCGATAATGTCGATCGAAAGGCTATACTGAACTGAGACTCAGTGAGTGGTGATTTACTCTCGTGTAGGATCATGATGTTCTTGAGGGGGGGTGGCCTCAATGCACACTAGAAAAACACTCAAAAACACACAGTCAGCTCTTGCGAGAGCCTACCTTTGAACTAAATTCCTCCTGGTTACCAAGCCGAAGGACGTCGTCGTGTGGATTTCAACTACTTTGTAGTGATGCTATGCGGCGGCGTTTCTTTTTATTTTGTGAGAATGGTAGGCAAATGGTTAGCAACAATACTCCCCCGGTAACTTAGACGAATCGCAACAAAAGCCATGAGGGGGGTGTGAAAATCTCCTGAGAGACACAAAAAAATTACACAACAACAACATTTCGCTCAAGCATATTAAGTCATTTTTTTCGATTAATTTGCACTAGTAGCCATATAATGCTCAAAACCATTCAACTCTGTCGAAAAATCTCAGATTCGTGACTACAATAATATCGATTACTTAATGGTATTTCACGCCAGCATTGCGTTTACTCTCCAAAAAAAAAAATCAATATTATCAATTTATGGACGAATTTGAGCACCCTTGCCAGACTCAATCCACAGCAAACGTGTGAACCCAATCGGTCTCACCATTCCAGAAAATCCCGCCTCCAACATGGGCGGCGAGCCGCTATAAATTGCAGATCGAAGCGTAAAATTTACCATTCTTACCTCTTGGAATCTCCTCGACCTTTTCGATGTCCAGAGATTCTGGAAGGTAGCCTAGATGCTGCTCCATTACCTGCCGGATCCCCACACCCGGAATTGGAGCACCCTCCTGGAGGACGACTTTGGCGACAAATTTCTCAATCTCATCCTGAATAACCTGGTATTGAACGATTCCCGGAAGGTCGCGCAGGGCGACAGATAGATCAGTGAAGAAGAGGCGCGCACCGTTGCGCTTCACGAGGGCGCTGGTGTCGCACACATAGCAGATCAGGAAGACGTCGAGGGCTCTCAGATCCAGCTAAGAATCATCCTCGTATCCGCCTACTGAGCTTCGTGTGCTCAAGCGAATGAGCAATTTCCACGGGGACTCCGGCAGAGCCCGTAGTGGTCTCTTCTGCTGGATAGCCTTTGGAGATACGGTCGTTATTTTCAAGGAGCGCGTGCGCTACTCCGCAAGCTCTTCCCCGTAGGTAGTGGTTAAATCACCTACCGGCGGCGGCGGAATAATCCGCATGCTCCGATGAAGACAAAGAGCATTGACGATGGCTCGGGCACTGCGGCGGTCTGGAGATCGAACTCTCCAGCTGGGTTCGTGTAGCCTCCTTCTCCGTCACTTCCTGTCGGTAGATCTCCTACTTCTGGGGTGGTGGCGTTGGAGACTCGCAGGCTCACTGGCAGGGCTCCTTGGCTGGCTGATCCTGCGGGAAGCGTCCAGGTGCTGGCGTCTGAGATCAGGGTAGCTTCGGTGTTTGCTCCGGAACTCTGGGAGTTGTAGCCCCAGATATATGCTCGGTCACCGGGGGCGAACGTTTGTCCGTTAAATTGGACGTCTGCGGCCATTGGATCGGTATCAATGAATTCCACTTCGCCGGTGAAGTACATGTTTTGGCCACTGTATTGCACGCTGTCGAGCCGCTTCCAGTTGGTAGACCAATCGTCGTAGTTTGCGAAGGTTGGGGTGAAGCCGCTGGTGAAGGTGCCTAGCTCGAAGGTGAAGGAACTATCGAGGCGGGTGACGCCATCACTCTGGTAGTCATCTCCCCAGACTTCGGAACCCCACTGGATAGTGGCGGCGGGAGCAAGGGTGAGGCTGAGGGGGATTAAAGTAAGGAGTGCTTTCATTGCTTTGGGCGGGTTGGCTTTATGCGGTCGGTCTCGCTTAGTTCGTGGTGAATGGGACTGGCACCGAGTAGGTGAGGTTGGGGTCTTCGGTGTCGTAGATTGCGCTGCGGTCGGCTGGGAAGTCGTCGAGCGTATTGCGATCTAATAGATCGACGTCATCGGTATCGGTCCATTGCTCGAGGGCGGGGTTCGTGCCGTCGTCGTGGACGAGGTAGAAGCGGGCGTCGTAGCCGGTATTTCCGGGGACTGCGTCACCTTTCCAGAAGAGTAACTGATCGGCGGTGTCTGGGTCCGTGGTGCCATTGAAGGTGCTGCTGACCATGCCGCGATCTTCGGGGGAGGTGGCGACAGGGTGCGTCGCGGCTACGAAATTGTAACCGGCCTTGAGGGGCTGGATCGAGGGATTGCAGCGCACGGTGCCAATTTCGAGGAGCTCAAAGGCTACTGCGGGGGCTTTGTTGTGGGTGAAGATACCACGGCCTGGTGGGACGATTTCGGAGCCGCGGTCGCTGGTGGTGATATCATCACCTACCTGAACCCATTCGATGGGGTTGCTCCCATCATCGAGAAGGAAGTAGGTGGTGAAGGACTGTGCGGTGGCGTCGAAGATAAGTAGATTAGCTCCTGTGTCGGAATCGGCTCCGGCAGTGAAGTTTGCCGGAGGGAATAGCTCATCAATCGTGCGGTAGCGGCGAACGACGATCATATCGCCATCAAGATTTGCGGGGAGTGAGGCGAGCGTGCCGTCGGCAGAGCCGCCGCAAGGGTCGCCATCGACGATGAGTTCGATGGTATTCGCGGTGCCTCCGATGATTTCGACTCGGTGACCGATATTCTCTCCTCCGATGACTTCGATGTAGTAGCGCGCGCCGCTGGCGGTGAGGGCTGCTCCAAAGTCATCGCCGGTGGTGAGGGTCGCTGGATTGAGGGTGAGGGTGGTTCCCGAGAGGGTGCCTGAGCCGGTGTAGAGCGGCTTGTCTTCGAATGGATAGGCGAAGGTCTCGCAATTCGGAGTGACGTCGTGGGTGAGCCAACCTTGCGGCTTGGTGGTGACTGTTTCCGTAGGAGAATCAAGCGTGATGGAGAGGCGGACGAATCCACTTCCGGAGTCGAGAGCAGTAAGAAGCTCTACGTCTGTGATGGTGACGAGCTCGGTGCCATCGCCTTGATCGGCGGTGGTGCTATTGCTTCCGCTAATTACGATGGGATCCCATGCGGTGGGGGTAGCTAGGGTGCCGGCGTGTTCGAGGGTGTAGGTGAGGCCGGTGGAGGCTATGGGGCGAAGGAAGGTGCCGTTGATCTCGGTGCCATCGGATTCGATGCAGAATCCTGGGTAGTCGGAATCGCCGCCGTCTACCGCGGCACCATTGAGACCGGAGCCAGGCTTGAGGCAGAGGGCGAATTCTTCGAGATTACTGCGGCCGTCCATGTCGGGGTCGGCGTCTGGTGCGGCATTGGCACCGGTGAGGCCGTTTTCGATGATGAAGGCGGCAAAATTAGTGGCCTTATTTGGAGTGAACGCAAAGTCGATGGTGGTATTCACGTTTCCATCTGGTGTATTTGTCCCAGCGGGACCAGTGGCTCCGGACTCACCGGCAGAGCCGCCAATGGTGAGAGTAAATTCAGAGGATGAAATACCGCCGTCTCCATCTGGTGTGTCGAGCCCGTTTTCATCAGTATTATCATCACTCACTGCATCGGTGCCGTTTCCAATGGAGGAACCTTTACCGATGAGCTGTCCACCGGTGGTGAATTCCTCACCTGGGATGTAAGCGAAATAAGTGCCTGGAAAGAGGCCATTCACTTCCCAGAAACCACCGTTTGCCGTGGTGGTAACTCCAGCAGGCGAATCGGTGCCTGGAGTGTCGCCAGTGCGATAAATTTCGACGCTCACTCCATCTACACCGGTCTCACCAGCGCCAGGATCGTAGTTACCATCGCCATTGTCGTCACAGAAGACGAGGTTGCCTACGCCGACTGGGACGATGAAGCCGAAATCGATGGTGGCATCGAAGCGATTGTCTGGCTCACTAGAGGGAGCGACAGCGTCGGTCGCGCCGCTTTCAGAAGTGGGCTCAAGAGGCCCGAGGACAATATCACCGCTGCGGATTCCATTGCTCAGGGCGTCGAGATCGTCGATCCCGTTTTCATCGCCATCGACAGCGGTGTCATCAGTCCCGTTGTCACCGCCTACTCCTGGAGCTGAGAGCTTCCCTGAAAGGGGGCCGGTTCCAAGTGTAAAGTTACCACTGGTAACGACGGCGTAATAGGTTCCAGCGGGGAGACCATCGACTTTCCAGAAACCACCGTCTGCAGTGGTGTCGGTTCCGACGAGAACATCGTCGGAACCAGCCTCGCGGTAGACCTCTACGGTGACTCCATCGACTCCCATATCAACGCTTGGATCAAAGTTCGTATCACCATTTACATCCATGAAGACGAGATTTCCTAATCCGTAGGTGGCTGGTGGAGCAAAGCCGAAGTCGATGGTGAGATCGAAATTCGCGTCGTTCGCGTCATCCGAGGAGCTAAGTTTACCATCTTCAGCGGGATTAGTGGCAGCGGTAGGCGCGGAGCCTGGAGTGAATGCGAAAGGATTACTGCTTACACCATCATCTGCAGGATCGGCTGCATCGACGCCATTTTCACCAACTGTGTCATCACCAGCGGCATTACTGCCAAGGCTGGAGACAAGACCAAGAAGGGGCTCACCTCCTCCGAAGTTTTCGGCAACGACTGTAATAACGTAATCGTTATCAGCAGGAATACCGGAGAAGAGATAGCAGCCTCCACCAGTGGTTACGGTGCTAGAGACGAAGGTGCCGCCATCCTTGGTGAGTATGACGGTGACGCCATCGATGCCGCTCTCAGTGCCGGGCTGGAAGATACCGTCGTTGTTCACGTCGTTGAAGACCAAATTACCAATTCCGCCAGTGGCAGTAGTAAATCCAAAATCGACAGTGGAATCGAGGTTATTATCATCAGTGAAAGTGGAGCAGGTAGCACCAGGCTCATTCGTAGGTTCACCACCAGGAACAAGATTAATAGTACTGGAGCGAATACCAGTGACGGCCGGTGCGGCAGAATCGATGCCATTTTCACCGATGTTATCGTCTGATTGATCGTCGCCGCCGTTTCCAGGAACGGAAAGGGTGTTCGCTAGCAAAGTGCCCACAAATTCGGAAGGCGGAATGAAGACGAAGTAATCAGTCTGGCCGAGTGTAGCGGATCCCTCGGGGGCACGTAGTTCATAGCAGCCCACCTCTCCTGTATCCAGACTTGTAACTGATTCATCGACAAAACTGGTAGGATTTGCAATGGGATCGACTCCTACGGGAAAGAGCTGGGTCTTGATTCCACCTACCGGAGTGTCGATTCCTGCATCAAAATCACCATCACCATTGGTGTCGATGTAGACGAGATTGCCGACGCGAGGAAGCTGGTAGACAACGCCGATATCGGTATTGTGATTATTACACCCGGTGTCGCCGGCAGGGATGGTAGTGCAAGCGTGGAGAACACCACTTAGACCTGCGACATCACCTTGGAGCGCATCACTATCAGCCTCTTCGGAGATAGATCCGATTCCTGTATTGGTGACGTTGGCAGTGGCAATTTCGAAGCGAACTCCATCAACTGTGAGTATTCCATCAACGAATTGCGGGGTAGCGCCTTGATTCCCGATCACGACACAGAACTCCTTGTCAGCACCTCCAGCGGCGTTTTGCTGGAGAGCGGATAGGTTGTATTTAGCGGAGTCAGTATCAATTCCTGCTGGATCTGAGCTAAAGAGATAGTGGCCATTGGAATCGGTCTGTGCAGAGGAGATGAGAACGCCCGCAGTATTGTAAAGGGCTACATCCACATTTGCGAGGGGAGTGTCACAACCGTCTTGCACTCCATCGAAATCCTTATCGATAAAGACGAGATTGCCTATCTCTTTGGTGGTAGCGCTAATTACAGAAATCGCTAAATCGACATCACAGTTCCCTTGAGGATCGGGAAGAACTTGGATGAGAGTGCCTCCGGCGGCACCAGGGCGGACGGGGGCATCTTGATCGACACCAAATTCGATGCGGACACCATCGTCGAAGCTTGTCATATCGAGGAGAGTGGAGCCATCGAGAAGAGTAAGGGTGAAATCACCAGAGGAATCAGTGACGCCGAAGCCGACGAGGGCATTTGCTTCATCGTAAGCGCGGACGGGAACAAAAGGGGTGCCCGTCTCGGAATCGTCGCTACCGTTGTTATTGGTATCAAGGAAAACGGTGCCGCCGACATTGTCGGTACCACACGCGGAAGCTGCAGGGGCTTCGTAAGTGGCGGAGTCGTTACAAGAGGTATCGTTACTGAAGGCAGCGGAAATAGTGAAGGGACCATCTTCGTCCATACTAATTCCAGTGATTGTTGTGGTCGTGGCACCAGCAGCAATGCTTGCCATTTGGCCGCCAGCAGAAACTGTGATGCTTCCCGCAGGAGGATTGGCGTATGTAACGGTCACATCCACATCATAAGTAATTACACCAGTGGCAGCATTAATTGAGATATTACTTGCTCCGGCATTGGTGATAGTAATTTCGCAGGGAGGATCGACAACTCCGATATCGAAACTGAAGTTGTTTGCACCAGGACCGGCGGTGGAGAAAAGCACCACACCACTGGCACTAGCATCATTATCGTGTTCATCGTTGATCGCCGAACTTCCAGTGGAGATAATCTTGCCGGCAAATTCGGCCTGTGTGGTATCTACTGAGATTGAATAATTGCTATCGAAGGTAAGAAAGCTCGCATTACCGCCAGTGGCATTGGTGAAGTAGTAGCTCCCGATCTCACTCCAAGGAGTGGCAGCATCATCAATAGATGCCGTAGTTGTAACTACTGAAACATCATCTCCATCACCGAGTATGCCATTCAGGCCGGAACCTGTGAGGGTGACTGAGATTCCGCCAAGTCCAGCTTCTTCAGGATCTTGAATACCATTATTATTATCATCACACCAGACGCGGTTGCCTATAATAATATCAGGGGCACTTCCGACGAGTTCAATATCCCCGAGACCATTCGACTTCGAGAGTGTGCCGGGATTCAAATTCGAATTGTAAATTTCAAAAGCGTTATTAGCCGGAACACCTCCAGTAGAGGTAAGGTGACGACGAGTCCCTCCTGTCCTAAATGCGAGTGGATCGACAGATGTGGAAAGCACTTCACCAGAACCAGCTCGCAAGGCAAGTGCGCCCATTGCGAGTTCTGCATGCCCATCATTTGGATTCGCGCCGGCGTAGCGCTGATCGTTGAAATAAAATTCTCCGGCGTTGCTCGGCCCATCATCCCCAAGTCGAAGATTAGGAATATTAACATCGTAAGTGCCGGTCTCGGTATCATTGACGGGACATCCAGCGGCCCCCTCGATGACCCACGCGCCTGCTACTCGACAAACATGAACAATATCACCAGCACTATGAATCTGAGCGAAATCCAACCGCGCGGATTCCGGGTGGTATTGGGCGCGGCTAAACTGACTTCCGGAACGATCGGTAAACCCGAGGATCATGTCGCCATCTTCGGCAAATTCGATATCGGAAAGTATTGGGCTATGATTCAGAACGTGATTGCCATTACCTACCCCGGTGCCGGAGTAAGTAATATCTGCATTATCATTAATCCATGCCCCCCAAAGAGCTGGGGCACTGAAGCCAGCAAAGATTGAAGCCGACTCCCGATTATAAGTAAGATCCAAGGTAAATTCGGTGGTAAATCCAGCAGCGGGATTCGCAGGATCGAAGGAAAGGGTGTAGGCGGTGAGGTCTGTGTTGTTCGCCGGATTGTTACTAGAATCAGTGACACCACCAAGGTAGCCGCGACCATCGTGGAAAGCTAAAGCCCAGGGGCGAAATACTCCGGCCGCAGAGGTAGGCAAACCACTAATTGAGCTTAGGAGGTAACGGTTTACGTTTGAGCCTGCGATCGCCGATCCATCAGTAGGAATGGTGACTCCTGCACTTACATCGATGGCAATGATCGACTGTTGAGAGGTGTTCAAGTTTAACATCCAGAGCGTGTTGCCCGACTCATCAAGATCAAGGTCACCAAGCCCGACTGCACCTACCTTGGAGAAAGCATCAAGATCACGAGTGGGCTGACCAGGATCATCAGAGAGCTGATTGTCACCGGCGGCACCCGTGTCGATGGCACCGGGGACGGTGGTGCGGGTGACGGTTCCAACATCGATAGCCGCTCCTCCATTATCGGGAATAACACCTTGAATAGAGAAATGCCCATTGAAGCTAGGTGCTGCAGGATCGGAGTAATCGAAGTGATAAATATCACCAAGGCCATTTGCTAGACCGCTGTGTCGCTTGAGGACGGCACCAAGGAATACGCGTTGCTCATTGATTTGATAGCCGATGCCCCAGGTCGCGCCGACCTCGGAGATGGTGGCATCATATTGAAGGGTATCACCGGTGCGTCCGAAGGCATTATAATCGAAGGAAATGAATGCTCCATTCCCGGCATTTGAAGCGCCAGTAGCTCCAGAGCCTGATTCATAGCATGATGTAATGATCCGAGGATTTTCATCGGTGACCTCCGCAGGGTTTTGGATCGCGAGATTTGCTGAGCTGGTTGCACCGGAAAGGAACTGAACGAGCGATCCTGATCCCGTGCTTGGTGCTCCTGCATTCAGGTAAGCGGGGATTGTGAATTCGAGACGTGAGGCACTGGTGACGCCCGCGATGTTGTAGGTGCCATTGGCGGCGACTGGTGAGGTGCCTAGAATTGTGTTCCCGGATCCGTAGGCGGTAGCGGTGAGGCCAGTTGCTCCAAATCCGAGTTCTCCGGCATCTTGGACTCCATTTTGGTTGTAGTCGCGAAAAACTGTCCCTCCCACATCAGCGAGAGTTGTACTGGCGGAAAGCGACAGGACGGCGGTGCCGAAAAAGAAGCGGCGCAGCGGAAGCCGGGACACTCGGTTCAATAGTTCATTCATGGTTTGGAGGGGCAATCGAGGTAGTTTTACTGATTCCAGAGTGAGGGGCGATTAAGCGGCCACGGCAGGAAACCTGAGAAGCTCAACAAGAGTCGTAATTATGATTAATATGAATTTAGACGCAAAACACCCATTCTCGCAATCTTTTTATTAAGAAAAGTTAAGACCGAAGGCTGAAACTGACCTCACCTTGCCTAAATTTCTTATGTGTGAGATTTTTCGCGCGGATGCGACACACCCCACAACACCGTGCGCGAGCACTACCCAGCCTGACCTGGATGGTCAATTCTAACCTTCAGGCTAATTCCGCCACGGGGGGCAAACTGTGCGGTAAGTCGAAGCTTGCGTGGTGCGCAGGTCTTAATGATGTCGTCCGCGATACGGTTGGCGACGTCTTCATTGAAGGACGGAGCGTTTCGAAAGCTTGCGAGGTAGAATTTGAGGCTCTTGGTCTCCACACAGAATTTATCTGGGACGTATTTGAGCGATAGGTGGGCGAAATCGGGCTGCTTGGTCACGGGGCAGAGCGAGGAGAACTCGGGACAATCGAGTTCGATCCAGTAGTCGCGGCCGGGGTGGCGGTTTTCGAAGACCTCGAGCGACGCGTCATCGGGAGATTGAGGAAAAGGGACGTCGGATTTGCCGAGAAGGGTGATCATAGGAAGAAGAGGAACGATTTAAGATAAATAAAAAAGGACGCCCGGCGCGAGCCGGGCGTCCCTACTTCGAGTAGCGCTCGCGATTACCAATTGAGGCGTAGCCCAGCGCGAAGATTCGTCTGATCTTCGATGAATGCGGCATCGGCGGTGATGGCGAGGAAATCGAAGACTCCGAGGACGAGACCGGCGGAGATACCGAAGTTGTTTTCCTCGCTGGTGAAGGTGTCGAAGGCGAAGACGTTTACCTCGAGGCGATCGGTGATGGCTCCGCGGAGACCGAGGCGAAACTGTCCGCCGAATTCGTCGTCGGAGAAGTCGTCGAGCTCATCGAGGCCGGAATCGACGTCGTAATTGAGGAATACAGCGTTGGCCTCGAGGACGAGGTGGAGGCGATCGCCGGGATCGAGCGCGACCCAGGAGCCGATGCCGACGCTAAAATTGGCGTAATCAAAATCGACGTCGAAATCAGATCCAGCGGTGCCGAATCCGGCACGAAGCGGGATGTAAAGGTGATCGATGGGAGAAAGACTGATGTCGATAAAAGCGCCATCGGCATCATCGAAGCCTGCCTCGTCGAGATTGGTGTATTCATAGCCAGCCCCAATGTTGTTGTAGGATAGGCTGGTGCCGTCGGCAGCGGTGGCAACGGTGGCGAGGACGGCTGATGCCGCGAGTGTGAGGAGGGTAGTTTTCATTGGAAGAAACCGCTGGGGGTTAGAAAAGCGGTTCACTGGAAATAACGGTTTTTCTGATAATCGTCAATTCTAAAGAAACTTCGGGACAATGCGCGTCTCGAAGATCGTTTCCCATGAGGAGCTACTTAGAACCTGACGACGAGCGATGTAAGCAGGCTCGCGGGAAAGAGCCTCGATGATGGTGGTGGCGGTTTCCGCCGGAGGCGCGCTAAGATCAATCGTCGTGACATGGGCGCTGAGAACCGACTGCATGGGCTCAGCCGCCGTGCAAAATACGGGAATTCGATGAAGCCCGGCCTCGAGGAGCGGAAGGCCAAATCCTTCCTGATGGCTTGGGAAGTAAAGCGCATCTGCCAGGCGGTAAAGCGCGGCGACATCTTGAGGGGATGGTGAAAAATGATCGCCTACAAATGTGACGTGCGGTGCGATTCCGAGAGCAGCGGCGCGGGCACCAAGAGCGGCTCGCAGATCGGAGGAGGCCACGCCGTGTGGATCCGGCACAGCAGTGACAATGGCCTGCGCGGGATGACCGGCGTCACGCAGCGCTGCAGTGACCTCGAGAGTGGAGAAGATATTTTTTCGGGCGAGTAGCCGAGCGGGCTGGAAGAGAAGTGGCGCAGCGGAAAGAAACCGTCGATCCCGAGCAAGAGCGGCGACAGATGCGGTGAGGCTAAGTGCATCGATGGCGGAAATACCATTGGGAATCACCGAAATATCTGACTCAGCGAGACCGGTGAGCGTAGCGTATTCAGCCTGACGATGAGCCGAGATGGCGACATGCTCGAAGCCGGGCGGGGCGCGGTGAAGGAGATCGCTAGTGGGATGGTAATCGGAATTCGTCGCGGCGATGTCGTGAACCCAATTGACCCAGCGAGTCTCAGGTCGCTGGGAGGCGATATCCCAGAGAGCTTGAGTCGCTCCGAGATGGAAAGGCATCGTGAGTATATTGTGCACGAAGACGGTGGAAAAACCGTCGGTGGCGCGCTCGAGAGCTTCCCTTACTTCTTCAGCACTCGCCTGCAGGGGATCTGCGAGCTCTGGAAGAACGACAGTTTCGCCGGAGGCACAGATGCCATCTCCTGTGATGATTCTCACACCAATCCCTGCATGAGTGAAGAGATCCGCATGTGCCCCGATTACGGACTCGACCCCTCCTATCACGGGTGGGGCACTGTAGTGGATCATCGCGACAGACATGGACAGCCTCTTCTCTAGCGCCTCCGCCTGTTTGCTGCCAGTGCATACAGAGAGTATCCTGAACGATGCGTAGATCAAAACTCCTGATCCGAGGCGCGATGCTTTTCGCGGCAGTGCTCTCTTCCACACTCGCCGACGAAATCGTCCTCCTCCCCTCAGATGACACTTCAATCTACGGTGGTAGTGGCGAAGAAAATTGGAATGCCGGCCTCTCACCGCAAATCTCATCCGGAGCCCGCGGGACGAAAAGAGACACAGCCCCCTTCCGAATGCTCATTCGATTCGATATTGCCGCGCAAGTGCCAGCAGGCTCTTTAATCACAAAAGCTACAGTGAGGCTCCACATCGCGAAAGTACCCAACGGCGGTGGAAGTGCTTCAGATTTTGGGTTCCACCGAATGCTGTTTCCCTGGATCGAGGGCACTATATTCGCAGGAAATTCTGGTGGTGCCGAGGTGATCAACCCTGGAGAGCCCACATGGCTCAACCGAGCCCATCCCGACGCACCCTGGGCTGCGCCAGGAGGGCTCGCCGGAACAGACTTCCTCGCCGCCCCCAAAGCAGTGCGCACAATTGCAGCTGGCAACAGCCAAGATTTCATCGCCGCTTTCACTTTTGATACGCCCACCGAAATCGCTGAAATTCAGTCCATGCTCGACAACCCAGCCGCAAACTTCGGCTGGATGTTTTTATCAAACAGAGAGGACCAGCCAAAAACAGTGCGAAGATTCTCAACCAAAGATACTCTCACTCAAGACGCCGCAGCCTTGGCTAAACGGCCAACACTCACGGTAGAATTCACCCCCCCAGGTGCCCCCTCCCCTCCCACCGATTTCGCCATCACCTTCGCTCCCGATGGCTCTCGCTCCCTCACATTTACCCGCGAAGCGGGAGCCACTTATGAAATCGAATCGAGCACCTCTCTACGTCAAGCCGATTGGACCTCTTTTAGCACTGTCCCCACAAGCACTACCTCCGCTCCATTCTCGCTTCCCCTGGCCACCCCACTTCTCAACCGCCAGTTTTTCCGTATTTCGGCTCAGTGACATCGCCGAAAAATAGCATTCCAATAGAGATGGAATTTGTGGTAATTATGGGATAGTATCAAAGGGAATTCCTTTCGCATTGCTGAATTAAGCCTCTTCCAAAAAGAGGCTCGGCTTTGTTTTGTTTCCCCCTTCGCTCCCCATGCAAACACGCCTCCTCGACCACTTGAACGGCAACCAAGGCGCGACCGAACTCGGAATCCCTTCAAAAAAACTGCCTCAGCCCATCATGAAGACAATTTTCTTACTAAGCTCAATTGCTTTATGCACGCTCCTAAGCGCACACGCCCAGCCCCCTACATTTGAACCCACCCTACAACTCATCTCCACCGATGAAGAAGCACGCACAGCCATACTCGAAGGGCGTATGCCCGCCGGCTACCGCCATGTAGTACTCGAAGAAAGCCACAATCTTGGAGCGACCTGGAAGCCGATGATTTCCGGCCCACTCACCGGCGCACCTGCGACCGTCACCTTCCGCTGTCCAGCATCATCGACCCGCTCGTTTTTTCGTATTCGCACCGGCTCAGATACGACCGTCCCAGAAGCAGATTCTTCTGGTCCCGAAATGCTCTCAGTCGTCTACGACGACGCCGCCGAATTCATCTCCAGCTTAGATGAGACCACCCACGTCCTAAATCGCCTTGCCTACGGTGCCTCGCCCGAAGATTTCCTCCATGTTACCACCATCGGAGCATCTGCATATATCGACGAGCAACTCACGCCCGAAGCACTCCCCGCCGATTCCGAAGACCCAGTTTTCCAAGAAGCCTTTGAATCACTCGTCTTCGCGACCCCTCCAGATTCCGGGCTATCTCTCATTCCACCATTCAGCGAAACCCGCTATTTCAAAGGCACCTCTGAGCCCCCAGTAGATTGGATAGACTCGTCCTTCGACGACGCTTCTTGGGAATCTGGCCACACCCCCATCGGCTATGGTGATCAATCCTTTCCCACAATCCTGGAAGATATGCGTGCCACCGAAGACCCGCCAAATGATGGCTACCCTTCACTCTTCATTCGCCAGAAGTTCACCATCGAAAATCTTGCAGAGATAGAAAGACTCGCCCTCGACCTTCAATTTGATGATGGCTTTGTCGCCTACCTAAATGGCACCGAAATCGCCCGCGACAATATAGAAGGCGCTCGCCCTACCGCATCCACCCTCACCGAACATGGAGGCCGCAGTGCCACCGATGGCGGCCGAATCATCGATATCTCAGAACACATCAGCTTACTCGCCAACGGCGAAAACGTCCTCGCAATTCAAGGACACAACGACGCAATCAACAACAAACTCTTCGTCCTCGCCCCCTCCCTCACGGCAAATTTTGCCACCAAAATCACCCCGATCGCCTCCGTCCAAAAGCTCAAGCACCTCCTCCACCTACGCGGCGTTCACTCCCGGCGACAGCTCCAAGCAGTACTCGCTGAATTCTGGGAAAACCACTTCACTACCGATTACGACAAGGTTCAAGACTATATCGAGGGGCAAAACGAATACCGCCAAATTCGCCTACAATCCGAACTCGATGACATCCGTAATACCCAACAATCAAAATTCGAAGCCGCCACCATCGAACTCCGCGAATACGAATTTTTCTACGAAAACGCCCTCGGCTACTTCGGAGACCTTCTTCTCTATTCTGCCACCAGTCCTTCGATGCTCATTTATCTCGATAGCGTCGAAAACGTAGCAGGTGAGCCCAATGAAAACTACGCCCGAGAAATCTTCGAGCTCTCCGCCTTCGGCGTCGATAATCGCTACACTCAAGAAGACATCGTAGAGCTCGCCAAATGCTTCACCGGCTGGACCGTACGCAAAATCCACCCCGATGATCTCCCCCCGTTTCCCCAATCTGCACTCGATCCCCTCACCACCGACACCACAGACGTCGCCGCACTCACATTCATCACCGACCTCGGCAGCCCCTGGAGCTACCGCAAAGGCACCTCTGAACCCGCCAGCAATTGGAATCAGCCCGGCTTCGCCGAAACCACCTCAGCCGGCTGGCTCGAAGGCCTCGCTGGCTTCGGCTTCGAAAATGATCCGAATGATACCAACGCACTGCGCAATCTCGTCACCATCCTTCCAGATATGCGCCAGACCCGCAGAAATCCAGAAGGCTTCGCCTCCCTCTACCTTCGCAAGACCCTCACCCTTCCCGACACCTCCGGCACCACCGACGAAATCGCTGTCGACATCACCTATGACGATGGCTTCATCTTCTATCTAAACGGCCACGAAATAGACCGCAGCCGCTCCATGGAAACAAACAACGAACGCCCCTCCTTCGACGCCCTAAGCAACCGTTCCCATGAACACAACCAAGGCATCCATCGCGTCTCCCTAAGCACCTCCGAGCACTACATCCCAGGAGGGACAAATACCCTAGCCATCCAAGCCCACCAAAACCAGATCACTTCGAACGACTTCTCAATCCTCCCCCGAGTCATTCACATCATCTACACCACCGATTCCATCGACCCACTATCTACCGACGGCGTCTACACCTTCCGCTTCGACCCCTCCCAACACGACACCACCGCAAAAACGCTTTTCCCTGGCACCGAATACCAAATCAATATCCCCGAAGGGCGTACCGGTCCCGAAGGAATCCGCGATGCACTCGATGTCATCGATTCAATCATCGGCCATCCATCCACCGCTGAATTCATAAGTATAAAACTCGTAAATAAATTCGTCTCAGATGGCATCTCCCTAGACACCTACCACGCACGTAGCGCTCCCGATTCACTCCTCGGTCTAGTAGACCAATGCGTCCAAGCCTGGACATCCACCCCCCGCCCTGGGCACATCCCCACCATACTTCGCACCATCTTCGACCCAGACTTCAAAGCATCCCCCTTCTGGTCTCAATCCGCCCACCTCGCCAAAGCGAAGACACCCATCGAATTTGCCAATAGTGCCATTCGAGCCCTCGGCGGATCAGCCACCCGCACCACCCGCACCTATCTCGTCCCCGAGCGCCAAGGCATGGCATTCTTCACCCGCGATGATCCCGATGGCTGGTCCGAGCTCGGTATCGATTGGATCAATACCCTCGGCTTTCTCGAGCGCATGCGCTTTGCCCAAGACCTCGGCGACAATAGCTTCGGCTCCTTCGCCAGCTGGCCCGCAGCCGATTTCGCTCTCCTCCCTGAATCTCAGACCCCCGACGCTCTGATCGCCCACTTCGATACCCTCATCTTCGCAGGCACCCTCTCCCCCGAGACCAAAGCCCGCCTCAAAACCTTCGCCAACACCCTCTACACCGAGCAAGACGATGGCACCATCACCTCCGAGCCATCACCCTACGAAGCCCTCCGCTCCAGCTCACGCCGCGCCCGCCTCCGCGAAACCGTAGGCCTCATCCTATCCCTACCCGAGTTTCACCTGCAGTAAATTATGAACCGCCGCTCACTTCTCCGCTCCTCCGCCGCCCTCGGAGCCTCCCTCCCCTTCTGGAATTCCCTCCAGCAGCGCGCCCACGCCGCCTCCACCACCGGCAACCCCAAAAAACTCATCTTCATCTTCCAACGCGGAGGAAACGACGGCATCAATACCATCATCCCACGCGGTGATACCGGCTACAACACCGACATACGCCCCGACATCTTCATCCCCGAAAATGCCGCCATCGATAGCGGAAACGGATTTGCCCAATTCCATCCCGGCCTCGCCCCCATGATGGGAATCTACAACCATTCCGCAATCAATGGAGCTGATGGCATGGGCAATCTCGCAGCCATCCACCGCGTCGGCTACGCCCGCCAATCCCGCTCCCACTTCGACAGCCAAGACTACTGGGAACGCGGCGCTCCAAACAACCCCTCCATCGAAAACGGGATATTCTATCGCCACCTCGAAGCCACCGGAGCCTTCGATCGCACCGACCCCGGCCTCGTCGCCGCCGGCCTCTCCAGCCGCGCCTTCACCGCCCTACGCGGCACCACCCCCGTGCCCAACTTCCGCCGCACCTCCGATTTCGATTTCCGGGGAAACAACCGAAAGCGAAAAGCATTCTCAGATGCAATCCGCTCACTCTACGGCCGCGACCTCCAAGACCAAACACCCACCACCTCCACCATCCTCTCCACCGGCAACGCCCTCAGTGATACACTCGACTCACTAGTCCCAGCTCGCGGAGAATACACCCCCACCAACGGCGCCGAATACCCCAACTCCAACCTCGGCCAAAGCCTCCGCGAAGCCGCCATCCTCCTCAAGCGCACCAACATCTCCATCATCGGCGTCGACCGTGGCGGACACGACACCCACAACCGCCAAGGCGCAGCCACCGGAAACCAATTCGATAACCTAAACGACCTCGCCCTCGGCTTCGAAGCCCTCAGCAAAGACCTCGAAAACCAATGGGACGACCTCCTCATCGTCACCATGACCGAATTCGGCCGCACCTCCATCCAAAACGGCTCCGGCGGCACCGATCACGCCGAAGCCTCCACCATGTTCCTCGCCGGCGGCTGCGTAAAAGGCGGCGTCTACAACTGCGATGAAACCACCTGGGGCAGCGACAACCAAGCCCTCTTCTCCTCAAAAAACGGCCGCTACCTCGCAAAAAACACCGACTTCCGCGCCATCTTCTGGGAAATCTTCGAAAAACACTTTGGCAACGACCTCGCCCTCCGCGAGCAAATCATCCCCGGCTACGCCCTCGCCAATCTCAACGACCCCACCGGAATGGCAGAACTCGGCATCTTGGGATAGCATCCCCCCATGCCCCCCTTCCAGCTCCCGGAGGTAAAAATCCCCGCCCGCCAGATCAGCCTCGATCCCGCCCTCGCCCAGCAGCTCATCCAAGCCGCCCGCGCAGCGGCCACCCACTCCTACGCCCCCTTCTCCCACTTCCCCGTAGGAGCCGCCCTCATCATGGCCGATGATCCCCAAGCCCAAATCATCACCGGCACCAACATCGAAAACAGCGCCTACGGAGAAACCCTCTGCGCCGAACGCAACGCCATCACCACCGCCACAGCCCAAGGCCTCCGCAAAATCTCCCTCATCGCCCTCACCACACCAAAAACACTAAACGCCCCCCTAGCCCACCGCACCCCCTGCGGAGCCTGCCGCCAAGTCATCCAAGAATTCTCCACCCAACAAACCCTCATCCTCATCGACGGCAAAGACACCCCCACCATCCTAGACCTCCCCCGCCTCCTCCCCCACCCCTTCCACCTCACCTCAGAAAACAACCAAAACCCCACACCCGAAAATAGCCCCAAATGAAGTCCCACCTCATCGCCACGGACGCCCTCTCCCAATAATGCTTCCCAAACTGAGCCCGATGCCTATCATACCCCTCGTAGAAACCTGCCCAGTAGCCCCCCGATGAGCACTCCCGAAGAACCCACCCCACGCCGTCGCCGCATCCGTAAACGCG
>CALAIY010000056.1 GCA_937922595.1 uncultured Verrucomicrobiales bacterium | reverse complement strand
CAATCCTACACTGGCCCTCCAGTAAGCTGGGAAACTCAGGCGTTGCCAGGGCATTAAATAAAAGCCGCCAAATTCCAGGACACGGAATTCACGGAAACACAGAACCTACTGAATGGTCAAAAAAGCAGAGACTCCGTTCCGTGCTTCTGTGTCTCGATTTCTTGAGCGTAAGGCCCCTTAAAACTACCCCAAAATGGACGCGATCGAGGCCGACGTGTCGCGAAAATCTCCAAGAAGCACATCTGGTGTAAACTCTTCGAGTTCACTTACCGAAAATTTTCCCGTAGCAACGGCGACCGCCTTGGCACCACAGGCTCGCGCGCAACGAATGTCTTTGGGAGTATCACCGATGACGACAGTATTCTCTGCAGTAAAATGATCGCCAAGCCTCGTCATGGCAATTTGCCCAAGCTTATCCCGATCAAAATGATCGTCCCCAAATGCGCCCTCGGAAAAGTAATGTCCCACGCCGTAATGCGCGACCTTACGAAAAGCACCTTCCCGAATATTACCGGTAAGGAGAGCCAGGGTGACACCATCGGTTGAGGCAAGCGCTTCAAGGAGCGCTTGCACACCGGAGAGAAGACCTACACCGCCGTAGCGCTCGTGCCCAAGATTGGCATCGAGATGGCGAAGATAGGTCTGGTAAAACGCCGTTTCTCCGGAGGCGGAATGTGCCTCACCGAAGTGCTCGTAGAGATAGCGGACGATTCCGCCATCAGTGCTACCTGCCAAGTCTAGCGGCGGGACGCCACCTGCAGACTCAAGGCGATGAGCGAAATGCTCTTCCGCCGCTCCAGCAATCGACGTGAGACCAGCCCCTCCTGTATCCAGGAGGGTGCCATCAATATCGAAAAGCAGGAGAAGCGGGCGCGATGGCGAAGCCATCTTATGATTTCCCTTCTGAAGAGGAATCATCGCCTTCTACGGCATCTGAGTCTTCAAACTCATCATCTTGATCCATATCCTCTGCCTTTACATCCGTGGTAGCGAACATGCGCTTGCGCTTCTCTTTCGGAAGCGGTGAAAGCATCATGGTGATCGCCCGTCCCTGCTTACGCGGGGGGAAATCAACGTGTCCCATTGAGGAAAGATCGCCTGCCACTTTCTGCATGAGCTTCATGCCAAGATCTTGGTGAGCCATCTCGCGGCCACGGAACTGTAGCTGGACGCGAAGCTTGTGGCCGCCATCGAGGAATTCCTCAGCGTGAGCCATCTTAAGATTGTAATCGTGGGTGTCGATTCGGACGCGGAATTTTACTTCCTTGATCCGGCTGGCGACTTTCGATTTATTCCGCTCTTTTTGCTGCTTGCTCTGATCGTAGCGGAATTTTCCGTAGTCTACGATTTTGCAGATCGGAGGATCAGTGGTGGTGGTGACCTCTACGAGATCAAGCCCCTTCTCCTTTGCGATCTTCACGGCATCGTAGGTGGACATCACCCCGAGCTGTTTATCGGTTTCGCTGTCAATAACCCGAACTTTGGGGGCGCGGATTTTATCGTTGATCCGGATGATTTCTCTCCGGGTGTAGCGGCGTCTGGCTGGTTTAGCGATGGTAGTAGGCGGTTGGGATTAAAAGGAAATGAATGGGCGCACAAAAAGGCTACGGGCGGAAGCGCCCGAATTCGCAAAAGATAGTTTCTTAGCGAAACACAGCATTACGATTTGCACGACATAGATGAGACCGCCGATCGGGCGGAGAGGCTAACGGGCATTGGCTGATTCCGGCGTGGCTGCCGGGGCGTTTGCTGGCTGGAGAGCGCGAGTGGCGATCTCTTCGGCAAGAGTGCCGAGGAAGGCTTCAAGGGGCACGCAACCGAGGTCACCGTGTTGACGGTGGCGAACGGATACTTCTCGGTTTTCTGCTTCTCGTGCTCCAACAACTAACATGTATGGAACCTTATCGAGCTGTGCAAGACGAATCTTCGCCCCCATTTTCTCTGCCGTGGAATCGAGTTTCGTGCGCACACGCTGAGCTTTGAGTGCGTCATTCACTTCGGTCGCAAAGTCGATCACCTTCTCAGAGATCGGGATCACACGCACTTGCTCGGGGGCAAGCCAGGTGGGGAAATTGCCGGCAAAGTGCTCAATGAGCACTCCGGTGAAACGCTCCATTGAGCCGAATGGCGCCCGGTGCACCATGACAGGGCGATGCTTCTCATTATCGGCTCCCACGTAGTTGAGATCGAAGCGCTCAGGAAGATTGTAATCCACCTGCACCGTTCCGAGCTGCCATTCGCGACCGATGACGTCCTTCACTACGAAGTCGATCTTCGGTCCATAGAATGCGGCCTCACCCGGCTCTTCAGTGAAGGGCACGTCGAGAGTGGAGGCAGCGCGCCGGAGCGCTTCTTCAGCCTTGTCCCAATTTTTTGGGTCACCGACGTATTTGGTAGAATCCGGATCGCGGAGCGAAACACGCACGCGATAATCGGTCATCCCAAGAGTATTGAGGACGGTTTTTACGAGGTCTAAGCAGCCTTTAATTTCGTCTTCAACCTGATCGTCGGTGCAGAAAAGGTGGGCATCATCCTGGGTAAACCCACGAACACGAGTGAGGCCCCCGAGCTCGCCGCTCTGTTCCCAGCGGTAAACGGTGCCAAATTCAGCAAGGCGCACGGGAAGATCCCGGTAGGAGTGGTGATCACTGGCGAAGATCTTGATGTGATGCGGGCAATTCATCGGCTTCAGCATGAAGCCTTCCACATCGCCGTCTTTGAGCTTATTCCCCAGCTCGGCACAGGAGCAACCCTCGCCAGCAAGCGCATTCATCGAATCACGCTCGACAATCGCCGGAAACTGGCTGTCGGCATAATACGGGAAGTGACCGCTAGTGCGGTAAAGATCGAGCTTTCCGATGTGCGGAGTAAAGACTTGGGAATACCCCTGCTTCTCCAGCTCAGCGGAAATAAAGTTCTGAAGCTCCTGGCGGATCACCGAACCCTTCGGCTTCCAGAGCACAAGCCCTTGGCCTACCGCTTCGTCGATATGGAAAAGGCCAAGATCCTTGCCGAGCTTCCGGTGGTCGCGCTTTTTGGCTTCTTCGAGATTCTCAAGATGCTCGGTAAGCAGAGTCTTGTTTTTGAAAGCCGTGCCATAAATCCGCTGAAGCTGTGGCTGCGAGGCATCGTTTTTATAAAAGGCACTGGCCACGCTCATCACCTTGAACGCTTTGCAATTTCCCGTGCGCGGGACATGAGGTCCAGCGCAGAGATCCCAAAAATCGCCATTTTTAAATAGGCTAATTTCTTCGCCTTCTGGAATACTGGCGAGAAGATCCACTTTAAAACGGCTAGGAACGTCTCGTTCAGCGAGCGCCGCCATGCGACCATTCTCAGCAAGCTTGAGAGCTTCCGCGCGGGAAATGACCTCACGCTCGAAAGGTTGGTTTTCCTTCACCACCTTTTTCATCTCGGCCTCGATTTTCTCGAAGTCGTCGGGCGTGATCCGATGCTTAAGATCGACGTCGTAGTAGAATCCGTTTGCGACGGGTGGACCGCCTGCAAATTGAGCGTCGGGCCAGATGCGCGCAATCGCGGTGGCGAGGACGTGTGCGGCTGAGTGGCGGAGTTTATCCAGATCACTCATCTGGGCACGCTCATCGAGCGTCTTGCGGGCTCTCTCAGGTTGAGGTTCGTCGCTGTCTTCTGGCACGGTGTGTTATAAAATGAAAAACGCGCCGCCGCCGGAGCTAAGAAGTGGTCGGGGCGAGAGGATTCGAACCTCCGGCCTCCTGGTCCCAAACCAGGCACTCTAACCAGGCTGAGCTACGCCCCGTAAGATCACTTCTATACTCCGGCCTTGCGGCGCGGGCGGCCACCATAAGCAGTGTTCCCAGAATACTCAATAGAGTTATGCAATTTTAGTGAAACGATTTTTCACCCAGTACGGGAGATTCACCCAAAGCACCGCAATCACGAGCATATTGAGAGTGAAATCGAGCTGCATCACACCCGAAATCGTGAGGTGAAAAACAATCAGCAACAGCCCGTAGCCAGCTGCCCAGCGGCGATTGCGGAGTGCGAGGACTGCACCAAGCTCAAGAATGAGACCAGACGCGAGCACGGCGCGGCAGATATTCGGAGATGCGATGAAAAGTTCAGTCACCCAGGTCGTAAACCCGGCCTGCCAGCCAGAAGCCGTTTCCAACGTGCTAAAATATTCGCTCATCCGCGTCTTCTCCAGCTGAAGCGGAAAGTACTTCGAATCATTCACCCACTGGCCACCGCTCCCAATGATTTTCGTAAGACCTGTCACAAGATAGGTCGCGGCGACCGTCTGCACGCCCGCCCACGTCGCCGTGCGATGGCATTCGATCAGCACTTTTTTCTTAACTGAACAAAAAACATAGACCGCCAACATCACAAGAAGCACCAGCGCCACAATCTGAAGATGATGAATCGCTCCCGGCTTTCCCTGAGAATTACGCAGAGCCCCCAGCGCACACAGCGCCACAAATCCCGGAAGCGCACCGAGCCAGGCAAAGCGGCTCCCCCATGCGAAAAAGGAAAAGCCGATCGCAGACACTCCTAGAATCCATGGATGCAAAGATTCATCCGCGACCCACGTCACATCAATGATGCGCGCAAGCCCCACCGCCGCCGGCTGAGCGGTCTCCGAGACATCTCCACTAAAAGCGAATAACGCGACAAGCCCAAGTAGCGCACGCATCCACACCATCTCGGCACGGGAGTAATCGGGGCGGGAAAACACTTTCATCTCAATGTCGCGACCGCGTCGTCATCACGCACGATTTTGCCGTCTTCGATAGTAAGCCCCACATGGTGAAAAGTAAGCGCCCCAGCCGAAGCAAGCGCCGCCGGGTCTTTGCTGTTTTGGCGAAGCCAGCCCAATGCCTTTTCGCCGAGCCGCCGGCGGGCGTCATCACTCAAAGCCGCCGTCCCCCGCCAATCCCCCGTACGCTTTTTGGTCTCGCCGCGGAGCACTTTAATTTCCGAATCATAGATTTTTTTCAAATTCGCCGCCCGCACTCCAGTAAGTCGATTAAGCGGAAGCGGCGCACCATCCTCACCGGTCACGTACACGTAATAAGTGTAATTCGAAAAACTCCCATACATCGGGAAGTGCGAAAAAGGAAACTCCTCACGCACCACCAGACAAATCGCGGTGACACCCAGAAGAGTTTTGAGTGGAAGTTGGCTGATCTTCATCAAGGAAAAATATCCCCCCAATCTGAACCTAAGACCCGCAAGCGAAGCCTCCTACCCCTCCCATTCATCCAAGTGAAAACGCTCTCCACTACGTTCATCACAATCATCTCAAGGCCCCCTCGCCCAAGCGTAACTTTGTCTGCCTTATTTAATTCCAGCAATCCCGGAAAGCGATCAATGACCATACTTGAATCGTAGCAGCGCTCTAGCGCCCACGCAATGTCCGCGCCATAAGTCCCAATGGATCTATTCACCGACGACTCCCCTCCCCCAGAGTCCTCCTCCATCCCCAACGACGCGATCCCACTCGCCGCCCGAATGCGCCCGCAATCGCTCGACGACTACGTCGGCCAGCAGCACATCCTCGGCGAAGGCAAGCTCCTCCGCCGCGCCGTGGAAGCCGATCGTTTTTCCTCTCTCCTATTCTACGGCCCGCCCGGCGTCGGCAAGACCTCTCTTGCCCGCATCATTGCCAACACCACCGAATCCCGCTTCGTCAATCTCTCCGGTGTTGAAAGCAATGTCGCCGACATCCGCGATGCCGCCGCAGCCGCCGATTCCATGCTCCGCCTCCGCAAGCAGACCACCACCCTCTTCGTCGACGAAATCCACCGCTTCAATAAATCCCAGCAAGACGTCCTCCTCCCCCACATCGAGCGCGGCACCGTACGCTTCATCGGCGCCACCACCCACAATCCATTTTTCTACGTAAACACCCCACTCGTCTCGCGCTCGATGGTCTTCCAGCTCGAGCCCATCCCCGAATCCGATCTCCTCGATCTCATCACCCGCGCCCTCACCGACGAAGAAGACGGCCTCGGCCAACTCGACATCGAGATGGCTCCCGAAGCCGCCTCCCACATCGCACGCCTCTGCGATGGCGACGCCCGCAAATGCCTCTCCTCCCTCGAACTCGGCGTCCTTACCACCCCACCCGACTCCGAAGGGAAAATCCACTTCACCCTCGAAGTCGCAGAAGAATCCGTTCAGCAGAAAACCGTCGTCTACGATGGCGACGGCGATGCCCACTACGACACCATCTCCGCCTTCATTAAAAGCATCCGCGGCTCCGATCCCGACGCCGCACTCTACTGGCTCGCCAAGATGATCTACGCCGGCGAAGACCACCGCTTCATCGCCCGCCGAATCGTCATCGCCGCCAGCGAAGACATCGGCATGGCCGATTCCAATGGACTCCGCGTCGCCCTAGATGCCCAGCAAGCCGCTGAATTCGTCGGCATGCCCGAAGCCAGAATCCCACTCGCCCACGCCACCGTCTATCTCGCCACCGCCCCCAAAAGCAACGCCGCCTACGCCGGCATCAACGCCGCCACCGCCGACATCAAATCCGGCCGCACCCTCGCCGTCCCACCCCACCTCCGCACAAAATCACGGAAAAAGCTCGCCAAAACCACCGGAATTAAGGAAACTGATTTCATCTACACCTACGCCCACGATTCCGAAGACGGCTACATCCCCCAAGCCTACCTCCCAGAAGGCCGCACCTACTACAACCCCACAAAAAACGGCCAAGAACTCCGCGTACGCGAGCGACTCGAACACTGGAAAAAGCTCTTCGAGCTTTCAAATTCCAAAAAATAGCCGAGCGATAGGAACTAAATAGTCCACAAATCTTAAAATTTTATAAAATTATAGTATTTATACTTGAAACAGTGAATCTGGTTTGATACAGTAATTTCACACTGTCATCTCTCACACCCCTCAAGACCATGCACGCATCGCTCCTTCTCACAGCTCCCGACGGCGAACTCTACAGCATCGAACGCCTCGCCGAGACCCCATTTTCTGCAAAGCAGATGGACGCAGTCTTTGAGGCCACCGTCCGCTTCACCACCCCAGGCCAGCACATCTTCCTCGGAATGCTCGACACCACGAAGCCCTGGTCCTCCGGCGATCACATCGGCTTCGGCATCAAGATCGACACCGAAGACGGCACCATCACCGACATGGTAAACGACCTCGGCGTCCTTGATTACATCAACAGCGCCCCCCTCCCCGCCGACACCGACATCCCGATCAAAATTTCCATCGAGAAACAAAATCGCGTCCTCATCGCCCAAATCACCGTCGGCACCGAGACCTTCCTCCACCCCGCCCTCTATCTCGATAAAATCGATAGCCTCGGAGCCTTCGGCGGCACCACCATCCTCTGGGGCGGCTCCGCCCAATTCTTCTCCTCCCGCATGCGCGCCACCGATCCCTTCGGAGCCGGGCAGGCACTTTCCAGCTAGCATCCCTTTTTGAAAAGGCGCACGCTTCGGCGTGCGCCTTTTTTTATTTTCCCTACTCATCGCTACAAATCTAGCGGCCACTCCCGTCCCCGATCCCCCACGTGAATTTCGTGCTAGCTGGGTGGCGACCGTTTACAATATCGACTGGCCATCCAAGCCCGGCCTACCCGCGAAAACGCAGAAACTACAGCTTACCAAAATTTTGGATGATGCTGCCGCTTGGAATTTGAATGCCGTGATCCTTCAAATCCGCCCCTCGGGAGATGCCCTTTACCAATCTAAGATCGAGCCTTGGTCAGCCTTCCTCTCCGGCAAAGAAGGGCGCTCCCCTGGCTACGATCCGCTAGCATTTGCGATTGCCGGAGCCCATGAGCGCGGGCTTGAGCTTCATGCGTGGTTTAATCCATTTCGCCCTGCAGTAGCAGCCGGAAAATATCATCCCGCGAACCATGTGCTAAAGAAACGCCCTTCTGCCGCGCGGACCTACCGAGGAAAACCTTGGCTCGATCCCGGTGATCCCTGGGTACGGGAATACACCCTGAAGGTAATTGCCGATGTCGTACGGCGCTACGATATCGATGGAGCCCACATCGATGATTACTTCTATCCCTATCCACCCATAGGCCAGAAATGCGATTTTCCTGATGCTACCACCTACGCCGCTCACGGAAACGGAATGGATCGCGATGCCTGGCGACGATCAAATTCCGATCAGTTTGTGAAAGCCTTCTACGCCACCGTGAAACAAGAAAAACCCTGGGTGAAAGTAGGCATCAGTCCATTTGGAATCTGGCGCCCCGGGCACCCACAGGGAATTGAGGCGCAATTAGATAGTTACGCCCACATCTATGCCGATTCTCGTAAATGGCTGCGCCAAGGCTGGTGCGATTATTTCGCACCACAGCTCTACTGGAGAGACAAACCAAGAGCCCAGAGCTTCACCGGCCTACTCGAATGGTGGCAAAGCCAAAACGTGAAAAAACGCCACCTCTGGCCAGGAATCGCCACATCCCGAATCGATAGCACTGAAGACCCCGGACGACCAGCCTCAGAGATTGCCCTCCAAGTCGACGCAGCACGCAATGGCCACATCCATTGGAGCCACAAGGCACTCGCGCAAAACCGCGGCGGGGTACACTCGCTTCTTGCCCCACGTTATACTGAAAAGGCGCTTGTCCCTGCCAGCCCATGGCTAGGACGGGACGTAATGGAAGCCCCCCAGTTGAAAAAAATAAGTGCCCAGCAATTGAGCTGGGAAACGTCCGGAGCCGCTCGTTTTGTAACAGTGCAAACCCTGGAACACGGGAAATGGAAGTTAATTGCAGTAAAGCCCGCCGGAAAAGGAATAATTTCATTTAACCGCGAAACGGAAAGGATCGCCGTGCGCTGCGTCGACCGCCTTGGGAATCTTGGCCCGGTCGCGCTGAAGTAACTTTGGAGCGCAGATATCCAACTTCCATATCGTAAATCCAAATGGCGCGAGAGGACAAAGCTTACGCATCTAAATTCGAGGTGCAGCGAGTTCTCAATCGTCCAGCGTGAGCGCACCGCTGCGAGCCCCGTTCCACGCTAGTCTACCCGCCGAATTTCGCACGCTCGCTCTCGCGCCAGGATCACGATCTTGAGGCCTTTCCAGTCTTTCTGTCCGCTCATCCACCCGAGCTGACCGCTTTGCCAGCAGCGCCGTTTCTCAACCCGCCCGTGCGACTTTGCGGAGCCTTCTTCGGCGTAGTCCACCCACTCCCAGCCTTCGGCGCGGCGGCGGCGTCCAGGTGGCACCTCGCCGCCGCCGCAGAGCTGCCGCACGCCAGCGGTCCAGGCGATCAACGCTTCAAGGAAGCTCGCTGGGTCGAGTAGAGATGACCCAGCGGAAGGGGAAGCGGGTACGCTCGAGATGTGGGTCTACGACCTCGGCAAGGATGGTGAGTAGGTCGTTACTGCAAGCAGAATCGGGTGCGCTTAGGTCGGCCATTCATCGTAGCTATACAGGAACCGAAATAAGTTCAGAATCATTCCATTCTATCTCGATTACCATAATATTTTAGATACGTAAGCCCTCCCCCTTCTCCAACTCCTGGAGAGAACGTAGGGTAGCACAACTCAATAGCGTGCGAGGGGAAGCCTCTTTGAAGGAATTGTTTTTTACTCGAAGACGATGAACCCGACTTGCTCGGTTGTGTGATTTCTTTCGGCATCTACCATCCTATCTTCATCCACGGCCATCGTGAGTTCGCTCTCGGTAAGTGGGCTCGCCCCAAAGAGCACTGCCCAGCAACCATCGCCTCCGTCCATGCCCGCTACGCTGATCGCCGCTGCACTTGCTGAG
>CALAIY010000055.1 GCA_937922595.1 uncultured Verrucomicrobiales bacterium | reverse complement strand
GCATATGGCCAAGCAACAAAAAAACGCGGTTTCGCCCGCTCGGGCGGAGGATTTCCCAGAATGGTATCAGCAAGTGGTGCGTGCCGCTGATTTGGCGGAGAATGCACAGGATGTGCGCGGTTGTATGGTGATCAAGCCTTGGGGCTATGGGTTGTGGGAGCAGATTCAGCGTCAGCTGGATCAGATGTTTAAAGATACGGGGCACCAGAATGCGTATTTCCCGCTGTTGATTCCGGTGAGCTATCTTGAGAAGGAGGCGGAGCACGCAGAGGGCTTTGCGACGGAGTGTGCGGTGGTGACGCATCATCGACTGGAGGCGCAGAAGGATGAGGAGACGGGTAAGGTGAAGATGGTGCCTACGGGGAAACTCACGGAACCGTATGTGATCCGCCCGACTTCGGAGACGGTAATCGGGGCAGCATTTGCGCGCTGGGTGCAGAGCTATCGGGATTTGCCTTTGTTGATTAATCAGTGGGCGAATGTGATGCGCTGGGAGATGCGGCCTCGGTTGTTTTTGAGGACGGCGGAGTTCCTCTGGCAAGAGGGGCACACTGCGCACGAGACGAAAGATGAGGCTCTTGAGGAGACTGAGAAGATGCTGCGCGTCTATGAGACGTTTGCTCGCGATCATCTCGCGATTCCAGTAATTACCGGCGAGAAGACGGAGAACGAGCGTTTTCCCGGCGCGGAAAAGACGCTCTGTATCGAAGCGATGGTGCAGGATCGGAAGGCGATCCAGGCGGGGACTTCGCATTATCTTGGGCAGAATTTTTCAAAGGCGGCGGGGATTGAATTTGCTTCGCGGAGTGAGGAGGGCGCGACAGAATTTGCTTACACGACGAGTTGGGGTGTGAGCACGCGTCTCATTGGCACGTTGCTCATGGCGCACGCAGATGATGATGGAGCGATCATGCCTCCAAAGGTCGCGCCTAGTCAGATTGTGATCATCCCGGTGACGCCGAAGGAGGATACGAAAGAGGAAGTGCTTCATGCGGCGGAAGCGCTGGCGAAGACACTGCGCAAGGATGAATTCGATGGAGAGCCGCTGCGGGTGCATGTGGATCGGCGCGATGTGGGGGGGGGGACGAAGACGTGGGATTGGATCAAGAAGGGGGTGCCGATCCGGATAGAGCTTGGCCCGCGCGATATCGAGAAACGCAGCGTGGCTGTGTCGCGTCGTGACCAGGGGCCGAAGGAGAAGCAGTTTATCCCGAAGGAGGATTTTCTGCGTGATGTGGGGAATGTGCTCTCAGAAATTCAAAATGGTCTTCTCGCTCGGGCGACGGAATTCCGCGATGGAAATCTCGTCGAGATTTCTTCGATGGAAGAATTCGTGAAATTCTTCACTCCGAAAAATCCGAATAAGCCGGAAATTCATGGTGGGTTCGCCGTTTGCCACTGGGCTGGTTCAAATGAAGAGGAAGAGAAAATTGCCAAAGATCACAAAGTGACGATCCGCTGTATCCCGGATGCGGAGCGTTTCGAGGGAACAGGAAAGTGTATTCTTACTGGTGCGGAGGGGGCACGGAAGGTGATTTTCGCGAAGTCTTACTAATCGCCGGCTTTTTCTTCGATCCATTTTCCCCAACGCCGGAACGTGCTGCCGACGGCTTCGGCGGCACGTCGCGTTCCGGTCTGGATGCCATCGATTGCTTTTTCGGCGGCTTCACCGACGCGCTCATCGAACCCGATTTCCTCGCGCGCTGTGGCGAGGGTGCTGGATACGGCGGCAGTCATTTTTGCCATGTCGCGCAGGCTGGTGGTTACGAGTCCTGGCGGTGGTTTTGGCAGGGCATCATCGGTGAGTTCACGGGCGTTGCGCTGGGCGAGTGCTAGGGTGGCTTCACCTTGCTCGGAGGTGTTGTGCCCTCCCCAGAGGATTGCTCGCTCAAGGTGATCGGCGGCGAAGCCGAGGGATACGCCAGTGGCGCTAGTGTCGCGTTCCTCCCAGGCTCCTTTCGCGGTGCGGAGGGCTTCGGCGGAGAGCGCGATATGGATCGCTGCAGATGATTGGTCAAAGCGCTCAGGGGCTTTCACCTCGTGTGATGCTGTGTCGTATCCGAGTAGGCGGAGGCGAGCAATTGCCTCTGAAAATGCGGGTTCCGTGGGATCACCAAGGGATTCGGCATAGGCTGCTGCTTGGAAACAAATGCTACCTGATTGCGCGAATTCCCCCCGTTTGAAGGCTGAGGTGGCGGCTCGGAGAAAATGATCAAGTTGGGCTGGAGGAGTTTTTGCGACAGCCGGAATAATGGTGCCGGTAGGCAGCGGCGTGGGCGGAACTGCCGATGGCTCGATCTGCTGCGCGATTGAGAGTATGGGAGCCAGCGTGGCGATGAATGCGAGAGAGCGTGCGGTCATGGTCTAGCGTTGGACACGGACTGGAGTGCCGACGTTCACTTCTGAGAAAATTCGCTCGGCCATCGGCTTCGCAATGCGAATACACCCGTGGGATGCGGGCTTTCCGGGATCTGGAATGAAGCCTGCATGCATTCCGATACCGGTATTCGTGAGGCGCATCCAGTAGGGCATGTCTGCACCCTCATAGCGACCACCGGGGGGAATGGGGTCTTTTCGTAGATCGGCATCGTAATTGACGACGTTTTCATTGCGATCATACATCCAGCCGTAGTGACTTGAGCGTTTATCGACAATTTTTTCGGTGATTTTGTATTTCCCTACTGGTGTTGGATGGCTGGGAGTTCCTGATGCTATGCGCGTTCTCCCCACGATTTTCCCTGCCTTGTAAATGTAGGCTGCTTGATCGCTTAGATCGACCACGATGGATGGCGATCCCTGGACTCTCTGCGCCTCCCACCAATTGAAATCGGCTTCTGTTGCGGCCCGGCGTTGAGCCTCAAGGCGTGCCTGATCGATCGGCTCTGGGGGGCGGGAGGGACCCATTGGAGCACATGAAGAAAGCGCGAAGATCGCTAAAATCGAGGCAGTAGGGTTTGAAAGGCGGAAAAAGTATTCGGTGCAAAACTGCATCTTTCACGATAGCCCTCGCTTTAAGCCTCGCAAGCAGGCGGAATGCGCGAATTATTAGAGGAAAAGCTCAAAATTCCAAAAAAATTAACCTCCCCGAAGTGAAATTTTTTACTTGAATCCAGTGCCTGGGTCGGAAACCGTTACGGCGTTATGCGCTCAACCCTCATCTCTCTTCTATCACTCGTCGCCCTCATGACGAACAGCCTCGCTCTCTCCGGAGGACCGTGGGGTGACAACACTACTGGATCAAACGGTGGTCAAGGAACCTACCAGGCAATCATCCAGATGCGTAATGGCTCTGGAATCGCTCGCTTTACCGAAGCAAGTGGTGGCCAAGGAAGTGGTGCTCAGGTCTCGGTCTTCAACAGTTCGCAGATTTTTTACCGTGGGATCATTTATGTGGGCACGTGTTTTGCAGTTGTCGATACGAACAAGAAGCGCGTCACCGGAATGACGAATGGTAGTTCGAGTGGATTCCAGTCGGCGTCCGGCGCTACTGATGCGAACAGTTTTAACGTCAACGTCAGCATAGGTGAAACCAGCGGGAATAGCACTGCGGCCGCTTCGACGAGTGCATCTGGCGGCGTTGTCGGCAACGCCAACACAAACTGGAATGGACAAGTCACGGATACCTCTCCGATTCTGGAGTTCGAAGCTGAAGGTGAGGCATACTTCTTTGGTGACCTCGATTCCCAGCAAATTCAGACGGTTGATATCCAAAACAATGCCACTGTAAATGGAGATATTCTCGAGGCCTTTGAGCAAATTATCGCTGCTTTCAATGGAGGAGGGAATAATCCTGGTGTCACAATTCAGGGCATTGATGATCTTCTTACATTGTTTAACACGTCCGTTGAAGGGCGCGATTCAAACACAGTGATTAGTACGAGTTCCGGCGGGCAGGACAACGTGTTCCCAGAGATCGGTGTCCGGGTTCCCATTCGTGTATATGGCCACCAGATAAGCTTCAGTGTATCCAACCCGATTGGCGGTGGAGGACTGACTGGTCTCGAAGGAACTGGTCGCGGAACTTTCCTCTTCTAGGTCGAATATTTCCCCATGCGGCGGGCGGTGGAAACACCGCCCGCTTTTTTTTTCCCCAAGTTTTGAGGCACCAGAGGCGTTCAAAGAGCACTTATATGAAATATCGACAAAGATCGCCCAAATTTTTGGCGTCCGGATTTACGATGATCGAGCTCATCGTTGTGATCGCGATCATCGCGACTCTTGTTGCTGTGGGGACAACCGTTTCTGGTCGCATGAAAGCCGCTGCTGAAGAGGCTGCGTGTACTTCAAATATGCGTTCTCTCCACGTAGGGTTTGCTAGCTACGTCAACGACAATGGCGAATGGCCGCAGCTTCCTGATGAGGTGTTCAACAGCAGTGACCAAGAGCGAGGATGGGAATTTTGGGTAAAATCGCTTGAGCCTTACGAGATTGAGCAAAAAACGTGGCTCTGTCCTACCGAGTGGAATGGGCACGTGATCAATCTTGAGGAAGATCAATATCCAGAATATTGGTCCAGCTATTCTCCTACTCCTTTTGAGGGAGGCAGCTCTTTACCATTTAAATGGATCAATCAGCCGTGGCTCTCCGAAAAGGGGGATTTTCATGGGAATGGGGTGAAGCTAATCATGCCAAATGGAAATATTAAAACATCATCTTTTCCTCAAAATTGAAGCGACGCGCGGCATTTTTTGATCGTGACGGGGTCGTCAATATCACGCCGGGGAGCGGGTATGTTCACCGCTGGGAGGATTTTGAATTTACCCCGGAAATTATCGATGTGATTCGTGTCTGTCGAAATCGTGATTTCGTGCCGATCTTGGTGACTAATCAGCGGGGAGTATTTACCGGGGAGACGAAGGATTTAAGCCACATTCATGACCGAATGCAGGAGGCGCTGAGGCGCCAGGGAGCCCATTTTGAGGCTATTTATGCAGCTATCGGTGATCGCGACGATACTCGGAGGAAGCCTGCTCCCGCCATGTTTTTTGAGGCAGAAGCTGAGCTTGAGATCGATTTGGCATCGAGCTTTATGGTCGGTGATAATGGGAAAGATATTCTCGCGGCGAAGGCTGCTGGCTTGGAATACGCGATTCAACTTCTTGTTTCTAAGCCTCCTGCGGTAGAGGCTGATTTTCAGGTTACTGATGTGGCCGCTCTCCATTCACTCATCGTGCGAATCACTGGATCGGCCAGTGCTTTGACAAGCTGAAACTTCCCCTCTAGACTCCGCCTCCCATGTCCATCGCGATTACGCTCCTCACGGTTTTACTTCTTTTCGTCTGCCTTCTTATGGTGTTCATCATTTTGATGCAGCGCCCGAAGCAGGAAGGTCTCGGTGCTGCCTTCGGCGGAGGGATGACCGATCAGATGTTTGGTGCACAGACCACAAATGTCCTTCAGAAGGGAACGGTCTATTTCGCTATTTTCTATTTTATCGCAAGTGCAGCGATTGCTGTCCTGGTTTCCAACAAGCAGGAGCAAAGTGAAGCTAGTAAAGAGCTACTCGAAGGCTCCGAAGCTCCAGTGCTCGAAGAAGTCGTGACTCCTGAGGAAACGGAGACAGGTGTAGAATCCACTCCTGAGCCTGAGGTGATTGAGGTTCCAGGCATTGAGACATCCGATCCAGTACCTGCTGATGCTGCTGAAGCCGTAGAGGCTGCAAAGACCGAGTAGCCGCATCGCGGCTCACTGCCGTGAAACGCGCTCTCCAATTCATTCCCTACGCCGCATTTCGCGTCGTCTCGGGGGCTATCTGCCTCTTTCCAATCGAAGGCGTTTTTCGCATTGGAGCGATTGCTGGGGGGATTTTCGGCATTTGTTCTCCACGTTATCGTAGGCTTGTCGCAAAAAACCTTGGCATCGCTTTTGGCGACAAACCGCCGGTTACTCCAGGTGAAGTTCTTTCTCGTTTGGGAGCTAACTTGTTCGCTGGAGTAAAGGTTTCGCGAATGACGGCATCAGAGGTTGCTGAGCGCGTGGAAATGGTCGGACGCGAGCACATTGGAGAAGGGGGAGGGGGGGCAATTATCACTGCATGCCATCTTTCTTGTTGGGAATTACTCGCGCTTCTTCCAAGTATGACTCCCCCCGGTGCGCCGCAGGCGACACTTTTCCAGCCGTTGGGGAATTATTATATGAATCGCTACATTCGAAGCCTCAGAGAGAGCCAAGGAATGGAAGCAATCGATCGAAGTGGTGGATTTCGGCGTCCTGTAGAGGTTCTCAGAGGAGGAGGCTTTCTTGGTATTCTTATTGATCAGCATGCGGGTGATAAAGGGGTTTGGTGCCCATTTTTTGGGAGGCTGGCCTCTACTAGCCATCTCACTGGGATCATCGCTCAGCGCGCAGGTGTCCCAGTCGTCCCGGTTGCTGTTGCGACGGTAGGGGTCGCTCGCTGGCGAATGGAGTTTGGAAAACCGATGGCTACTCCCGCGGCATCGGAAATGGCGGCTTTTGCTGCAGATCTGAATATGCGCGCTCAAGAGGCAATTACGGCTGCTCCGGCCGATTGGTTCTGGGTTCATCGCCGATGGAAAACGCCCCAACCGAATTTTTTGCTGCGTCACTATAAACGCGGTGTCACCCTCCCCACCGACTCGCAGATGTCCGTCACCGATCTTCAGCCCTTCCGTACCCTCGTTCGTTCGCCGAATTGGCTTGGCGATGCATGTATGGCAATCCCGGCAGTGCGGGCGATTAAGCGCGGTCGCCCGGACAATCATCTCACCGTTCTTGTCCCAGGTAAATTTGCTGCGCTTTGGGAGGCCGTAGTGGAGGTCGATCAGGTGATTGCGATTCCTGCAAAAGCATCCGTCTTTGCCGTTGCGAAGCTTCTCAAAAATGCCGGGCCGTTTGATGCCGGTGTCATCCTACCCAATTCGACTCGTTCTGCTCTTGAGATGAAGCTTGGAGCTGTGCCTGAGCGTTTCGGCTTTGCCGGGTCGCTTCGAAGTAAGTTGCTTACTAAAATCGCGAAAGACCGCAAGCAGCCGGGCCCGGTCGAGCACCACGCGTATCACTACCTCCGCCTCGCCCGCGAACTTGGGGCCGATGTCAAAGATCCAGATCTTCTCGCTCCGCTCGTTGAAACTCCCCAATGCGCGTCTGGCGTTCACATCGGTATTTGTCCGGGTGCAGAATATGGAGCGGCCAAGCGCTATCCTGCCGAGCGTTTCGGCGAAGCCGCCGCTAAGATTGCTGAAGCGCATCCGAAAGCCACGTTCGCTATTTTTGGAATTGCTGGAGATGCCCCCGCGGCCGAAGCTGTTTTTGCGAGCTTACCCGATGAGCGTTGCAAAAATCTCGCGGGGAAAACGACTCTTCCTGAGCTCATTGCAGAGCTTCGGAAATGCACGCTTCTGCTCACCAACGACACAGGGACGATGCATCTCGCTGCCGCATTTGGCGTTCGTACAGCCGCCATTTTCGGCTCCACTGAGCCCGCATGGACCCGTGCACTGGGTGCAGGGCATACGATTATTCGCCATCACGTCGAGTGTAGTCCGTGCTTTCTTCGTGAGTGTCCAGGCTTTGGGCTTCGCTGCATGAATGAGCTTCCAGCTACTCAGGTGGCAGATGCTGTACTTGCCACTCTCGCCGACCGGGCTAGATAGGTTAGTATGAGAGAAATTTACCTTATCCTCGATGAGATTGAGACTGGTCCAATGTCTGTGCATGATGTCTTGGCTCGTGTGGAAGAAGGCCGAGCAGGCGCGGAAACACAATATTGGGAATCCGGCCTAGAAGCCTGGGAGCCGCTTACTTCGCTTCTTCCTGGGCTTGCTGCAGGTGCCGATTCTGATGATGCCGTAGAGATTGCGACCAATCCCCAATGCCGTGTAGAAGATGGAAGCGAGATCCGGCCTGACCGCCCCAGGCTCGTCCGCCCGCCTTCACCTGCCTTGGCTTCCGCAGCTACCAATACCAATGCAGCTCTCTGCGCTGAGGCTCTGCGCGCTTCTAGCCAGAAATCCGATCGCGCCGGACGCCTTGTTCTCATCGCTTGGCTCTTCGGTCTCATTGCTGCCGGAGCCGCCTGCTTTCACTTCTTGCCCTACGGACGAATTGTGATGCTTGCGGCAGGAGTGATTGGTATCTTTTTTGCCATAGGAGCTCTGCTAAGTGGTCGGATTTTCGGTGGTTTTCTTGCACTTCTTGTCACCACCGCGCTTCCTTACGGCGTTTTTACTTTCACTGAAGCCAATGACATGCGGCCGGCTTTTTTTATCGATATTGATAAGGCGAAGGCGGAAAAGAAAGCTGCCGAATTTGGTTTTAAAGACGTGAAATTAGAAATTTCTGGCGATGCTCGGCGCCTCTCTGGTCTCGTTCAGACACGGCCTTCGGCTTCCCCTGAAAAGCTCCAGGTGATTGTATCTTGGCTCGATGGAAGCGGTGCGGTCGTCGCCACATCGAACGTTCCGCTTGCTGGAGGTGCCGCTATTCCAGCGGGCGTATCATCCAAGTTCATGGTCGATGCCCCTGTCGGTCCTGCGATCCATAGTTATCGCACCGAGATAGCGCCGCTCAAGTGAACGCCGCCCTTGATGATCGCCGTCGCGTGCGCCTAGCTGCGGTTGTGTGTGCGTTTATCGCATTTCTGCTAGGCATTAAGAATAACGACTTCCCTTTTTATTATCATATCGATGAGCCCGGAAAAGTCGCTCAGCTCGCCACCGGTGAGCGAAATTTTAACCACCCGCTCCTCCTCCTCAATGCGACCGACCTTGCCATTCGCGTCACAGGGCGCACACCGAGTGAAATTAGCCCCCAAGCCATCGTTCGCATTGGACGTGCGATATCAGCCCTCTGTAATGCTCTTGCGATTGGCATGCTTGCCCTTCTTGCCGGAAGCTTTGGTGGGGTAATTGCCACCACTTGTGTTGGTTTTCTAGGAGCGCTGCACTTCGATCTTTTCGAAAAAGCGCACTATCTTAAAGAGGATCCTGCACTTCTCCTTGGGTTTGCCGCTACATTCCTTGCGCTGGATCATTTTCTTCGTAATCCCTCCACTCGCTCCACAATTTTTCTTGGTCTCGCCACCGGTCTGGCCTCCTCAGGGAAATATATCGGAGCGATGACGCTCCTTATTGCATTGCCTTTTGTTCTTAAAAAACGCTCGCTTCCTGAAGGTGCAGTTTTTCTAGTCTCTGCCGTAGCGCTCTTTCTTGTAATTAATTATCCGCTCCTTACCCAGGAAGGGCGTGATCAATTCATTCTTAGCCTTACCGATGAGACCACGAAAGTTGCTGGCGGCACCTGGCAAGAGCGTAGCGGAAATCTTGGGCTCAACTTCGGCTACTTCGAGCGCATCTTCCAAGTAAGCCGTGCCCACCTCGTTATCTTCTTTGTTATTGGTCTCTTTGCTCTTTGCCAGAAGCGCCAGCCTGTCAGCGCTTGGATTGTTGCTCTCTTTCCTTTTGCTCTCGCTGCGATCCTGGCGGCATCGCTAAAGACTAGTGGGCGCTATTTTCTTCCTGGTACTCTCGCCATTGTCTTCACTTCGGGTATTGGTCTCGCCTTGGCCATTCGCCACACCAAGCCTTGGCTCACCGGTCTGTGTCTTCTCGTTGCCTTTGGCGGTTCCTTGGAGCGTCTCTACAAATATGAATCTGGATTTCGCAAAGACCCGCGAAAAGAGCTTGCTGAATTCATTCGAGAGAGGCTTCCATCTGATGCTGTCGTTCTCCAAGGTCGCAGTGTTCACATTCCTGATCCTGAAATTGAGCGTCACGTCCAAGCTCCAGTCAGCAAATTTCTTCCTCAAGAAATTATTTCGCTTAGACAACCTGCCACTTATCAGGGAAACCGCGCCACTCATATCGCCATCACGGGGCGGAGTTATGAGCGCTACACAAAGTCCAAAGAAACCCCCAAAGGCACCTATGCCGCCGAATACGCGAAAAACCGAGCCTTCTACAAGACTCTATTCAAAGACAACCCACCTCTCTGGCAACGCGATGCTGGAAAAGTAGGGACTCACAATCCCCCGATCCGGCTTTACCGGGTGCCGGAGTTTCGCTAGAATCGTTGCTGTGCCGGGGGCTATCCTTCAGATTGAAAATCTGCGCAAGCAGTTCAGCGACGTTGTCGCGCTCGATGGTCTCTCCTTTGAGATTAAGCGTGGTGAAAGGGAGTGCTAGGCACAAAAAAGGGCTTGGCTGGAAGTTACTCCAGACAAGCCCTGCGAAGGATTGGATCGTGGGGGCTACGCTTTTACATCGAAGCGGTCTAGGTTCATTACTTTGTCCCATACGGCGACGAAGTCGGCTACGAACTTCGCTCCGGAGTCGGCGCAGGCATAGGATTCGGCGATGGCGCGGAGTTGGGAGTTTGAGCCGAAGACGAGATCGACGGAGGTTGCGGTCCATTTTGTTTCGCCTGTCTTGGTGTCGCGGCCTTCGTAGAAGTGTTCACACATTGGAGAGACTTTCCACTGGGTGCCCATGTCGAGGAGATTGACGAAGAAGTCGTTGGTGAGAACGCCACGGCGGTCGGTGAGGATTCCGAGATCGGGGAACCCGACGTTCGTATCAAGGACGCGCATGCCACCTATAAGGACGGTCATTTCTGGTGCGGTGAGGCTGAGGAGCTGGGCGCGGTCGAGGAGAGATTCGGGGGCTGGGCGGTCGAGGGCGCGGCCAAGGTAATTACGGAAGCCATCGGCTTTGGGCTCGAGGTAGGCTACGGAATCGATTTCGGTCATTTCCTGGGTGGCATCGGTGCGTCCAGGAGTGAATGGCACTTCGATAGCGTTTCCAGCTTTCTTCGCGGCCTCTTGTACGGCGGCGCAGCCACCGAGAACGATGAGATCGGCGAGGGAGACTTTTTTACCGTCGGACTGGGCGTCGTTGAATTCTTTCTGTACCTTCCCGATTGCTTCGAGTGCGGTGGCGAGTGCGGCAGGGTTGTTCACTTCCCAGTCCTTTTGTGGGCTGAGGGCGATGCGTGCGCCGTTTGCTCCGCCGCGCATGTCGCTGCCACGGTAAGTTGATGCCGAAGCCCAGGCGGTAAGAACGAGCTGGGAATTTGAAATACCACAGTCCAAGAGTTTGCCCTTCAGGGCGGCGGTATCCGCAGCGTCGATGAGCGTGTGATCGACTTCAGGAATTGGATCCTGCCAGATCTGAGTCTCGGGGAGATCGGATCCGATGTAGCGGGAGAGGGGACCCATGTCGCGGTGCATGAGTTTGAACCAAGCTTTGCCGAAGGCTTCTGCAAATTGATCGGGGTTCTCTAGGAAGCGGCGGGAGATTTTCTCGTATTCCGGATCCATACGGAGCGCGAGATCTGAAGTGTACATGATCGGGTGCGTCTTCTTCTCTGGATCGTGCGCGTCCGGCACGGAGCCTTCGGCGGCGCCGTCTTTCGGCTTCCACACCTGGGCACCGGCGGGAGTGATCATGATCTCCCATTCGTGGGCGAAGAGATTGGTAAAGTAGCTGTGCGACCATTCGGTGGGATCTTGCGTCCAAGCGCCCTCAAGGCCGCTGGTCGTGGTGTCGCTGCCTTTACCGGTGCCGTGGGAATTCTTCCAGCCGAAGCCTTGCTCTTCGAGTGGCGCGGCTTCGGGCTCGGCACCGACAGCTTCGGCCGGTCCGGCTCCGTGCCCTTTTCCGAAGGTGTGGCCACCGGCAATGAGAGCGATGGTTTCCTCGTCGTTCATGGCCATGCGGCCAAAGGTCTCGCGGATGTCGCGCGCCGAGGCGAGCGGATCGGCAACGCCATTCGGGCCTTCGGGGTTTACGTAGATGAGCCCCATCTGCACAGCGGCGAGGGGATTATCGAGATCGCGGTCACCCGTGTAGCGTTTATCTCCGAGCCATGTTGCTTCGGGTCCCCAGAAAACATCTTCTTGTGGCTCCCAGACGTCCTCGCGACCACCCGCGAACCAGACTTGATCAAAACCCATGGATTCGAGCGCGACATTGCCCGTGAGTACCATGAGATCAGCCCAGGAAATTTTCTTACCGTATTTTTGTTTGATGGGCCAGAGCAGACGGCGCGCTTTGTCTAGATTGCCATTATCCGGCCAGCTGTTTAGTGGAGCAAAACGCTGGGTTCCATCCATGGCACCGCCGCGGCCATCGGTGACGCGGTAGGTGCCTGCGCTGTGCCAGGACATGCGGATGAAAAATGGCCCGTAATGTCCGTAATCGGCAGGCCACCAGTCCTGAGAATCGGTCATGAGATCGGTGAGATCCTTCTTTAGTGCATCGAGATCGAGGCTGCGGAATTCTTCAGCATAATTGAAGTCCGGATCCATAGGATCGACCTTTGCTGAGTTTTGAGCAAGGATCTTGAGGTTCAGCTGGTTGGGCCACCAGTCGCCATTGGACATGCCGCCAGCAGAAGTGGCTCGGGCAGGATGGGCGGCAGCGCCCATTACAGGGCATTTGCTGATATCGGATTCGTTATTTGGGTCGAGGGATTGCATAGTGGCTAGAAGATGTAGGTGGTATAAAGCTCAAAATCTTACTCCTCCCATATCGTGGGCGAGACAAATTGGGATATCCAATATTGGGAATATCACAATCCGACTGCCGAGTTTTTTTGTCGTTCGAATCCTCTTGCTCCATCCATACATTCGTCCAGTTTTGCGCCGATGATTATAGGCGTCCCCAAAGAAATTAAACTCCAGGAGCACCGCGTTGCCCTGCTTCCCTCCGGAGCTAAGCAACTCGTAAAGGCTGGCCACACTGTGATTGTGGAGAAAAACGCAGGCGCAGGCTCGCAATATATCGATGAAGAATACGTCGCCGTCGGCGCAGAAACTGTCGACACAGCAGCTGAAGTTTTCGCCCGTGCGGATCTCATCGTAAAAGTGAAGGAGCCCCAGCCAATAGAAGTCGCCATGTTGCGGCCAGGCCAACTTCTCTTCACATACCTTCACCTCGCCGCAGATAAGCCACTTACCCAATCGCTCGTGGCGAGTGGTGCAACCTCCATCGCCTACGAAACTGTAGAAATTGGGGGGCGCCTCCCTCTGCTTGAGCCGATGAGCGAGATTGCTGGGCGTATGTCCGTCACCGTTGGCAGTTACCATCTCACCAAGCACCAAGGCGGGCGCGGGATTCTTCTCGGTGGCGTCCCTGGGGTTCTTCCAGGTCGAGTCGTCGTCGTCGGAGGTGGCACCGCCGGAGAAAATGCCGCTCGCGTGGCCGCTGGAATCGGAGCGGACGTCACTGTACTCGAAATCGACCTTGAGCGAATGCGCTTCCTCGATGTCACCATGCAGAATGCCCACACGCTCTTCTCCAGTGAGGCATCGCTCACCGAGCTGCTCCCTCGTGTCGATCTCATTATTGGAGCCGTCCTCGTTCCCGGAGCCAAAGCTCCCAAGCTCATCACCCGGGAAATGCTCAAGCTCATGCAGCCCGGCTCCGTCTTCGTTGATATCGCAGTAGACCAGGGCGGCTGCGCCGAAACCACCCGTCCCACTACCCACGACGCCCCCACCTACATCGAAGAAGACGTCATCCACTACTGCGTAGCCAACATGCCCGGAGCCTACGCCCGCACCGCTACCCAAGCTCTTACCAACGTAAGCTTCCCCTACATTATTCTCCTAGCGAACAATGGTCTCGCCGCTGCCTGCACCATAAAGCCAGAACTTACCGGAGGAATAAATACCCACGAAGGAAACATCACCTGCGTCCCCGTAGCTGAGGCTCACAACCTTCCCTCTGTTCCCTTTGTGTAGGAAGCGCTCAAGGCCCTCGTTCTCCTAGAATCCGATCACCACTTCATCGAAAAGAGGGGGGATCCGCTATTTTGCCATCATCTAATGTGATGGTGGTGCGCTGAGGGCCGGTGCGCTTGCTCCTCTAGACGGAGAAACTCTCCTCTAAGGAAACCTTAATCGTTGACAGCGGGAATCTTTGCGCGTTTCTTTGCCGCGTGCTCAAACAAATAATTGGACAGAAACCGCCCGGTCAGCAGGAAACTCCTCCTGCGCCCGCAGCGCCCGCCGCCGCAGCACCAGAGCCCCGCGCCGCGCAGGCAGCAGCTCCTGCGGCACAAACTCAACCGCAACCTACCCGCCAACCGCAACGAACTGCCCCACCGACTATGAGTAATAAGAACATCCTCTCGAGCGACGTCGAGATCAAAGGTTCCCTCAAATTTTCCAATGACCTCATTATCGACGGTAAAATCGAAGGTGAAGTCATGTCCGACGGAAGCCTCACCGTTGGTGAGAACGCTGTCGTTAATGGTGAGATCAAGACTAAAGCCGTTGTCATCTTCGGTAAGGTAGTGGGCAATATCACCGTTACGGATCGCTGCGAGCTCAAGAGTGCTGCTGTTCTCGAAGGAGATATCGCTGCTGGTGTTCTTTCGATCGAAGAAGGCGCAACTTTCATGGGAAAGTCTGCAGTCGGTAAGCGTGCTGCAGCAGCAGCTGCTGCCGCAGGGAACAAGCAATCTGGCGGAAGCCAGAATCAAGGCGGAGGATCGAAGTAATCTTCTTTACACCTTATTTTTCGAGAGCCCTGGGAGTAAATGCTCCCGGGGTTCTTTGTTTATAGGCATTGCGCCTAAAGCTGTGTAGTCTCGCGATCCCCCCTAAGGACGACGACCACACCTTGTTTTTCTGTGAAAAATCGAATCGAAGTCTCCTGCCCTCACTGCCAATCGAATCAGATAGAGCCGTCGCTGGCGATTTCTACTTTTTGTCGGTCTTGCGGCCAGCATTATAAAATTGCGAAGAAGGAGGAGAAAAAGCGTTTTGGGTTTCTCCAGCCGAAGGTGAAGGAGGGGGCGTTTGCGATTCCGGATAAGAAAATCACTCCTCATGAGCTGAAGACACGGCCTCTTCCTCCACGGGAGGAGAGTCGGGTGCCAGCGGCTGCAGCGCCAGAGCCGATCCAGGAAAGGGCTCCTGAGCTTGCTGTAGAGAGCCAGGAAGAGGTGCCGATGGATGATGCTCCCACGAATGTGGCTGAGGCTTCAAGGGTGCTTCCTCTTTCGCTTGCGGATATCCTGAGTAAAGGCACTGGACGGCAGGTGCTTTGTTTTGAGTGCCCGGCAATCCATGAGGTGCCGGCGGATGCGAGTTCCACCATTTGTCCTTCGTGCAGTACTTACATAAATCTCCAGAGTGTTGAGATTCGGAAGCATTCTAGCCAGCGTGTGCAGACGCGTGGGGACGTGACGATTTATAAGAATGGATCCCACGTGGGTAGTGAGCTTCGATGCCACGATCTGAAGGTGCTGGGCGAGGTCGGGGGGACGATTGATGCTTCTGGGACGATCACTTTTAAGCACGATGCTCGGGTGCAGGGGGAGGTGCGTTGCGCTAAGCTGGTGGTGGATAAGAAGGTGACTGTAAAATTTGAGAAGCCTGTGCTTATTGGCGGAGAGGCGGAGATTGATGGGGATGTGACGGGGGATATTGAATGTGGCGGCAGCATGAGGCTTCAGAAGTATGCGTGTCTCGATGGCTCGCTGCGAGCCGCTGGGATTTCAGTGGATCCGGGGGCTGAGCTTCTGGCGGAGACTGAGATTGTCCGTAAGGGGTAGCGTGTCTGATACATTTGAGGAAAAAGGGACTCTGGGCACGCTCAATTGTTTTTTGAGGTCGTTATGCAGGCTGGAGATCGACCCATTTCAGGGCGGTTCCGAAACCCAAAAAACTGTCAAAAAAACTCATGAAACTCAAAACTACTCTCGCTGCACTTTGCGCTCTCTTTGTCTCTGGTCTCACAGCCCAGGCGGATCACCACAAGGAAGCTAAAGCTGCTGGCGATATCGTAGCTGTGGCTGCTGGTAACGATGATTTTTCTACTCTTGTAGCTGCGGTGAAAGCTGCAGGTCTTGTGGAGACGCTTCAAGGTGACGGGCCGTTCACCGTCTTTGCTCCTACAAATGCGGCATTTGCGAAACTGCCTGCTGGAACTGTAGAGAATCTTTTGAAGCCAGAAAACAAGGCTAAGCTCGTGGCCATTCTTACCTACCACGTGGTCTCAGGTAAGGTGATGGCTGCGGATGTGAAGCCTGGCGCGGTGAAGACTGTAGAAGGAAGCTCTGCGATGCTGAAGGCCGCTGATGGCAAAGTAATGATCGATGGGGCAACGGTGACGGCGACTGATATCGCTGCTAGCAATGGTGTAATCCACGTGATCGACACCGTGATCATGCCTAAAGGATAAAGATTTTTTCCAAATGAATCTGCGAGGCGCGCTGCACTTTGTGCGGTGCGTCTTTTTTTGTGAAAGTGCTGGTGCGGGTCAACGATTGATCGCTGATTACTGAAATGAAAACGGCCCTGGTGAGCTTGCGCTCGCCAGGGCCGTTTTGTGAGATGGGATATTACTCGCTTGCAGCTGCGGGTTCCTCTTTTTCTTTGGATTCGGAAGCTTCGGCTGCGGGCTTGTCTTCTTTTTCTTCTTTGTCCTTGGGCTTGCTGTTGCTTTCAGCTTTCTCCTGAGCTTGCTCGGGAGAGGGCATGGTGGCGGCTTCGAAGCGGAGGAAAATTTCGGCGAGTCGGAAGCTGCGGCGGGCAAGTTCGTTGCTGGAGGCGTCGTCGAAGAGTTCTACGCCTTCTTCGGCGAGTTCGCCGAGGTAGATTTTCCAGGCTTTTTTGCGAAGGCGGTTTGGGCAGATATTGGCTGGAATCCGGGTGGCGCGTGGCTCGGGAGCTTCGTCTACGCCACGGCGTGAGCGGCGGCGGCGTTTGTTGCGGGTGTTGGAGTTTCCGCCGGGGCGGGCGTCGCCATCGATGTTGGCGGAGATGGAGGGACCATCATCACTTTCGCGGTCGTTGTTGTTGCTGTCGCGGTTGTTATTATCACCACGGGTGCTTTCGCGCTCGGAGCGGTCGCTGTCGTTGTTTTCCGATGTGCGGTTGCGGGGGGCGCGTTTGCGTACGGCTTTGCGCTTTGCGGGACGGCGGTTGCGGGTGTTTCCGCCACCGGCGGTGGCTGCTCCGTCGTCCCCAGAGTCGGGGGCGGCGGGGGGTGGAGAATCGGGTGTGGGTGCTGTCTGAGGTGCGCCGTTTGGCGTGTCGGATGGCTCGGGGGCCTGCGAGTCTTCGCTCATGGGGTAAAAGGGAAAGGGGGGTAAAAAAAGTTTCCGCCGGGCGGGATCGCCGGGGCGGAAACGGTGAAGTGCCACTATGGGCAGATCCCCAGATTTGTCTCGCGGAAAAGCCAGCGAAGGGGGATCGAGTGTGGGGGAGTCGTATTATCTATGGGAAGAGGCCTAAAGCGCTTGCTTGGCGCTGGCGGTGCGTCCCAGGACTGCGCGAAATTCGGCTCCGAGGGCTTTTTCGAGGCGAAGGAGGGCTTCGATTTCGTGCTCGCGGATATCGGCGTGTTGTTCTTCTAGCTCGACGAGGCGTTCTTCGGCGCGGTAGCGAATTTCATTGGCTCGGGTGCCGTATTCACCGGAACGGGATTCGGCGACCCGTTTGTTGAGGATGCTGCGGAATTTATTGTGATGAATTTCGTAGCTGGCGAGGCGGGAGCGGGTGGAGGTGAGGTGGCGGAGGGTGGAATCGATTTCGGCACGGACGCGGCGGCGGAGGGCGGCGGCTTGAAGCTCAAGGCCTTCGATTTCAGAGCGGTAGATGTCGTCTTCGTTGTTGGTGAGCCAGGAGAATATGGGGAGAGAGATGCCTACTTGGAATCCGTAGCCATCGGAGGTGCGGCGGCCGCTGTTGTGATTTACTTCGTAGTAGCCTTCGAGGAGGGTGAACCAGGGGATTTTTTGGGAGTTGTATTCGCGGAGTTCGATCCCGGAGAGTTTGGCTTCGAAGGAGAGCTTGAGGAGGTCTTCGCGCCAGCCTTCGGCGATGGTGTAGAGGAAATTGGGGTCGAGGGCTCCAATGTTGATGCCGGGGGGCATGAGATTGGAGGAGAGAGAGATGCGGGAGGGATCGCTGAGTCCGGCGATGATTGCGAGATCGGCGAGGGCATCGGCGAGTTCGAGCTCGAGATCGCCTACTTTTGATTCTGCGGAGATGAGGTCGCCTTCGGCGTCTGCGATGTCATCGATGCGTTTGTGCTCGATGCTGGCGAGCTTTCTTTCGAATTTGAGGAGGTCGTCGAGGGAATCGCCTATGTTGCCGGCTTCGGCGGTGGAGGTGGCTCCGGCTTGGATTTCATTGAGGATTTTCTTTCGTGCGGAGGTGAGCTTTCGTGCGGAGGTGAGCTCGGCGGCGGCTTCTTGGGCTTTGGCGTAGGCTTCGCGGACGTCGGAGATGACGTCGAATTCTGCTGCGTGGACGAGCGAGCGAAACATTTCGCGGCGGGTGCGCGCTTTGTCTTTTTTCGCGCCTACTTCCCAGGGATTGGGTGGGCGGATGCGGAGGGAGAAGTCGAGGTCGGAATCGGGGTCGGTGCGGTTGAAGCCGTTTCCGAAGGTGCGGAGTTCGTCTGAGCGACCGGTGGTGCGTTCGCTGGTGCGTTGGGAGACGTTTTCGCTGCCGGTGCGGCGGCCGCCGAAGTCGCTGGTGCGCTGAGAGCGATCGGAGAATCGGGTGGTCTCGGTGGTGACTTCGCGTGTCTCTCGGGTGATGCGATCTGAGCTTTCGCCGGGGGTGGTGCGGATGGTCTCGAATTCTTGGGTGCGCGTGGTGGTGGTGCCGCGGCGATTGGAGCGGGTGCTGGATTGATTGACGTTGTCGCGCTCGAATTCGGCGCGGTTTTGGCGGGATTTTTCGGAGGAGCGGATCCTGCGGGTCTCGGTCTCGGAGGGGGGAAGCTCTACGTCGTGATCGCGGCCGTAGGAGATGCGGAGCTCTGGATCGCGCCAGTCACTGGCGGCTTTTTCTTCAGCGCGAGTGGTGGTGATGCGTGATTGGAGCTGGACGACATCTGGGCTGCTCTGGAGGGCGAGACGGATGAGGGCATCAAGGTCGAACGTGCCGCCAGGGTCGCTGGAGGGTGTTTCGCCTGAGAGGGCGATGGCGGGTATGAGGAGCGCTCCAGTGAGGGCGGCGAGCAGTGGGCTGGTGGTGGAGGTGCGCATGCCGTGGTGGGGTGCCGCTTTTATTTAAATTGCATGAGCTGATCGATGAAGGGCAGGCTGCCTGGCTCATCGACATTAATGATGACGGTCTGACCGGGGAGGAGATCGAGGCCTTCGGGGAGATTGAGGGTAATTTCGCGACCTCGGAGCATTTTATTGGGGAGGGGGCTGGCGCGATCCGGAGTGTTGCTGATCCGGGGGGAGATGGAGGTGACGTCGGTGGCGTAGGGGGTGTGGCGGTCGGTGGTGGAGGAGACCCAGACGGTGTCGCCTACGGCGAGTCTGCCTTGTTCTTCCTGGGGGAGGAACCCGATGATTACATCGGGGGCGGCGACGACGCGGACGACGGTTTCCCCGGCACGGACGTATTCGCCGGGTTCTTTTTCGATGCGGTAGACGCCACCGCTGACGCTGGTCTTGAGCTCGAGATTGGCTTTGCGCTCTCGGAGGATTTCGAGGTCGAGGAGGTCGGTGCCGTCGGCTCCGTCGGTGAGTTGGGGGTCGTCTACGATTTGTTTGAGTAGCTTGCGGGTCTCGGTGAGCTGGGTCTGGAGGAAGGTGACTTCATCGTCGTAGAGGGGGATGCGCTTATTGAGCTTTTCGAGGCGGAGGCGCTGGCGGGCGATTGCTTCGGGGAAGCGGGATGCGGTGGAGGAGCCTAGGCGCTCGGCGACTTGATCGAGCATTTGCTGCTCGGTCTCGTCTTCGTCTTTTTGGAATTGGAGCTCGCGGATGTCGTTTTGTAGGTCGACGACGTCTTTGCGGAATTTGCGGATGCGATCGTCGCGAGAGGCGGTGATTTTGCGTTCGAGCTTTTGAATTCGCTTATCGATGAAGAGGGGATCGAGGCGGGCGACGACTTGGCCTACTTTGAGTTGATCGCCTGGTTGGACGAGGACTTCGAGGATGCGTCCTTCGTCGGCAGCTGAGATGGCTTCTTGATAGACGCCTACGGTGCCATTCATCCGCTTGAATTCGACACCGCGCTTGTAGCCGTAGATGACGATGGCGAGCATCACGATCCAGACGAGGAGTGGCCAAGATTCGAAGATGCGTCGCGTCACGTAGCGGGAGCGCCCGGTGACGAGTTGAGTTTTCTTTGGTTGGTAATCGCTCATGCCGTTTGTTTTAGATTTCGACGGTGGTGCGGTTCATGATGAGCGAGACTTCGTCAATGCCTTCGAGCTTTGCTACGGCGTCTACAAGGTCAGTTTTGTAGCTGGGATCGAGTAGGCGGACTTGGAACGAAAATTCGTCTACTTCACCTTGGATGGCGTCTCTCATGGCGACCATATCCGCGCTGGAGCAAAATCGGGTAAATACTTCGGGCAAGACTTCCATTGATCGTGAGTCTTTCGGAAGCATGAAGCGCAGGAGCCCTTCGAATTCTCGCCGAGAGGCAAATGGTGACCATGCAAGGAAGAGGGCGGTGAAGCTGAAGAAGAGTGTGCCCATGACTGCGATGAGGAATACTTGCGAGCCGGATGCGATGCCGACGGCGAGTGATGCGAAGAGGAAGATGATATCGCGGGGATCACGGATGGGGGTTCTGAATCGGACAAAGGCCATGGCTCCAAGGATACCGAGACCTCGTGCCATATTGTTTCCGATGGCCATGATCATGATGGTGATCACGATGGTGGCGAGAACAATGGTGTGAAGGAAGGAGCGGGCGTAAGAGAATCCCTGGTGAGTCCAGCGATAGATGGTCGCGATGACCAGGCCGAGCACAAAGCTGAGGCACAAGGAGTAGAGTATCTCAATCGGGGCGAGTGTGCGGGTCGCGCCGACAGAATCAAAAAGGGGTTCCATATAAAAATCTTAGGTCGGGAAGGGGGGGGGCGGGGA
>CALAIY010000054.1 GCA_937922595.1 uncultured Verrucomicrobiales bacterium | reverse complement strand
AACCGGCCCGCGCGAGGGGCGGAGGGTGCGGAGTTTTTCTACTCCGGCTTTGATGGCGGTGGTGGCGGTATCGATTTCTTCGGGGGTGGTGAAGCGGGAGAGGGAGAGGCGGAGGGTGGAGCGGGCTTGGGCGTAGGTGAGTCCCATGGCGGTGAGGACGGGGCTGGGCTTTAGGGCTCCGGTGTGGCAGGCGGAGCCGGCGCTGGCGCAGATGCCTTGCTTGTCTAGGAGGAGGAGGAGGCCTTCGGCTTCGGTGCCTTCGAAGCGGATGGAGATGGTGTTGGGCGTGCGGTGGTCTTGGGAGCCGTTGATGTGGGAATCGGGGATTTTTTGGAGTTCGGCTTGGAATTGGTCGCGGAGGGTGGCGAGTGTGGTATTGCCGAAGTGGGCGGTGGCTTGGGTGGCGGCGGCTCCGAGGCCGACGATGCCGGGGACGTTTTCGGTGCCGGAGCGGCGGGCGTTTTCTTGGCCGCCGCCTTCGAAGAGGGGGCGGTAGCGGGCACCGCTGGCGATGTAGAGGGCTCCGGTGCCTTTGGGGGCGTGAAGCTTGTGGCCGGAGAGGGCGGCGAAATCGATTTCGGTTTCGGATAGGTTTAAGGGGAGTTTACCTGCGGCTTGAACGGAGTCGGTGTGGAAGAGGGTGCCGGCTTCGTGGGCGATTTCGGCGGCTTCGCGGATGGGCTGGATGATGCCGGTTTCGTTGTTTGCCCACATGAGGGAGACGAGGGCGGTTTCGCCGGTGCGGAGGGCGGTGCGGAGTTCTTCGAGGTCGATCCGGCCTTCGGTGGAAACGCCGAGCTGGGTAATTTCGTAGCCCTTGCGAAGGGCGAGAGTTTCGAGCGGGGCGAGGACGGCGGGGTGCTCGGTGGCGCAGGTGATGATGTGTTTTCTCTGGGGGAAGCTTTGGGTGGCGGAGTGGAGGGCGGTGATATCGGACTCGGTGCCGCCGGAGGTAAAAACGGTTTCCTCGGGAGAGCAGCCGAAGAGAGTGGCGACTTGCTCGCGGGCGGTGACCACTGCTTTGGCGCACTGATGCGAAGCGGAGTAGGCACCTGAAGGATTGGCGAAATTTTCCCGGAAAAAGGGGAGCATCGCATCAAGGGCGACCGGATCGACCTGGGTGGTGGCGTTGTTATCTAGGTAGATCACGGGGGAGAGTTTTCTGGTTTCAGTATTCAGAGCTGATTCCCTGGATTTGATGGCGGCGCAAATCGTGGTTGTTTGACTTTAGAAAGTAAGACACCATCTTACTTTATGGTAACGACAGTTTCATCGAAAGGGCAAATTGTGCTCCCTGCTGTTTTCAGGGAGCAAGATGAAATTCGCTCGGGACAGCGGTTTGAAATCGAGCGGTTAGATCCTGGCGAATATAGGCTCGTGAGGAAAGAGCAGGCTCCAAATGAAGGGGTGGTTGCTGCACTGTTGTCCTGCTCGGTGGAGGACTGGCACCAACCGTTGGATTTGGGTTCGACCGACGACATCGGGAAAGGGTTGTTCGATGAAGAAGTTTGAGTTTCTCGTTGATGCGAACGTTTTGAGTGAGACGTCGCGCATTCTTCCCGATCCAGGAGTCGTCAAATGGCTCGAAGCAAATGAGAGGGGTTTGGCTATTGATCCTGTTATTTTTGGTGAGGTGAAATCGGGGATTTTGTCTCTACCTGAAGGCAGGAAAAAAGCAGAGCTAGAGTCTTGGTTTACAAGAGGTGTGGCACGTCTCCACTGTTTCGATTGGACATGTGAGACGGCAATATGTTGGGCTGAAATGATCGCCCGACTTAGGAGAGAGGGGGCACGATTACCTGCGAAAGATGGGATGATAGCGGCAACCGCTTTGTTTCACGATCTGACCGTCGTGACGCGTAATGAAAAGGATTTTCTGAATACGGGCGTTCGGATTTTGAATCCTTTTGAGAATTAGGGTTCTTCGGTTTTTTAGGCGAAAAAAAGCGGAGAAGGCATAAAACAGATACGGAACGGATTCTTCACCACAGATGGACGCAGATTTTGTTCGTTGGAATGGAGGGTTCAGTGTCCTCAGTGGTTAGGTTTGGGTTTTGCCGCGGGATTTTTTTAGGAGAACTAGGTTTCTTCCGTAGAGGACGGGGAGGAAGAAGCTTCCTAGGATGATGGGGAGTTTATCGATGTGGAGGGCGTAGATGAGGTTGATTACGCTGCCCCAGAAGCTGAGGTGCCAGAAGAGGGCGGGGACGACTAATTTCTTTTCTTTTTCTGAGCGGAGCCATTGGATGATGAAGCGGCTGCCGAAGATGGCGGCTCCGGAGAGGCCGATGGCTGTCCAGGCGTGGGACTCGACGTAGAAGAAGGGGACGAGGTCTTCGAGGTAGGGGCGGAGGAGGCCTTCGGGGGATTGGGGCATTAGGGTGTTGGTTTTGGGGAATTGGCGGCAAGATGCTATTGGGCGCTGGGTTCGTAGGGGGGGTGCTCACTGAGGAGGGTGAGGGCTTCGCCTACGAGGTGGAGGGAGCCGGTGATGAGGGCGGTGGGGGTTTTGCCGAGGGCTTCTCGGAGGGTTTTGGTGTGGGTGTAAGGGGCTTTTGTGGTGAAGTTTTTTGGGTCTTGGGATCTTGGGGTGTTGGGGTGGGTGAAGATGAATTGGGTGGCGATGGGCTCGAGGGCGGCGATTACTGATTGGACGTCTTTGGTGGCGACTGCTCCGAAGATTATTGGGGTCTTTTTCGTGCGGTGGGTTTGTTGCCAGGTGTGGGTGAGGGCTTGGGCGGCTTGGGGGTTGTGGGCTCCGTCTAGGGTGTAGGTGCCTAGTTTTTGGAAGCGGCCTGGCCAGGTGGTGGTGGCTAAAGCTTCGGGGTGGTGGGGGATTTGTGCGGCTTTGAGGGCGGCGAGGGCGAGGGCGGCGTTTTGGTGTTGGTGGAGGCCTTTTAGGCCTAGATTGGTGCCGGGGGGGAGGGGAGCGATGTAGCGGATTGTTTTGGGGAGGGCGGCTTGGGCTTCTTTTGGCTGGGGGGCGCTTAGGTGGGGGATTCCTGGTTTTAGGATGCCGGCTTTTTCTCCTGCGATTTCTGTGAGGGTGTTTCCTAGGTATTGCTGGTGATCGAGGCCGATGGGGGTGAGGGCGGCGACGGATGGGGAGATGATGTTGGTGGCGTCTAGGCGGCCTCCCATACCGGTTTCTAGGAGGATGGTGGTGCAGCGCTGGTCCTGGAAGTGACGGAGGGCGAGTGCGGTGGCGAGCTCGAAGAAGGTGGGGTGGTGGTCCCAGGTGGCTACGATTTGGCGGATCTGGGTGAGGAGATCGGCGATGTGGGCTTCGGTGGCGTTTTCCCGGTTGATTTGGATGCGCTCGGTGAAGCTTACGAGGTGGGGGCTGGTGAAGAGGCCGGTGCGTTCACCGGCGGCGCGGGCGGCGGTTTCGGCGAAGGCGCAGGTGGAGCCTTTGCCGTTGGTGCCGGCGATGTGGATGATTTTGGGGGCTGCGGTGTCGATCTGGAGGGCGTCGCAGAGGCGCCGCATGGGATCGAGTCCGAGCTTGATGCCGAAGAGTTGGGTGCTGTAGAGCCAGTCTTGGGCTTCGGCGTAGTCCACGGGCTTTATGCTGCCAGGGCGGGCATCATGAAGCCGAGGAGGCGGATGATTTCGCGGCGCATGTCTGTGCGCGTTACGATGCGATCGACGAGGCCGTGTTCGAGCATGAATTCGGCGGTCTGGAAGCCGGGGGGGAGGTCTTGGTGGGTGGTCTCTTTGACGACTCGGGGGCCGGCGAAGCCGATCATGCATTTGGGCTCGGCGAGGATGACGTCTCCTACGGTGGCGAAGGATGCGGTGACGCCTCCGGTGGTGGGGTGGGTGAGGACGCTGATGTAGGGGAGGCCGGCTTCGGAGTGGCGGGCGAGGGCTCCGCAGGTCTTGGCCATTTGCATGAGGCTGAGGATTCCTTCGTGCATTCTTGCTCCGCCGGAGGCGGAGAAGATGATGGCGGCGCGCTTTTCTTGGGTGGCGCATTCGATGGCTCGGGTGAGCTTTTCTCCGGCGACGGAGCCCATGCTGGCTCCGAGGAAGCGGAAGTCCATGACGCCGAGGGCGGTGGGGTGGCCGCCGATGGTGCAGCGGCCGGTGACGACGGGGTCTTGGAGGCCGGTCTTTTTGACGTATTTGGCGACTTTGTCGGTGTAGTCGTTGAAGCCGAGGGGGTTTACGGTGCGGAGGTCGGTGTCGAGTTCATCGAAGGTGTTTTCATCGGTGAGGAGCTGGATGCGTTCTCCGGAGGGGAGGATGTTGTAGTGGTCGCATTGGGGGCAGACGCGGAGGTTGGCGTTGAGCTCGAGTTCGTGGATGACGTCTCCGCAGGAGGGGCATTTGTGCCAGAGGCCTTCGGGCATATCTTTTTTCTTCTCGCCGAGGTTGTCGAGTGTGCGTTTGGGGAACATGGAAGAGGAGAGGTGAAATATTTAAGATTTAGGGCCTTCCATTTTAGCTTCGGGCTAGGGTGGCTATGGCTACTGTTTGGGCTTCGCCTTGATGTGTCAATACTTGGGCGCAGGTGGAGGCGGTGGCTCCGGTGGTGAGGATGTCGTCGATGAGGAGAATGTGTTTCCCTTTGAGGATTTTTTTTGCGTAGGGTGGGAGGCGGAGGGCGATGGTGTCTTTGAGGGAGGAGAGGCGTTCTTTTCTGGTGAGTTCCATCTGGTGGTGGGCGGGGCCGGGGCCGCGGACTCGAAGGAGGTCGTGGCTGGGGGTATTGGTGAGCTTGCCGAGGCGGTGGGCGATTTCGGCGGCTTGGTTGTAGC
>CALAIY010000053.1 GCA_937922595.1 uncultured Verrucomicrobiales bacterium | reverse complement strand
TTTGTTGGTGCCCGCCTCATCGAGCTTCTCGCGCAGCTCATCGAGGAAGAGGGGATTGAGCACTTTAAGGATATTCGGCACGCTGGTGTAGTGCATGCCGAGTGCGCCGCGCTCTTCGTCATCGGCGACGGCCTGGATCATGGAGCCGAAGATATCGGGATTGATCTTCGTCCAATCGAGCCGGCCGACGGCGAGCAGGTAGGCGCGGCTGATTCGGCTGAAGCGCGGCACTTCCGCACTTCCGGAAAAGAGACCGCCATTCACGTAGGGGAAGACGTTGGCCCAGCTGCGTATCCCTGCAGATTCGCGGTCGGCGTTTTTCGTGTTCATTGCGCGAAAAAGCTCGCTAATGACCTCGTGGGTATCCGAGGAATCGCGCGCACTCATCTGCTCGACGGTGGACGTGAAGAGATCCCCACCGACGAAGATATCGGTATCCTCGGCAAAGTAGCAGAAGATGAGCCGCGCCATGAAGTGGTTCATATCCTGCCTGCGGAGATCGGAGGCCCACTCCGGGTTGTCCTTCAGTAGCTCGACGTAGAGTTTATTCAGGCGGCTGGTGGCCTTGATATCGAAGGCGTTTTCCCGGATTTCTTTTACCGTGGTGATTCCGGCGAGGGGGAGGAAAAACCCAAAGTGATCGGAGAACGCGGCGAAGTCGCAGGCGACCGTCTCTCCATCGATCACATTTTCGGCTTCGAAGGATTTGCCGTCGGTAGCGAGGATGAATTTTGCTTTGTGCTTTTTGGTAGCGAGGCTTTCGCCAAGCGCCACAAGCGTCTCGGAAACCTCGCCCTCGTCGCAGACCGCGAGGTGAATATTATTGCGCTGAAGCACTCCGCCGGGCACATCCGACTGATTGGTACTGCCGCTCTTGAGACGCTTCACCGTGGTGGCCTTGTTGCCAAACGCTTCGAGGAAGGCGTAGGGGAAGGCTTCAGGATCAAATGCTTCACCAGCAAGATCGGAGACCGCTTCTTCGATTTCGATGGCATTCATGGGTCAGATATTTCGTGGAACGAGATAGGCACCAAATCGGGAGCCCCGAAGACTGCCAGTGTGTGGGCGACTGGGCAAGCTCCAGGCGCTGCTTTCTTCCGCCGGTTTCACACCTCCCAGTTTTCCCGCGCCCGGCCTTGGATATGTGCGAAATTAAGGTAGTTGAGGGTGGCGACAATGGGGTTTCGGGTTCGTGCGCACGGGGCGAAATCTCCGCCGGTTCTCCGCTGGTTGGCTAGTCGGGTGTTCATCCGGGCGGCGGCGGTCTTATTGCGCTCGGAGTAATCGGAGTAATCGGAGAGATAGAGAGCGGGTTGAGCCAGGAGTTTTTCAGAACGGAGGAATACTTCACGCCAAATGTAGCGGGCTTTTTGACATAACGTTTCCGTAATCTCAAATTCTCGAGCATCGGGACGGTGCGACCTCGAAGAGGGGAACCCTGGCTTCGATTTTTAGGATTTTCTGTTTTCTACGGTAGTGGCTCCGTAGGTCGGGGCGTGCTGAGATTACCTACGCATTTTTTTGGTACCATTCGATGATGAATGCGCAGTCCTGGGCTCGTAGGCGGCCGATTGGGCCGGAGCTGTAGGCGGAGGTGACGACCTTTCCTGCGGGGTCGATGATGAAGCCGGTGGCGTGGATGAATTTTGCTTCATCGGCAAGGAAGGCTCCGAGGTGATCTTGGATTTTTTGGGCGGAAAGACTGTGGCCGATTGCATAGCTAGCACCGGAATCTTGCTGCCCTTTCCGTGCGTCCTCTTCAGAATCTACGGAAGCCGCGATGACGGTGACGTTGAGGCCTTCGAGGGCGGCGATGTTTTCCTGAAAATCAGCTAACTGCTGATTGCAGGGAGGTCACCATACGCCGCGATACAGTAATACGACGGTCCACTTGCTGTTTGGCAGCGAGAGGGTGCCATGATCGAGGGTCTCGATATCGAGTGCCGGAAAGGCATCGCCAGAATCGAGGAGAGAGGATGAGGAAGGCTTCATGTGAATCGGAGTATAGTGCCGTGCTGAGTAGGTCTTCAAGTCTCTACTGGCTTTTTGGTGGGTAAAGAGGTGTTAGCGCGAAGATGTGGGGTCGATGTAGCGGAGCCGGTAAAACCGTGTGCTCCCATTGCGGGGGAGCTCTACTTGGTATTGATCGTCTGATTGGGGGGTGAGAGTTTTTTGGAAAGAGAAAGTGGTAAGATCGCTTGAGGATTCCAGTTCGATGCGGGCTCCGGAGCCTTGGAATTGGAGGGTGTTGTTGGAGAATTCTAAAGGTGTCCTGTTTGGAGAGGTAGGATTCGTTCCGTGGAAGAATTCGGCGATATTGGATATGCCGTCTTGGTCGGTATCGCGGTCACGGTGAATGGTGGTGCCTCCTCCGGCGGTGCGGGCGAAGGCTTCGTAGGGTGTGTCGGGAAAAAAGGAATAGTTGAGGAATCCATTGGGAATGAGCCCGCCGTTTGAGGAGAGACGAATGGTGTAGCGGGTGTCGGCGGTGACGCTGTAGGAGTTGAGGGATTTCGGAATAGGGATTTCTTCTTGGAAGAGTTGGACGTTAGAAAAGCCGTAGATTTGAAGGTTCTCGGGTGAAAAGCCCAGGTGGAGATGCCCATTGCCTGGGGCGATCCAAGACCAGTAGGCGGATGGTGAGCTTTCAGTAATTATTGCTGCCGGGATGCTGAGTCTTCCTGTGGTGGAGGGCAGGGGGATTGCTTTGGCTTGGGTGTTGTTGGTGGGGGATGTGGGCGCGGCTATTAAGGATATTTCGTAGTTCTGTGAGGAAAAGTCGTCACCTTCGATGAGGAGGTGGTAGGTTTTTCTTGGTTCAGGGAAGAAAATGAGTCGGGAGTTTCCCAGGCTGGCATTGGTGGCGGGGGCGATTTGAGTTTCTTCTGATAGAATTCGGAATCCTCGGGTGGGTGAGGCGGGTAGCTGAGTGTGTTGGTCGATGAATGAGGCGATTACTGGGGTGTTGATGTCTTCCGGGGCAGTCCATTGCCACCAGAGGGTGGGAGCGGGGGAACTGTTGAGGCAGATGCCGGGTGCGGATCGTGGATCGGAGTCTTCACGGGTGCCATTAAATGGCCCTGGGATGATGAGAGAGGCGGGAATGCTGGATGGGATTATTGCGGCATCAGCGAGGGCGTCGTTTGTGGCGCGCGGGACACCTGCATCTATCTTCAGCGTAAAATCGGCGCGTGCGGGTGATCTGCTGGTGGAGGCGATGGAGAGAGCGATTTCTTGCCCCTCTTTGAGTGAGAGTTTAAGTGGGGCGCTGTAAGTATGGGCGGTGTAAATTAGGTTTTCGTTTTCTTGGATGGAGTAGGTTGCAAGAAGGAAGGGGAGCGTTTTGCCGGAGGCTCGGTCGCCAATTTGGAAGGTGTAAGTGGCGGGACGCGGAGCGGTGAAGCGGAACCAGGCAGATGCTTCGATGGTATGATCATCGCCTGAGTAGGTAACGGGCTCCGCTGGTTCGCTGGGCTCTGCGGTGGCGGAGAGAATCGAACTTGGAATGGAGATGGGAGCCGAGGTGATAGGAAGGGCGTTTACGAAGTGATCGTTTGGAGGGGGATCGCTCTCGAGGCGTTCGATGCTAAAGGTGAGTCCTTTGGGGAGAGTGCCACGGAAATCGGCAATGCAGATTTGGAGGGGTGTATTGGGAGTTGCTTGGAAATAGATTGGGTCACCAGTTCCGCCTGCGGCGTGGCGGATGATGCTCCAAAGCGTATCTCCCGAGTAGATCGCTAGGATTTGTGGCGCAGGCTGAATCGATAGCTCTTGGGCTGGGGATTCTTGAGAAAAGTGGGCGCGATAGAATCCTGGCTGGGGTGCGTGCCAGCGATACCAAAGGCTGCGTTTTGTGGAGAAGCCGTTGATGACGCCGGGGCAGTGGAAGGGGGCTGGAAGGCTGTGGTCGCGTTCGTGGGGCTCGATGGTGGCGCGCTTGAGGTTTGTAATAGTAATGAGGTTGGTGGTGGAGCCGATATCGGTGGCGTTGGCAAAGTCGTCATTGAGGGGATCGATGGGTGTAGGTGCGGCGGCGACGGAAAGAGTGATTTCGTCGATGGTGCCTGGGTCGATGCATCGAATTTGATATTCGATTCCGGCAATGACGTTGTAGATATCACTTGAGGTGGTGAGCGGAACCCCGGGATTGATGGGAAGGGTGGGTGAATCCGGTGTCTCGCTGGGAGCGACGCTGAGGCTTTGCTTGGTATTGGTGGAGAAGCGTACGGATCCGCTGCTGGGGGCGATCCAGGAGAACCATTTTGAGATATCAAGCAGCCCACTTGGATTCGAAGTCCCGCCGCCGCTGGGGACACTGGCCGAGGATGGCAAGCGGGAGGGAAGCGGCTGCCGGGTGGCGAAGGAGTTTCCCGGAAGGGTAGGATTTGCGATGGTGAGGGTGAGATTGATTGCACCAGGCTGGCCGGGAACTCGGTAGGGAAGAGCATTGGAAAAGCCGACTGCAATGACATAATCGATTCCGCTAATGGCTTCGAATTGTGTGGCAATTCCAGCACGGGATCCCCGCTTAAGGGGAACGAGTCCGCTGAAGCCGGGGGCATTCGCAATGAAGATCTCGGCTGCGGGGTCTGGATCAAATTGGATTTGCTGGACGCCGGGCGAACCGAGATCGATTTGAACCGGTCCGCTGCGAGGTGCCCGCCATCGAAACCACTGGGTGCCGCCTAAGTATTGGGTGCCGGTGAAGGGCTCACCGGGCTCCGGCGCTTCTGAGGGATCTGTAACGAAGCCGAATAGGGAGAACCGCTCTGCACTCCCGAGGTCGAGGGCTGAGGCGAAGGTGGTGTGGGGGAGCTCCGTGCCTGCATTCGCTATTTCGAGATTGAATGCGCCTTCGGGAGTATTCAAAAATTCGAACGCTGGAATGGTGGTTTTACCCACAACGATTCGGTAGCGTTGCCCGGCTTCCACGTGCGCTGCGAATTTAGCATGGGGACTGCTAAAGATCCCACCGGATACTGCGCGCAGATCAAGATTCGCGAGAGAATTCCCAGAATATATGGCGGCATTAAATTGCGGGAGAATATTGGATAGCCCGATGGCGCGTATGGTGACGACGCCTGAAATGGGGGATTCCCATTCATACCAGACGGATTCTTTGGTTCCGAGTTCTCCTGGTTCGGTGGTCGCCTCATTCGTTGTCCCTGATTGGAGAATGGGTAGGCCGGAGAGGGGCGTCGCGTCGTTGAAATGATCGTTGGCTGGCGGTGCTGCCATCGTGAAAACTGGAAGCGCGAGCAGGATTTTTAGAAGACGGAGCACGGGGGACATTGAGTCTTGTGGGACTCTTGGGCTAAGCGTTTGTTAGATCGATTTGAGTGATGTTTTTCGAAATACTAACGATTTAGGTGATTTGTGTTTCTCCATGAGTATCGGGACATGAAAACGATCCCTCTTGCTGCTCTTCATTCTGTTTTTTCTCGCCGGATTTTTGGTTGGAAGTGGCTGCGTTCTTTTGGGGGGAGGGTGCTGTCGCTGCCATTGGGAAATCGGCTTCTTCATAAGTTATTCACAAGTTGTTCGCCGGAGGAATTGGAGCGGCGGTTTTTTGTCCATGCTGCCCGTGCATTCGGGGTTCGCTATGAAATTGAGGGTGTGAATAACATCCCAAAAACGGGTTCGGTGATCGTGGTGGCGAATCATCCGAAGGGGATGCCGGAAGGGCTGGCGTTGGGAGCAATTCTCCAGGGGGTGCGGCCGGATATGAAGCTTCTGGCGAATGCGAAGCTTACACAAATGCCTTACATTGAGAAGTCTGTGATCCCGGTGGATCTCACTGCTCCGGGTGGGAATG
>CALAIY010000052.1 GCA_937922595.1 uncultured Verrucomicrobiales bacterium | reverse complement strand
GGCGTCGGAGAAGGTGACGGTTCCACTCATCACGGTGCCGGGCTGGGTGATTGAATCAGAGGTGACGGTGACTTCGCCGCTTCCTCCGGGAGCGGGCATGGGATCGGGGGCATCGACGTCTAGCCCGGCTTTCTCTGCTTCCGCCTTGGCTTCTGCTTCCGCCTTGGCTTTGGCTGCTTCTTTGGCTTTTGCCTCGGCGACGGGATCGCGCAGCTGGAGCTCGAGATCGGAGGCGAGGAAACGGGTTTCCATGTAGGTGATGCCGATATCGAAGTCGGTTTTAAGGCGCTTTTGGATGTCGTTGAGGGTCGCGCCTTCGGCAGCCCATTGGTGGAGGGCGGTTTTTTGGTCTTCGGAGAGGTTGGGCATTTTGAAAAGAGAGGGGGAAGTTCCGTCTCCTATAGCGCAGCTAGCCGGGGATGTCTCCCGAGACGATGAAATCGATCGGGTAAAGTTCGCCGTTGGAGTCTGCCTGGATGACGTTTTCTGGGCGGACGTCGGTGGCGATGAATTTGCCCTTCGTCCACGTGAGCGTGGAGAGGGTTTTCCCGTGGGCGGAATCGAAGGATCGAGTCCAGCCGTGGCCAGTCATCCAGGTATGGAGTGCTTCTTCGGTGGGGTGGGTTCCTGCAATGAAGATCTGGCGAAAGAGAAAGAAGGAGCCGTCATCGGCGATAGCGTCGATGGAGAGGCCGGTGGGAAAAAGTGCTTCGAATAGGGCGAGGCGGGCGAGGACGGATGCGAGGTCGCCGGGCTTGAGGCTAAGGAGTCCATCGCTTTCGCGATAGATGATCCAGCCAAACTGGCTCCGGGCGGGCGGGCCGCTGAGCTTGATGACCTGCTGCCTGGCATCGTCGGCGAAAACCGTCGCTTCGCCTCCCGCTCCGATTAGTTCCAGTGAGCCCTCGCTAGATTGATCGATAAACCGCTCAAGACGCTGACTCAGTGCCCTGCCGAATTCGGGGGATTCCCGAAAGATCTCGTTTAGTTCGCCTTCGACTTGGGTGGTGTCGAGACGGGCTGAGAAATCTTCGAGCCGACTGAGGCGAGCACTAGATCGGATTCGTGATCCCGCTTCTCTAGGATTCGGGCCTGTTGGCGGTTGCGGCGGCATTGTGCGAGCATTTCTGCAGCCGTGTATTTCCGGTTATTGAAGGGCAGCATAGTGAAGAGGGTAGCTCAAAACAGACGGATGGGCAAATCGCTCACCCACCGGCATGCCCCGCGAGTGCTGTGACCCATTTTCCGCGCTGGCGGACTTCGCGGAAGTAGAATCCGGCTTCGTCGCCGGCGTCGCGGGTGTCTGGCCAGTGGTCTTCTAGGATGCCGGAGATGATGAGGTGGCCTTTCGGAGCAACGGCTTTTTTGAAGGTGGGAAATGCGGCTTGGAGGACATCGGAAAAGACGTTTGCGAAGACGAGGTCGTAGGCGCGGTCGGGCGTCCAGTTCAGCACGTCGACTTCTGAGAATTTGACGCCGCGTGGGGGGACGCCGTTGTTTTTGGCGTTTTCTTTGGAGATGCGAACGGCGGCGGGATCGTAGTCCATTCCGGCGATGGGCTTTGCTCCGAGCTTGTGGGCGGCGATGGCGAGGATGCCGGTGCCGCAGCCTACATCGAGGCAGGAGAAGTTTTCGGGGAGATCATCCTGGGCGTGGAGGTCGCAGAGGAAGCGGAGGCAGGTGGAGGTGGTGGCGTGGTCGCCGGTGCCGAAGGCCATCTTGGCGGGGATGCTGATGACGGCGCGGCCGGGGATTTCGGCGGTGAGTTTTTCGAGTTCGGCGTCGTTTTCCTCGGTGGTGATGAGAAATTTTTCGCGGATCTTGATCGGCGGAATTTCGGGTGCGGACATGGCGACCCAATCGCGGTTCACGAGTTTTTTTACGGTGCCGCCGAATTCTTTTTTTACCTCTTCGGCGCGTTTTTTCGTCTTGCAGTAGAGTTCGACGCGGACGGTGGTCTTATTGGGGAACTCGGTGATGACGAGGTTAGTGTCTTCGAGCGTTTGGAAGCGTTCTTCCCAGGCGTCGCGCCATTTTGAGGAGGAGAGTTTGGACCAGGTATACATCATGATGAGGGTGCACAAAAAAACCGGCCGGAGCCGGTTTTTTATTAACTGATCTGGAGCGGGTGACCAGAGTCGAACTGGCGACCCCTTCCTTGGCAAGGAAGTGCTCTACCACTGAGCTACACCCGCGTATTCGCAGATCGGGAAACGCGCCCTTTCGGGAGCGGGCGGGATTATGTAACCATGGGGAGGAAGGCGCAAGAAGAAGTTTCTTCTTTTAGAAAACGCGCTTCAGTGGCCTGCCCATGGCTAAAACTTTTGAAGACAAGCTCCAGGAGATCGTAGAGCACAAACGCACTCACGAGCTTCCACTCCTTCTCCCCAAGGCTGATCGCCTCCGCGCAGCTGCGCTGGAGCGAAATGACTTCCGGAGTCTCTATGATGCTTTGAAGAAGCCCGACCGCGATTACCAAGGGATTAATCTTATTGCGGAGGTGAAACGCTCGTCTCCGAGTGCGGGGATCATCGACCACAATTTTGATGCTCTCTCCACGGCGCTTGAGTACGATTCGGCGGGGGCTAGTGCGCTTTCGATTCTGACGGATGAAAAATTCTTTGGTGGCAAGCTAGAATACCTTACTCAGATTCGGAAGCGGGTGCAGGCTCCGTGCTTGCGGAAAGATTTCATCATCGATGCCGCTCAAATTTACGAGGCTAGTGTGGCTGGAGCTGATGCGATTTTGCTTATCGCGGCGTGCTTGGATCAGAGTGAACTCGTCCGTCTTCAGGATGTGGCGGCGGGCTGCGGTCTGGAAGTTCTCCTGGAGGTTCACAATGAGGAAGAGATGGAGCGGGCGCTCAATACCGATGCTCAGATTATTGGCGTAAATAACCGCAATCTGCGTACTTTCGTGGTGGATCTCGAAACCACGGAAGAGCTCAGCGAAGAGGTGCCGGAAGATATCGTGCTCATTTCTGAAAGTGGTATTCGCACGCCCGAAGATGCGCGCACGGTGGAGAAGTGGGGCTGTGATGCGATTCTGGTAGGTGAGGCGCTGATGCGTAGCGGCAATATTGCGGAAAGCGTGCGTGATATGATGGGGATTCCGGAGCTGATAGAATCAGAGGAGCCGGATGATGGGCGTGGTCCGTGGGGGGATATGGAAACGGATTAGATTTCCGAGCGCTCAAGAACCCTGGAGAAAATGAAACAAGCGCTGGGTATTTTAATAGGAGTGATTTTAGGATGGTGGGGGGGTGTGTCCTTTGATCGAATGTCGAGTGGGCAGCTTATTGATCGATGGCGAGAAATTAGGCTGGGTGCTGAGATTGGTGAGGTTACCGAGAGGTTTGGTGATGCTCTTTATCGTTTCGAGCCGGGGGAGGAGTGGCCGGATTGGGCTCGTGGGGTGGTGCCTCATGAGCTTTCGGGCGATCTAGGGCTTTTGGTTTTTTATGTGAAGGATCGGGGGCCGAATCTGTTTCTTGTTGTATTTGATCGAGAGGGAAAGGTGTCGTTCGTAAGCAGTGTGCCTACGTGATGTTACTTGCCAGGGAAGTTTGGGAGATCGGCGATTGATAGCTGGTGCTGGGTCTTGTTTCATGGGGGGGGAGGTGGTAGGGGAGGGCTATTCGGAAGGATTATGGCTGATGAGGTTGTAGAAAAACAATTGAGAGAGGGGACGCGCTTGAGGGCGTGGTTTTCTGGTCTTGGTGATGCGTGGCGGGCGTCTGGGGCGGGAGGGAAGGGGATTGTTGTGTTTCTAGTGCTGGTGGCTTCAGCGGGATTGGTCTTTCTGGTGATGGCGGATCCGCCTTGGGATTCGTCGTATTTGCGGCGGAAGGCGGAAGGGAAGACGCTTCGTGGGATCGATTATGCGGTTTTTTATAATTGGTTTGCGGCAGTGGCGAATGTCTTGATTTCGGTGGGGGTGCTTGCTTTGGGGAAATGGTGGATGCCTCAGGATGCGGCGGAGGTGGCGGGTGTGGGGCGTCTCACGAATTGGAAGGGGAGGGGGCGGTTTTTCTGGGGTGCATTTATCTTGGCGCTTTTGGTGGCGGTGGTGTGGCGTGCGCCGCGGCTTACTCACAGCTTTTGGAATGATGAGGCTTATGCGGCGAGGCTTTATAGCTGGGGGTGCTATGTGGAGCAGGATGATGGCTCGCTGGAGCGGAAACAGCCGGATTGGGCGACGGCGATTTTCGATGATCGTAAGATGAATAATCACATCGAGCATTCGATCGAAGCGCGTATTGCGCTGGCGCTGCGGGGGGATGGCGAGACGTTCCGCGAATCGACTTTCCGGATTGAGCCATTTATCAATGGGCTGGTGACGGTGGGGGGGCTGGCTCTTTTGGGGGCGGCATGTGGTGCGCCGCGTGCGGGGCTTGTGGCGGCGTTTATCCTGGCGCTTTCTCCCTGGCATGTGCGCTATTCGGTGGAGGCGCGTGGGTATTCGGAGATGCTGGCGGCGCTGGTGGTGAGCTGGATTTGCGTGGTGCGGGCGCTAGAGAAGCGGCGCTGGCGCTGGTGGATCGGCTATGCGCTGGCGCAGGCGTTTGTGCTGCTTGGAAATTTGGCACCACTGTGGGGGATTGTGGTGACGAATGTGCTGGTGGGAGTCTATCTGGCGTGGCGGTGGTGGGCGCAGCGTGAACCGCTTCCATTTTCGCGCTGGGCGGTTTCTTGTAGTCTTTCGGTGATGCTGCTTCTGCCGTTTCTTCTGCCGATTATTCCGCAGGTGATGGAGTACGAAAAAACGGGTGGCGGCCGTGATTCTGGAGCAGCGATGAATGCGGAGTGGCTTCGGGATTATGCCTCGCATTTGATTGCGGGAGTACCGGTGGCGAGGGATTGGATGCTGGTGATTGCTGGGGTGCTGATGGTCTTGGGGCTTATTCTGATGATCGTTCGTGGCCGCTGGGAGTCGCTTCTTCCTGCTTTGGGGGTGCTTATTGGTGGGGTGTTAGGGTTTTTCCAGCTTCGGGCGAATTCGGCTCCGGCTTTCGGGTGGTATCTGCTGTATACGCTTCCGCCGGCGGTTTTGCTCATTGCGTGGAGCACTGAATGGCGGGGAAGGTGGAAGGCTGCTGGGGGAGGGGTCGCATTTGTGTTGGTGGCGGGCTATGGCGTGGCTACTTGGGATACGCGGATGGATCTCGCGACGATGCCCCGGCAACCGATGCGTGAGGCCGTGGCGGCGATGCGTGGTGAGAGCCCGGCTCATGGTGAGACGGATGGAGGAGTCCTTACAGGGGTCTTTGGCGTGAGTGATGGTATGCTGTGTCTGTATGATCCTAGAGTGCGTCGCTTGAAGGCTCCGGGCGCGCTACAGAATTTGATCGCGGAGGCTCAAGCGTCCGAAAAAACGCTTCGGGTGGCATTCGCGGGTAAGGAGTTTGCGCGCGAGCGCGATCCGGAGTGCTACCGCCTTGTTGTGGAGAGTGGGCGCTTTGAGCAAATCGCTGATCTGCCGGGGCTCGAAAAGATGTTTTCATACGAGGTATGGGAGCTGGAAGAGTAGCCCATGTGTGATCTCGTAGCGGATGGCCGAGACTAGTCCGAAAAAAGCGATTGTCGTAATCCTCGCGCTCATTGCCTTCATGGGGGCTGGCGTTTTTTATCTGAAGGGGAAGACTCCGCCGGGTGTGGAGACGGATGCTCGGCTTGCAGAGCTCCAAGCCGCTATCTCTGAGCATGTCGCGAAATATGGCGAGCCTCCAGAGACGCTGGCTGTGCTTGCGGGGGAAGGGAGTATTGTCGATGTGTGGAACAATCCTTTTACCTACCGCGTCCTGGACGATGGGCGGATCGAGATCGGAAGTCTCGGCGGCGATGGGGTGCCTGGAGGCCACATGTTCAAGGCGGATAAAATAATCACGTTCCGGCCATAACCTGGGGAGCGCAGTGTTTGCGTTTCCAAACGGATGGCGCACCGTGCGCGCCCGCAAAAAAATCACACATTATGGCAGACGACACGACCGCAGCATCCGGTAGCAGCGAAGAAGAACTTATCCGCATCCGTCGCGAAAAGATGGATGGCCTCCGCAAATCTGGCACCGATCCCTTCGGTGGCCGGTTCGAAACCAGCCATGCTCCAGGCGCGCTGCGCGCAAACTTCGCTGAAGAACTCGAAGTCACCATCGCTGGGCGCATCTCTGCTCGTCGCGACATGGGCAAGTCGATCTTCTTCGACATTGCGGATGTCCACGGCCGGATTCAGTGCTTCCTCAACGCGAAAAACGTCCCGGAAGCGGAATTCGCCGTTTTTAAAGAGCAGCTTGATCTCGGCGACTGGATCGGTGTCTCTGGCGAGACCTTCAATACGAAGGTCGGCGAGCCCAGCGTGAAAGTATCCGGCCTCACGGTGCTTTCCAAATCGCTCCGCCCGATGCCCGATAAGTTCCATGGGATCGCGGACCGTGAGACGCAATACCGCCAGCGCTACCTCGACCTCATGAGCAACGAGCGCTCGCGAGACGTCTTCATTAAACGCAGCCAGATCGTGGCTGAAATCCGCAAATTCCTCTGGGAGCGCGATTTCCTCGAAGTCGAGACTCCCATGCTTCAAGGCGTCGCCGGCGGAGCTGCCGCGCGCCCCTTCGAGACGCACCACAACGCGCTCAACATGCCGCTCACCCTGCGCATCGCTCCTGAGCTTTACCTCAAACGCCTCCTCGTCGGCGGCTTCACTAAAGTCTTCGAACTCAATCGAAACTTCCGGAATGAAGGCATTTCCCGGCGTCACAATCCCGAGTTTACCATGCTCGAAGCCTACTGGACATTCGCTGATTTCAGCGTCATGGCGGATCTGGTGGAAGAGATGACGTGTCATCTCGCCGAGAAATTCAGCGGCGGCCTCCAAGTCGAGACCAAAGACGCCTCCGGCGAAACCGTCCGCACCATTGATCTTAGCCGCCCCTGGAAGCGCGCGTCCTACCGCGATCTCATCAAAGGCGTCGACCCCGAGTGGTTCGATCGCACCCCCGAAGGGCGCCGCGAAAAATGTAAAGAGCTTCGCGTCGAAATCAGCCCGGCAATGGAAGATCACGAGGTCACGCAGCAGGTCTTCGAAAAGTGTATCGAAGAGAAGCAATTCGATCCCCTCTACGTCACCCACATGCCCACCGAGCTCGTCCCGCTCGCCAAGCAAAACGCCGAGGACCCGAGTGTAGTAGACGTCTACGAACTCATCATCAATGGCCAAGAAATCAGCCCTGGATACACCGAATTGAACGATCCCATCGTGCAGCGCAAGCGTCTCGAAGAACAAGCCGGTGAGGAAATTCAGAATATCGATGAAGACTTCCTCCTCGCGCTAGAGCACGGCATGCCCCCCGCAGGTGGCATTGGCATCGGTATCGACCGCCTTGTCATCATGCTCACCGGAGCCGAATCCATTCGCGACGTCATCCTCTTCCCACAGCTCAAGAATCGCGAAGCCTAAGTCCATGGCCGAGCCCTCCAAAAAAGCCAAGATCGGCGTCATCCTCCTCACGCTGTTCATCAACATGCTGGGGTTCGGCATCGTCATCCCCGTCCTTCCGCTCTACGCGAAGGAATTTGGAGCGAGCGGTTTCCAGATAGGTCTTCTATTTGCAAGTTACTCCATTTGCCAATTCATCTTCGCCCCCTTCATCGGGAAACTCTCAGATAAGATCGGCCGACGCCCCGTATTAATTGTAAGTGTCATCGGCACCGCCGCTGGCTTCTTCATTATGGGAGCCGCCAATACCCTCGCGCTCCTCTTCGTCGGTCGGATTCTCGACGGAGTGTCCGGAGCAAGTATCGCCACCGGCCAAGCCTACCTAGCCGACGTCACCACCCGCGAAGAGCGCGGCAAAACAATGGGTCTCATGGGAGCCACCTTCGGCCTCGGCTTCATCTTCGGCCCAGCCCTCGGGGGAATCGCCAGTCATAACTTCGGCCCCCACGCCCCGTTCTATATCGCTGGTGCCCTCGCCGTTCTCAATCTTGGTCTAGTCCTCCGCTTCGTCACCGAAAGCCTCACTCCAGAGCTTCGTGCAAAAGCCTCCGAAAAACCAACCGAAGTCCCTCAAGAAAACCGCGCAACCTACTACCGTGTCGTCGCTGTAAATTTCCTCTCTATCTGCGGCTTTGCCGTCATGACCACCATTTTCGCCCTCTATCTACAAGAGCGGTTTAATTATGGCGAGAAGCAAGCTGGCTACCTCTTCGCCTTCATCGGAGTCATCGCCGTCCTCATGCAAGGCGGAGTCCTCCGCAAGCTCCTTAAAAAAGAAGGTAAAGAACTCCCCGTCGCCATCACCGGGGCTCTCATTCTCGCCCTCACCCTCGGAGCCATGCCCTTGGTAGGGAGTCTTACCCCACTGCTTCTTGTCGTCGCCGGCCTCGCGATCGGGAATAGTCTTCTCACTCCCACCATCAGCGCCCTCGCCTCACTTTGTGCTGGAGCTGAAGCCCAAGGCGCTACCCTTGGAGTCTACCAATCCGCCGGTAGCCTCGGCCGTGCCATCGGCCCACTCATTGGCGGGGCGCTCCTCGCGTTCGATAGCGGGGCAAAATATGCCACCACCGCACTCTTCGCCAGCGCCGGCATCATCATCATCGCACTCATCGTCCTCCTCACCGTCCGACCACCCAAAGATGCCTAGCATCGCCACAAAAAAGGGGGACGCAGGGGAGACTGATCTCCTCTTCGCCCGCCGCGTCCCCAAGACGCATCCCCGCGTCGCCGTCGTTGGAGCCCTCGATGAACTCAATGCCGCCCTCGGCGTCGCCCGCGCCACCGCCGTTTCCGATGAAGTCGCCCAGACGATCCCCGTGATCCAAGACGCCCTCACCGGCCTCATGGGAGAAACTGGTATCCTCCCCGAAGACGCCCAGCGCTACCGCGACGCCGGCTACCAAATCATCAAAGACGCCGATCTCGAATTCCTCGACGCCGCCGTCACCCGCATCGAAGCCGTGCACCCCGCCTCCGGCTGGGCACAGCCCGGTTCCGAAGGCAGCCCCGCCGCCGCCCACCTCGACGTCGCCCGCACCACCTGCCGCCGCGCCGAGCGCACCCTCTGGCAAGCCGATGAGACCCCCGGTCTCCCCGCCCAATATCTGAATCGTCTCTCCGACGTCCTCTGGCTTCTCGCCCGAGCAGAAGCCGCTAAAGCTTAATCCTTCGGGTAAATTAGCCTGTCTCGCAGAAAATAGGGGTCTATTTCTGCGGTCAGCTCGATCGTCTCAGCCGCGGACTCATTGATTAATTCGCCGCGAAGAGGTCATCACGAAGTTAGCCCCCCGCCACCGGAATTAATTGCTTCCGCTCCACTCGCCGCATCCAGAGCGGGTGAATCACTGCCGCGAGTAGCACTGGCACCGCCGTATAGTAAAACCGCGCCGGTAACTCCGTGTGATCTTTGAAAAGGAATGTCGCCACCGCAATCGCGTACAGCGGCTCAAGTTGGTAAGCCAGTGATACCGTGAAAACCGACACCCTTCGGAGTAGCGCGGTAAGCGCCGTAAAAGCCACCACCGTACACACCGACGCGAGAAGAAAAAGCGAGAGCGCATCAGTGGGAGAGGGGAGTTTCCAGGGAAGGAAAGGGAGCATCACCGCCGAGACACCTGCCGCCCCCACCATCTCCCAAAAGGTGATCGTCACCGCAGACATCCGCCCGGTGAACCTACTATTCACGATCGTGAAAATAATCGCCAGCCCCGCCGAAAGAATCCCCACCGCCAGCCCGACAGCGAATTTGAAGCCCGATCCGAAAAGCCCACCCATCGCCACCACCATGACAATCCCCAGCACCAGATCCGCCGTTCGGAATTTGCGCTCCCGCACCATCATCGGCTCCAGACTCGCCGCCCATAGAGTCGAAGTCGCCATCGCCACCATGCACACCGACACATTCGATAATTGTATCGCCCAGAAAAACGTAATCCAGTGCAAGCCGATCAGCACGCCATTGGCAAGAAGCTGAGTCACCGCCCCCAGCCCAGCCGCCTGCGGCTTTTTCCACAGCACCCAAATTCCCAGCAGCACCGCCGCCGCCAGCGTCCGCCAAAAAGTAATCGCCGGTGCCGGCAGAGCAATAAGTTCGCCTAGGATCGCTGTCGCTCCCGCGATAAATACGAGCCCGTGAAGTTTCAGGTAATCAGCGAAGGTGGACATAGGAAAGCCCCTGTGAAACGGTGGGCACCCGCCACCCATGCACACACTCAGGCTTCACGATACCCTTTCTCGCAATCTTTCCCCCGTCACCCCTTCCGACGGCAAATCACTGCGCTTCTACTGCTGCGGACCCACCGTCTACGGACCCGCCCACATTGGAAATTTTCGCACCTTCCTCGTCCAGGATCTCTTCCGTCGCACCCTCGAACTCACAGGGCTCAAGGCCAAACACGTCCGCAACATCACCGACGTAGACGACAAGACCATCCGCCAATCCCAGGCCGAAGGCCAAACACTCACCACCTTCACCACCGGCTGGCGTGAAAAATTCGACGCAGATTGCATCGCCCTCAATCTCCTCAAGCCCCACCTTGAGCCCGGAGCCGTCGATCACATCCCCGAGCAAATCGCCCTCATCCAGCAGCTCATCCAGAAAGGCCACGCCTACCCCTCCGAAGACGGCTCCGTCTACTTTAACGTCGCCTCCTACCCCGCCTACGGCAAACTCTCCCGCCTCGATCAACGCGAACTCAAAACCGGAGCCTCCGAAACCGCCAACGACGCCGACGAATACGACAAAGAATCCGCCTCCGATTTCGTCCTCTGGAAAGCCCGCAAAGACGGCGACGGCGAAAACTTCTGGGAAAGCCCCTGGGGCCAAGGCCGCCCCGGCTGGCACCTTGAATGCTCCGCCATGGGCCACAAATACCTCGGCGAAGACTTCGATCTCCACAGCGGCGGAGTAGACCTCTGCTTTCCCCATCACGAAAACGAAATCGCCCAAAGCGAAGCCGCCACCGGCAATCGCTTCTCTCGCCTCTGGTTCCACATCGAGCACCTCATGGTCGATGGCGCCAAGATGAGTAAATCCCTAGGGAATCTCTACACCCTCGCCGACCTCCAAGAAAAAGGCCACACCCCCGCGGAAGTCCGCTACGCCCTCCTCAAAGGTCACTACCGCCAAAAGCTCAATTTCTCCCTCGATCAGCTCCGCGACGCCCGCCTCAATCTCCAGCGCCTCGCCGACCTCCAGCACCACCTCCAAAAAGCCTCCGGCACCCAGCCACTACCCTGGAAACAGCTCATCAAAGCCGCCGCCAAATCTCCTCTCCAAGCCGGCCCCTTCCAAGAAGCTCTCCAATCCCTCCTTCACGATCTCAACGCCCCCGCCGCCCTCGGAAAAATCTTCAGCGCCGCCAAGCTTTTAGAGAAAAACACCCCCACCAAAGAAGACGCCACCACCGCCCTCCAAGGCCTCAATATCCTCCTCCAAGCCTTCGGCCTAAATCTCCCCGAGCCCACCAAAGAAGAGCTCGAAGAAGCCCCCGAAGAAATAAAGCTCCTAGCCGAAAAACGCTGGGCCGCCCGCGCCGCCAAAGACTGGGCCGCCTCCGATCAACTCCGCGACCAACTCGCCGCCCAAGGCTGGACCGCCAAAGACGGAAAAGAATCCTACACCCTCCACCGTAGTTAGTCCCCCAAAGGACCAGTCTGAAAACTTCCCCCATGAAAATCGGCCTCACCCTCGCAATTTCATTTATCGCCGCCACCACCCAAGCCGCCGACAAACCCAACATCCTCTACATCATGTCCGATGACCACGCCGCCCACGGCATCGGAGCCTACGGCGGTCGCCTCGCCGCCATGAACCCCACCCCCACCATTGATCGCCTCGCCCAAGAAGGAGCCATCTTCAGAAACGCCTTCTGCATCAATTCCATCTGCACCCCCAGCCGCGCCTCCGTCCTCACCGGCCAATACTCCCACACCAGCGGCGTAAAGACCCTCTCCGACAAGCTCCCCCCCGAGCGTCACACCCTCGCCCACGGCATGAACGCCGCAGGCTACGAAACCGCCATGATCGGTAAATGGCACCTCAAAGTCGAGCCCTCCGCCTTCGACTTCTACACCGTCCTCCCCGGCCAAGGGGCCTACTTCAATCCCACCTTCCGCGTCCGTGGCCCCCACTCCTGGCCGAAAAACACCATCACCGTCGGCGGCTACGATTCCAAGCACTCCTCCGATGCCATCACCGACATCTCCCTCAAGTGGCTCAAAAACCGCAAAGAGAAAGACAAGCCCTTCTTTCTCATGCACCACTTCAAAGCCCCCCACGACAACTTCGAAAACGCCGAACGCTACGACTTCCTCTGGGAAAACACCGCCATCCCCGAGCCCGAATCCCTCTGGGTACGCGGCAACCACGGCCCCCAAGACCGCGACCAATACGGCACCTCAGTAGGAAAGAGAAACTCCCGCCGCAACATGGGAGACCACATGTTTATCGACGACGCCCTCACCACCGCCGAATACAAACGCGAAGCCTACCAGCGCTACCTCAAAAAATTCCTCCGCTGCGTCCGCGGCGTGGATGACAACATCGCACGCCTCCTCAAGCACCTAGAAAAGACCGGCGAGCTAGACAACACCGTAATCATCTACACCTCCGACCAAGGCTTCATGCTCGGCGAGCACGACTACATCGACAAACGCTGGATGTACGAAGAAAGCCTCCGCATGCCACTCATCATCCGCTACCCCAAAGCCATCAAAGCCGGCACCGAAATCACCGCCCTCGTCAACGAAACCGATTTCGCCCCCAGTCTCCTAGAGCTAGCCGGAGTCACCGAAATCCCAGATACCATCCAAGGCAGATCCCTCATCCCCATCCTAGAAAGCGGAGGCCAAGAGCCCGCAGATTGGCGCCAAGCCACCTACTACCGCTACTGGATGAACATGACCCATCACGACAACCCCGCCCACTACGGCATCCGCACCAAGACCCACAAACTCATCCTCTTCTACGGCCTCCCCCTAGACGCCAAAGGCGCCCTCCAAGACAAAATCGAACCCTACTGGGAACTCTACGACCTCCAATCCGATCCCCACGAGATGAACAACGTCTACAACAACCCCGCCTACACCAAAATCCAGAAAACCCTAAAAACCCTCCTCAAAGAGACCAAGCTAAAGCTGGGCGACACCGACGAGCAATACCCCGCCCTAAAAGCCCTAGTAAACTAACCGGTATCACTACCGTCGCTCCAGCTAGAAAACACCTATTCATCACCCAGGGCAGCCTCCACGAGTGCTTGCACTCGCGTGACTAAGCAACATTCTTTCTGTAAAAGTGGACGTTCTTTAGGATGTTTTTGGTGGTGTGTTAGTGTGGATTCGGATTTAGAGATGGGTTGGGTTTAGATAGGCTTTCCCGGTTTCCCACTCTTCGGACTGCTCCATCAAGATGGCGCTGGCCAGTCTCAGGAGTGGTTCTTCGTTGGGGAAAATCGAGCACACTTTGGTGCGGCGACCAATTTGTTTGTGTAGGTTCTCGCAGGTGCGGAGCCGTTTTCTCGCTGTCTCGGGCGCTTTTACAGAAGAGATGGTGCACTAGCTCGCCAGGTTGCGAAAGGAAGACGCAGCAGCGCTTTATTATCGCGCTGAAGTGACGTGTTATATTCTGTAGCCTAGGGCTTTGAGAAGCTTTTTTCTCCTTTGATGTCGTTGAAAATGAGGTCACTGGCGATTCTCGGGGTCTGAAGGATGTGTTTGCTCTCGTCATCGAGCGAATTGCGAAACGTTATAAATACACCGCGGTGCGACTGAATAGTCATAATTTTGGGGTAACGTTGCCGCAGAAACGGAATGGTTTCGGAAGAAAAAACGGCTTGTTGCCAGGGATCCTCGGTGTTGGCCAAACAAAAGGGAAGGGGAGTCCTTTCTGGAAGAGTGATTGCGTTGGCGTGAATCACCGTAGAGAGGGCTAATGTCTCAATAAATAATGCACACTAACTTGCGCGCTATTTCTCTCTGAAGCACATCAATCTATGGATCCTAAAGTCACATCTTTTCTCCACCAGCACTGCCATCCAAAAGAGGCTGTTCCGGATCTCACAAAGACCCTCACTTCCTGGTGCGATTGCAACTCCGGCAGCTTCCACCCCGAAGGGCTCGCCAAGATGGCCGATATTCTAGTTGATGCCATCAAGCCCTTTGCTGACACGACAGAACTCATCACCACTCCCGCCGCTGCACACCCCTCACCAGTGACCGGAGAACCAATTCCATTTCCGGAAGCTCAAAGCCTAATCGCACGAACTAGACCCGACGCTCCTATCCAGGTCTTACTCAATGGGCACATGGATACCGTTTACAGCCCTGATTCCCCCTTCCAAAGCTGCACGCTTTCCCCCGATGGGAAAAAACTCAACGGCCCAGGTGTCGCCGACATGAAAGGCGGCCTTCTCGTCATGATCAAGGCCCTGGAGATGTTCGAAAAACACCCGGCCTCCACTCAAGTTGGCTGGGAAATACTCATCACGCCAGATGAAGAGATTGGCTCGCCCGGTGGCGATGCTCTCCTCAGGCAAGCGGCTTCCCGCCATCACCTCGGGCTCGTCTTTGAGTCCAGCCCGCCAGGGGGCTCGCTCGTTAAGTCACGCATGGGAGGCGGAAATTTTCTCCTCCGCGCCGAAGGTCACAGTGTCCATGTCGGAAAAAACTTTTCAGATGGGCGGAATGCCATTCAAGCTCTCTCCGCCTTCATTATCGCCTTTCAACAATTGAATGATGAATTCCCAGAAGCGCGCTTTAACACTGGTATCATTGAGGGTGGCACCGTCACCAATGCCGTTCCTGATCACGCCCACGCTCATTTCAATATCCGCATCAATTCTAATTCGCAGACCCAGCCAATTCAGAATCGGATCGAAGAAATTCGAAAAACCATCGCCCAGTCTCACAATGTCCAGCTCCACTGGCATGGCACCTTCAGTCGCCCCCACAAAAAACCCGATACTCTCACCGAAAATCTCTATCAAGCGATCCGCGAAACCGGCTCCATCCTCGATCAAGACCTCCCCTGGCACGATACCGGAGGCGGAGCCGATGGCTCGAATCTCCTCCACTACGGCCTCCCCAATATCGACAGCCTCGGCGTCATCGGAGCCCACCTCCACTCACCCCAGGAATACGTCGAACTCCTCAGTATCCCCTCCCGAATTCATCTCACCACCCTGTTTCTCATTCGCCTAGCCACTGCCGAGCTTGACGCAGCCTCCTTTTCCTCAATCAACTAACGCCCACATTCTTTCACCATGACCACATTCGACCAACTTCAAAGCAATCCTCAAGTCGACAGCTCCATCCAAGATCTGCTCGGCCAGCTCGCGGATCACTCTCAGAAACTCACCGGCATCCGCCCACCCAATCCCGAACTCACCGAAGAATACCAAGCGACCCTAGACGATTTCGCCAGCCTCCGTGGCGGCAAGCTCTTCTTCCCCTACCTCGCCTCCGGCCTCGGAAACGGCCCACTCGTCGAGCTCGCCGATGGCAGCGTGAAATACGACTACACCTGCGGCATCGGAGTCCACCTCTTCGGCCACTCACACCCCGCGATTGCCAAAGCCAGCCTCCAAGCCGCCCTCGAAGACGTCGTCATGCAGGGCAACATCCAGCAAAATCTCAACAGCTACAAGCTCACCCAAAAACTCACCGCCCTCTCCCAGAAAAACGGTGCCCCCATCTCCCACTGTTTCCTCTCCTCCTCCGGCGTCATGGCCGGTGAAAACGCCCTCAAGCTCGCCCTCCAGAAAAACTCCCCCGCCTCCCGCGTCCTCGCCTTCGAGCGCTGCTTCGCCGGACGCACCCTCGCCTTCTCCCAGATCAACGACAAAGCCGCCTTCCGCCAAGGCCTCCCCGAAATCCTCAACGTCGATTACATCCCATTCTACGACGAAGCCGATCCCGAAGGTAGCACTCAGCGCGCCCTCGACACCCTCACTCAGCACCTCCAGCGCCACCCCGGGCAATACGCCGCCATGTTCTTCGAGCTCATCCAGGGCGAAGGCGGATACTACCCCGGCACCACCGCCTTCCACCGCGCCCTCATGGAATGCTGCCGCGAACACCAAATCGCCGTCCTCGTCGATGAAGTTCAGACCTTCGCCCGCACCCACGAGCCCTTTGCCTTCCAGCACTACAAGCTCGACGACCTCGTAGACATCATCTGGATCGGTAAAGCCGCCCAAGTCTGCGCCACCCTATTCACGAAAAACTACGCACCCAAGCCCGGCCTCATCGCCCAGACCTACACCGCCTCCACCTCCACTGTCGCCTCCGCCCTCGCCATCCTCGATGAACTCGAAAGCGCCCCCTACTTCGGTGAAGACGGCAAAATCGCCCAGCTGCACAATCACTTCAAAGCCGGCCTCGAAGACATCGCCCAGCGCCACCCAGATCTCCTCTCCGGCCCCTGGGGACTCGGAGCCATGACCGGCTGCACCGCCCTCGACGGCAAGCCGGAAACCGTAATGCCCTTCCTCCACGACCTCTACAAAAACGGCGTCATGGCCTTCGTCGCAGGACAAAAGCCCACCCGCCTCCGCTTCCTCCTCCCCATCGGAGCACTCACTCCCGAGCACATCACCGATTCCCTCAAAGTCTTGGAAAACACCCTCATCGCTCACCGCGTTTCCTCATGAGTATTTCGCCACCACCCGTCGTGCTTCGCCTCGTTCGCGAGAGCGATCTCGACGGGCTCTTTCAGCTCGCCAATTCGGCTGTCGATCCTGTCAGCACCCTCCCTGCTGACCGAAAGTACCTCTCAAGCCGCGTCCACGACTCTCTCCGCTCCCTCTATCCCGTCGTCACCGAGCCCGGATCAGAGTCCTACCTCTTCGTACTCACCAATCCCGAAAACGGCGACATCCTCGGCACCAGCGCCCTCTTTGCCCGCTCCGGCGGCCACCAGCCCTACTGCACCTACCAAATCAAGAAACGCCAAAACGCCTACCCTCCACTCGGCCTCTCCTCAGAAATCACCGAGCTCCACCTCAAGCTCAGCCACGACGGCCCCTCCGAGCTAGGCACCCTCTACCTATCACGCAAAGCCCGCGGCCAACGCCTCGGCACCCTCCTCTCCCTCGCTCGCTTCCTCTTCATGGGGCTCTTCCCGGAGCGTTTCTCCCAGCAAACCATCGCCGAACTCCGTGGCCTCACCAACGAAAATCTAGAATCTCCCTTCTGGAACGCCGTCGGCCAGCACTTCTTCGGCACCGACTTCCACACCGCTGATAAACACAGCGTCACCTCGGACAAATCCTTCATCCTCAGCCTCATCCCTTCGAATCCCATCTGCGTCAATCTCCTCCCCAAAGACGCCCGCGAAGCCATCGGCCAAGTCCACCCCAATACCCTCCCTGCCCGCAAGCTCCTTGAGCAGCAGGGATTCCAGCCCACCGACGAAGTCGATCTCTTCGATGCCGGCCCCACCCTCCAAGCCATCACCAAAGACATCACCGCCATCACCCGCTCCCAAAAAGCCCACATTTCCGGCGTTCTCCCAGAAAACCATCCCACCACAGAAAACGCCCTCCTCGCCAATACCCTCCTCGACTTCCGCTGCACCCGCACTCCCATCGCCGTTCAGCCAGATCACACCATCCTCGCACCTCAATCAATCATCGACACACTCGGTCTCTCCATCGGAGACCCCATCATCTACCTCCTCTCATGAATCTCTACCTCGACCAAAGCTGGACCCCAGGACAAGGCACCACCATCAGCCTCACCGATAGCTCCACCGGCCAGCCCTCCCACCAATACCAAGCCGCCACCACCGAGCAGGCCGACCTCGCACTTCAGACCGCGAAAACCGCCGCCCCCTCCTGGGCAGCCACCACCCTTGAGCACCGCACCACCCTCCTACGCCGCTACGCCGAACTCCTCAAAGAAAACCGCGAAAAACTCGCCGAAGCCATCACCGCAGACACCGGCAAGCCCCTCTGGGAAGCCCTCACCGAAGCCGGTGCCATGGTCGGCAAAATTGAAATCTCAATCACCGCGCAAAACGAACGCTGCGCCCCCTTCGGCACCGCCCCCTCCAGCACCCACTTCCGGCCCCACGGCCTCGCCCTCATTCTCGGCCCCTTCAATTTCCCCGGCCACCTCCCCAATGGCCACCTCGTTCCCGCTCTCCTTGCCGGCAATACCGCCGTCCTCAAGCCCAGCGAACTCACCCCCCGCACCGCCAATCTCATCGTCGAGCTCCTCCTCCAAGCAG